>CALWBZ010000106.1 GCA_944376225.1 uncultured Clostridia bacterium | reverse complement strand
CTTTAGATGTTACACTGTTTGGTTTTCATGGTCCCTCACCCGCTCTCGCGAGTGCAGAAGCTATTCTATCACAGCTCCCAGCCTTTGTCAACTCTTTTTTTCATCTTTTTTCGATGTTTTTTTCGAGTTGACCGTCTTCCCGGTTCCCCGCCGAAGACGCGAGTCGTAGTATACCACTTCTTCCCTCCCTTTGTCAACTCTTTTTTGAAAGTTTTTTCTACAACTTTTTTGCCCCTGTATCTTTACCCATATTTATGGTATAATAGGCGCAGCTTGACAGCTTTCTCACGGGGATGAAATGGAGCTGCGCCCCGAGTTTGCCGCCAACGGGCGGCAATCTCCCTAGATCACCTCAATTTATAGGTTATTCGGCGCAGCTTGACAGCTTTCTCTCGGGGATGAAATGGAGCTGCGCCCCGAGATTGCCGCCAACGGGCGGCAATCTCCTTATGTATCTTATTTAATGAGGAAAGGAGGAGGACGTTCTCTCTTCGCCTGTTCGAGAGACGTTTCCAATATCATCATGAACATCCAATGGAACGCGGAAGGATACCGCGATCATTTTCAGTTTGTCCATCAATACGGGGAGAGTCTTTTACAATGGATCGATGAACCCCGTGGAAAGCGCGTGGTCGATCTCGGCTGCGGAAACGGCGCCTTGACCGCGAAGTTGCGCGATCTCGGCTGCGATGTGCTTGGGGTGGACGCCTCCGCCTCTATGCTGAACATCGCTCGCGAAAACTATCCGGATATTTCCTTTATACAGGGCGATCTGCGGACTCTTCGCCTGGACAGACCCGCGGATGTTCTTTTTTCCAACGCGGTCTTTCACTGGATCGATGAAGAGGATCAGGAAGAGATGCTCCAAAATATCGCCTCACAGCTTCTTCCGGGGGGACAGCTTGTGTGTGAGTTTGGCGGTTTCGGCTGCGCCGAGACCGTTCATGCCTCTCTTGATCGCGCTTTCTCCCGGCGAAACCTCATCTATCCCCGTGTCTTCTATTTCCCCACAATCGGACAATACGCGCCTCTGGTAGAACGCGCCGGCTTAAAGGTGACTCAGGCTCACCTTTTTGATCGCTGGACGAAGCAGGATACGGAGGACGGGTTGTCCGACTGGATCCGCATGTTTGTCCGCGAGCCCATGAAAGATCTGCCTGAAGATACCGTAAAACAGATTCTTCGGGAAGTCAATGACGAACTGCGCCCCGTCCTATATCAGGAGGGGAATTGGTATATCGATTATGTCCGAATCCGTATAAAAGCGATAAAGGAGATGAACTCATAATGCCTCTTTCCGTTTCTTTAGAACCCGTAAAAGCCCTGCGACAGAATATAAGCCGAGTATTTGTGGGCAAGGAGGATGCCGTCGAACTGATCCTGACGGCCCTTGTCTGCGGAGGCCACGTATTGATCGAAGATGTGCCCGGCCTTGGAAAAACAACACTCGTATCCTCTCTGGCCCGCTCCCTGGGCTGCAGCTTTGCCCGCATACAGTTTACGCCGGACCTGATGCCGGCGGACGTTACCGGATATACCCTTTTTAACATGGCCACCGGAGAAAAGGAGGTGCATATGGGCAGCATCATGCACCAAATCGTACTGGCGGATGAGATCAACCGAACGGGGCCCAAGACCCAGTCCAGCCTTCTCGAAGCCATGCAGGAGGGTCAGGTCAGCATCGACGGCGTCACCTATCCCCTGCCCACTCCTTTCATGGTGCTCGCCACCCAGAATCCGGCGGAGCTGACGGGCACATTCCCCCTTCCGGAGGCCCAGTTAGACCGCTTTCTGATGCGTATTTCCCTGGGATATCCCACGCGTGCGGAGGAAAAGGAGATCCTGGAGCGAAACATCCAAAGAATCGTTCCCTCCTCCCTGCCCTGTGTGATGAGCGCCCAGGAACTGACCGCGCTGCAAGAGGCCTTTCATCAGGTGCGCTGCGCCCAATCCATCCTGGACTATATTATCTCCGTGGCTGAGGCCACAAGGCGCCACGAGCAGATCGCCCTGGGCGTCAGTCCTCGTGGATCTCTGGCTCTCATGAACGCCGCCAGAGGATACGCCCTGTTACAGGACCGAGACTTCGTGCAGCCGGACGATGTGCAGAAACTGGTGGAACCGGTGCTTGTTCACCGCATCCTTCTGCATTCCCAAGCCCTCTTCCGGCAGCAGACCCCCGTGCTGGCTCTTCGTTCCATTCTGCGGGAAATTCCGGTTCCCCACGTCCTGTAACGCGATGAAAAGATTCCGTATCTTCTATTATATTGTGATGCTTGTCGCCCTTCTGTATGGACTCTACAGCGGAAACCGCGTCTGTTTCCTCCTGTTCTTCATGCAGCTTACGACCATGGCCGTCGCTCTCGCCCTGAATCTGTGGACCGTTTCTTCTTTTTCCTATGTACAGACCCTGAGCGAGAAAGAGACGGAAAAGGGCCGGACCGTCACCCTCCATCTGGGCATCTACAACGACAAACCCTTTCCTTTTACCCATATGAAAGTGCATATCATGACGCCCGCGCCGGAAGACTGCCGGGATATATGGGTCAATCTGGCCCCCAAACAGGAGACTTCCTTCGACTTTACGCTCTCCCTGCCTTATCGGGGCGAATACCAAGCCGGGATGACTCGGCTGGATATTCAGGATCTCTTCGGCATCCTGCCCATGCATATCGATATGCGCTGGCTGTCTTACTATCGCCCCCAGAGTCTTTTGGTGTACCCCCGTCTGATTCCCTTTCGTCTTCCCGCTTCCTCCCGTTCCTTCGCAGCGGGGACGGGGACGCTTTCGGGCTCGCTTCCCGCGGGACATGAGGAGTTTTCTCATCTGCGTTCCTTTACGCCCGGAGATCCCATGTCCAGGATCCATTGGAAGTCTTCCGTAAAGACCCGGCAGCTTCTGACCCGCCAATATACGGATCCCGTGGGCGAGAGCTGTCTGATCTTTATCGACACTCGTTCTTTGTCTGGGGACTCGGAAAAGATCTCGGATCGTATCACCGAATGCGCCGCCACGCTGCTGTACGCTCACCTGGCACAGGAGGATCCCACTCGGCTGGCCTGCCCCGATTCGGAGTATCCTGCCCTCGCGGAGACCTTTTCTCTTTCCGATTTTCATAGATGCCACCAGTGGCTTGCCCTGCTTCCCTTCCGAATGACGGACGAAGAAGCTTGCGCCCAGGTCTTGCGCTCGCTGACAGACGTCTCCCGCAGGGAACGAATCTATATTCTCGGCGCCGGTATTCGCAGCGCCTATCTTGACGTGCTTAAAAACCTTCCTTCTCCCTGCTTTTACTGGGTTTGGGATGTTTTACCCGAACAGATGCCCCCTGCAGGCGAATCCTTACACATCGCCTCCTTTTATGAAAAAGAGATCCTCTCCTTCTTGCAGGATCAGTTAGGGGGCGGCGCGCCATGAAATCTTCCGCCTTTCGCCTATACTGTGTAGATGTTCTGTGCATCCTGCTCTTTTCCCTGTCCTGCTCCTACATTCTGCTGCCTCTTCTGGGGCACGCCCTCTCCCCGGGACACCAGTGTCTTCTGCTGATGGCCCTGCTCCTGTTCTGGAGCCTTCTCGAGGTTCGCCCCTGGTTTCCTTTCGTCCTGCTGGGGGGCGCGGTTCTCCTGCTGGCGGTCGTTCTCCTATTCTCCGGAGAGTCGGGAACCTTTTTCTCGCTTGCTTCGGGCTTTTTCACCTGGTGTTTTTCGGGTATGCCCGAAGACCCTCTCTACTCCCGCGAATGGGTCCGCCAACTCGTCTACCTGTCCCTACTGACCCCGGTGGTCCTGTTTTACTGGCTTCTCCTGAGAAAATTTTTCTCCCTGTGGCTTCTTTGCCTCTTATCCCTCGGTCTTCTCCTTTTTCAGGGCGTTCGGAACAGTCAAGATCTTTTGTTTCCCTTCCTGCTTTCCTGCTCCGCCATCATCGTCTGCCTTCCCAGGGGACGCCTGCGGACTCAGGGGCGTCTGCGAGCTCAATTCCTGGCCATCCTCTTCCTCCCCGTCATTCTCGCGGGAAGCCTGTGGATTGCCCCTTCCGAAGACGGCGAATGGACTTCCCGTTCCCTACAGCATCTCATCCACGACGTGCAGGACTTCTGGGAATATCACTGGGGCGATCTGCCGGACTGGCCCATTACCTCTATGCGGGACATGGGCTGGATGCCTCAAGGAGACGCCCTGGGCGGCGATGTGGAGCCCACGGATCAGGTGATCTTGACCATCGATTCCTCGTCCCCCTTTTTACTTCGCGGCGACGTTTTGGATTATTATACCGGCCATGCCTGGCAGGACACGCCAGACTATTCTTACGGCAATTTTCGCCTCGACAGCCTGTTCTGGCAGGGAAAACGGGAAGAGGCTTACGGTTATAGACTTCCCGCGGATCTTTCCGCTGCCCGCTCGCTGCTTAGTTCCATGACCATTTCTGTCGATGCTCGGATCCGATGCGGCTCGAAATCCCGTTCGCTGTTTCTTCCGTATCGTACCCGGCAGATACAGCTCTCCTCCTCCCAGCAGGAACTGTATTTCAATACTCAGGGAGAGACCCGTCTTTCCCTCATGCCTTCTTATAGTTATTCCTACCAGGTACAGGCTTTGGCCTGGGATCACACGGATACTCGTTTCGATGAACGTATGCTCGCCCTGGAAGAGATCCTATCCAGCCAAAAGGACGATTCCTACGAGACGGCCGCCGCCCTTTGCCTTCAACTTCCTCAAACGCTCCCGGCCTGGGTCGAAACCCTGTGCCATGAGATCACAGAAGGACAGGACTCGCCATACGAAAAGGCCATGGCGTTACGAGACTATTTATCCGAACAGTGTACCTATACCCTAACCCCCGGCACGCCGCCCGCGGACGAGGATTTTGTGGCCCATTTTCTACAGGATAAACGCGGATATTGCGTCTATTATGCTTCGGCATTGACCGTCATGTGCCGTTTGGAGGGGATTCCCGCCCGATATGTAACCGGATACGGCATGATCCCTGCCGAGACGGGAAATGGATATGAGGCCACCCAAGCCACGGGCCACGCCTGGACGGAGATCTACCTGAATCAGATCGGCTGGGTGCCTCTGGACGCTCTTTCGGCGGATATTTTCCTCATAAACACGCCTCTTCCCGAAGAACCGGAGGTCTCGTCCTCCACGGAAGAAGAGACGAGTCCCGTGCCTCCCGAAGAGGAGCCTCCCACGGAATCGATTCTCCCCGAGGATGAGACGGAGCCGGATTCCTCGAATCCCCTTGTCCTTTTGTGGGTCATTCCGCTCATCCTCTTGCTGATCCTGTTTTTATGCTGGGGCAGCGGTTGTTGTAAAAGACGCTATTCCCTGTCATACGTGAACCGGAAATATCCACGCGCCGACCAGGCCGCGGAATATTACTATCATGATTTTCTCCGACAGTTAGCCTTCTTTGGCCTGCGGATTCATCAAGAAGACACCCTGCTTTCCCTGGGAGAACGAGCCGACCGGGCGCTGCCTCCCGAGCTCTCCGTCTCCATGGCGGCCGTTTTTCAGGTGATGAACCGCCTTCGCTTCGGCGATTATCTTCCCGAACCGGAGGAGATTCGGCAAATGGCCGACTTCCACCAAGTGATCGAAAACCATCTGCGTAAGGTTCTTGGATTCTGGGGATATTTTCTGCGGCGCTTCCTGCTTGGTTTTCTCTTTTCCGGTCTGTCTAAACCTCATCGATCTTCATAAATAAAGGGCTTCCGATCCGAAGGTTTCTCCTCCGCGATCGAAAGCCCTTTTCGTTTTAGATCGTCTCAAACTTCCGTATCAAACCCGTCCCGATGGGATCCGGCCCCGTGTGTACGCCGATCGTCGCCCCGATCTGCATCATCTCCGGCTCGATGCCGATCTTCTGGGCGAGTTCTTTTGAAAACGCCTCGCATTCCTCACGGTCATAACCGTAACCCGTCATGACCCGGTATTCCCGGGTACTCACGTGATTCTCGGCGCAAAAACTTTCCATCATATGGATCACCTTATGCAAGGCATGCCGCCTGGATCGGCTCACTCCCGAGGGAAACAGCTCCCCTTCTTTCATCACGATCAGCGGCTTCAGCGGCAGCTTAGCCCCGATGGTGCTGAGCACCTTGCCCGCCCTGCCCCCATGGGCCAGATATTCCATGGTATCGATGGTGAAAAAGATCCGGCCGGTCTTCTTGAGCCGCTCCAAGACGGGAACCGTCTCCTCTAAAGATATGCCCTGATCTCTCATGCGCGCCGCCTCCAGAACGAAACTGCCCTGCAAAACGGTGGCCAGCGTGGAGTCGATCACCTCGATCCGCGCCCCGGGATACTTTCCCCGCAGTTCCTCCTTGGCCAGCTGCGCGGAATTGTAAGATCCTGTGAATTTCGCGCTCAAACAAATGCATAAGATTGGGATTTCCCTTTCCACATAGGGCTTAAACGCTTCAATATAATCCATGGCCGTGGGCAGGGACGTCTTTGGAAAAGTACCCGGCAGATCCTTCATCTTCTGATAGATCTCCCTCACCTTCATCTCTTTTTCTTCTTTTACGTACCGCTGTCCGTCAAAGGTGACGTAAAAAGGAACCAGTTCGATCTGATGCCGTTTTGCCGCCTCCAGCCCTAGATCACACGCGCCGTCAGAAACGATCTGAAACGGCTTACTGATATTATCGCTCATATAAATCACTCGTCACAAGCTGCAAATAGCCTGCATCCTCCAAAACCTTTCCTGCTTTCTCCCTGTCTTCCACGCGAAAGACCATACAGGCCTCTCCCGGAAGGGGGCACACAAAAGCATACATATATTCGATACCGATATTTTCCTTAGACAAAGCCTGTACCGCTCCGTCTAATCCACCCGGATGATTGGGCATCTTGACCGCCAACACATCCGTCAGCGCTACCGCCGCGTTCTGCGCCTTTAAGATCTCGGCGGCCTCTTCCGGCCGGTCCACGATCATTCGCAGCACGCCGTAGTCCGTCGTATCGGCGATGGACAGCGCCAGGATATTGATTTTCTCCTGGGCTAAGGCACGCGTCACTTCCGCCAGGCCGCCCTGTTTGTTTTCTACAAATACGGATAACTGTTGTACGCTCATTCTCCTTCCTCCTTCTTCAAATCTTTCGCCGGTCGATGACCCGCTGGGCCTTTCCTTCGGAGCGGCTCAGGGATTTGGGCGCCACCAGCTTTACATTCGCGGCGATGTTCAGCGTGGACTGCATCGCGGCGGCCAAGCGGCGCTCATAGGATTCGATATCCTTAACTGAATCCGAGAACATCTTCGGCGTCATCTCCACCTGCACTTCCATCGTATCCAGAGCCCCTTCCCGATCGACCACGATCAGATAATTGGGTTCCAGCCCCATTTCCGTAAGCACATATTCCACCTGGGAGGGGAACACATTGACTCCTCGTATAATCAGCATGTCGTCCGTGCGTCCCTTCAGCTTTTTAAGCCGCGCCACCGTCCTGCCGCAGGCGCATTTTTCCCGCACCAGGGCGCTGATATCCCGCGTCCGATAGCGAATCAGCGGCAGCGCCTCCTTGCCTATGCAGGTAAACACTAACTCTCCGTACTCGCCGTCGGGAAGAACCTCGCCCGTATCCGGGTCGATAATCTCCGGGTAAAAATAATCCTCGCACACATGCAGGCCCTGTTTCTCCCTGCATTCATACGCCACCCCCGGTCCCGCGATCTCCGAAAGCCCGTAAATATCATAGGCGTCGATATTGAGCAGCCTCTCTATATTCTCCCGCATCCCCTCGCTCCAGGCTTCCGCCCCGAAGAGTCCGGCCCGCAAGGGAATCTTCGTGGTATCCACGCCCATCTCCCGACAGGTCTCCCCGATGTAGGCCGCGTAAGAGGGAGTGCAGCACAGGATGTTGCTGCCAAAATCCTGCAGAATCTGCACCTGTCTCTTCGTATTGCCGGAGGACACGGGAATCGCTGCGGCGCCCAGCTTCTCCGCCCCGTAATGTAGTCCCAATCCTCCCGTAAAAAGGCCGTATCCGTAGGACACATGCACATAGTCGCTCTTGGTACATCCCGCGGCGGCTAAGGCACGGGCGGCGCCGTCCGCCCAAACATCGATATCATGCTGGGTATAGGCCACAACGGTCTGTTTCCCCGTCGTTCCCGAGGAGGCGTGAACGCGCACGACCTCCTCCTTCGGCACGGCTACCAGACCATACGGGAAATGATCCCGCAGATCCGTCTTATACGTAAAAGGAAGTTTCACGATATCATCAATACTCCGGATATCCTCCGGCTTGATTCCCAACTCGTCGAATTTTCTGCGGTAGAAAGGGACATGGTCGTAACAACGCGCCGCCATCTCTCTTAACCGTTTCGATTGGATTTCCCGCAGCACTTCCGGTTCCGCGCATTCTATATCCGGCTGAAAATAACGTTCTTCTCTGTCCATCACTGGCCCCCCGTTTATCTTATTCTGCTGTATATCCCGCTTCAAACGCCTTTAGGTTGAGTTCGACGAATCGCTCCGGCACCACGGTACGCACCGCCTCCTGCCAGACTTCTTTCGGAATATCCGTCTGTCTTGCCATCACACCGATGAGTACCACGTTTACGGCCTTGACCGATCCCGCGTCCATCGCGAGGGCCAGGGCGTCCACCGCCTCCAGGCGCGCGCCGGCTCTCTGAATCGCTTCCAAAATTCCTTCCGGATACTGCTCTGCCCCGGTCACCACGGGCATGGGATCCATCTTCTGGGTATTAACGATGACCGTCCCGTCTTTTTTCAGGTAGGACAGCCATCTGGCCGCCTCCAACTGCTCGAAAGCCAGAATCAGATCTGCCTCTCCCGGATTAATGATCGGAGAATACACCTTTTCTCCCGCTCGTACATAGGTCACCACCGAACCTCCTCGCTGGCTCATCCCATGTACCTCGCTAACCTTAACATCCTTTCCCGCGGCCAGCATCGCCGCGCCCAGAACGCGGCTCGCCAAAAGCGTCCCTTGACCGCCGACGCCCACAATCATTACATTGAGAGACTTCATGCCCGAACGCCTCCTTTCACACCGATCGCGTCCTTTGGACAAAGCTGTTTACAAAAACTGCATCCCATGCATTGTGTAAAATCGATGGACGCTTTTCCATCCCGCATGCGGATCGCGGGGCATCCCACCCGCATACAGCTCTTACATCCTATGCACTTTTGCGGATCCACCTCTAAAGGAGGCCTATGCTCCACACTCCTCAGCAGCATGCAGGGCCTGCGGGAAATGATAAGGGAAGGTTCCTCCGCGGCCAGCTCCTGCCTCAATACCTCTTCCGTATGCTCGAGATCGTAGGGGTCTACAACCTGCACTCTCTGAAAACCGCAGGCCCTCGCCAGCGCTTCCAGATCCACCGCGATCGTAGGATCTCCCTTAATCGTCAACCCGTTGGCCGGATTATTCTGATGTCCCGTCATGCCCGTGATCGAGTTATCCAGGACGATAATGGTTCCAAAGCCCTGGTTGTAGGCCATGTTGATCATGCCGGTGATTCCGGAATGGATAAACGTGGAATCCCCGATGACCGCCACGGATTTCTTGGCAAAATCCTTTCCTTTGGATTTAATCATACCGTGCAGCGCAGAGACGGAAGCGCCCATGCAGATACTGGTATCGATCGAAGACAGAGGCGCCAGCGCTCCCAGCGTATAACAGCCAATGTCTCCGCTTACATTGCATTTTAATTTTTTCAGCAGATAGAACATGCCTCTGTGGGGACAACCCGCGCAGAGAACGGGAGGACGCCCGGGGATTTGCAGATCCGTCCTCATCTCTTCCACGTGAATGCCCAGTACCTTCTCCCGAATCATGTTCTGAGAATATTCTCCCAGCAGCGTAAAACATTCCTTGCCGATAACGGACACGCCGATCTTACGGCAATGATCCTCGATCACGCTGTCCAGTTCTTCAATGACATAGACCTTCTCACAGGATTTGGCGAATTCGCGGATCTTTTCCACCGGCAGGGGATTCACCATGCCGAGCTTCAGATAGTTCGCCTTCTCCCCCAGGGCTTCCCGGGCGTATTGATAACAGATTCCCGCGGCGATTACGCCAATCTTGGCTCCGTGATCCTCTATCCGATTGATATCCGCCGTCTCCGCGTATTCCTGCAGCTTGCGCTGCCGCTCTTCGATGACCGCGTGCCGCTTGATGGCCATGGCGGGCATCATCACATACTTCTGAGGATTCTTATCGAATTCCCTTTCTTCTGGCTGCTGGGGTTCCTGTTCTTCCACCAGGCTTCTGGAATGGGCGATCCTGGTGGTCAACCGCAGCATGACCGGCGTGTCGAACTCTTCCGACAAGGTATAGGCCAGCTTGGTGTATTCCAGACATTCGGCCGAATCCGCGGGCTCCAGCATGGCCAGCTTCGCCGCGATGGCATGATGCCTCGAATCCTGCTCATTCTGGGACGAATGCATTCCCGGGTCATCCGCCACGCCGATGAGAAGCCCCCCGTTGACTCCCGTATAGGAAGCGGTATATAGAGGATCCGCCGCCACGTTCAGCCCCACATGCTTCATCCCGCTAAATGCCCTGCTTCCGGCGATACTGGCGCCGATGGCCGTCTCCGTCGCCACCTTCTCGTTGGGAGCCCATTCGCAGTAAATCTCATCATACCGCGAGGCATATTCCGTGATCTCCGTACTCGGCGTGCCCGGATAGCTTGAGACGACCCGAACGCCCGCCTCATAAAGCCCCCGGGCCACCGCTTCATTTCCTAACATGATCTTCTTCAACCTGTACTCCTCCTTACTCTTCCTCTGGTTGATCGCGCAGATCCAGGATTCTTTTGGCTTTTCCCTGAAATCTTTCCAATGTCTTCGGCTGTACCAGAGTCACTTTCGCTTCCAGTCCCAGGACGCTCTTCAGGCGGTCATGCAGCCCCCGCTGCAGCGCCTCCAGTTCCCGGTAATGATCCAGCAAATCCGCGTTGATAAGCTCCACTCGCACCTCCAACGTGTCCCGATAGTTCTTCCGCCGCACAACCAGCTGATAATGGGGGCCGATATGGGGCGTGCCGATGAGTACGCTCTCGATCTGCGTGGGGAACACGTTCACTCCCTTGATAATCAACATGTCGTCCGTGCGTCCCGCCGTCTTCGACATGCGGGCGTGGGTCCGTCCGCATGGACAGGGCTCGTATGTAATGGAAGTGATATCCTTCGTCCGATACCGAAGCACGGGCATTCCTACTTTACTGAGGGTGGTCACCACCAGCTCGCCCATTTCTCCTTCCCCGAGGCGTTCCCCGGTCTCAGGCTGAATGATTTCCGGCAAGAAATGATCTTCCGCGAAATGCATCCCCTGCCGCATGGGGCAGTCCCCGGCCACTCCCGGTCCTCCCAACTCCGTCATACCGTAGTTGTCCGATACGTAAATGCCAAGATTCTCCTCGATCTGATCCCGCATCTCGGGCGTACAGGGCTCGGATCCCAGGATCCCCAGCCGGAGCTTGTAGGCTGACATCGGGTAGCCCGCTTCCTTGACCGCCTCGCTTAAATACAGCGCGTAAGACGGCGTCGCCACCAGTCCCGTCACCCCGAAATCCCGAAACATCATCATCTGCTTTTCCGTGTTGCCGGAGGAAGCAGGGATGACCGTCGCGCCGATCTTCTCTAGTCCATAATGCAGCCCCAACGCCCCCGTAAACAAACCGTATCCAAAACTGATCTGCACGATGTCCTCCGCGGTCACGCCTCCCGCCACCGCGACCCGCGCCACACAGTCGGACCAGATATCCAGATCTTCCCGGGTGTACACTCCCACGGTGGGTTTACCGGTGGTTCCCGAGGAGGCGTGAATCCGAACAACCTCTTTCATGGGCACGGCCATCAATCCGAAGGGATAATGATCCCTGAAATCATCCTTGGTGGTATACGGAATATACTGTATATCCGACAGTTGTTTGATCCTGCTTCCGTCTCCTACTCCCGCCTTATCTAAACGCTCGCGGTAGAAGGATGTGTGATGATAGCAATAGGCCACGGCCGCTTTCAGCTTTTGAAGCTGTAATGCCTCCAGTTCCTTACGCGGCATCGTCTCGATATCCTTCTGAAAAAACACCTGCACACTCCCTCTCCTTCATTCTAAAAGAGAACTCCTTTGTTCCCTTTAATACTGCTATCATTATCGCATAGATCCTACCGTTTGTCAAAAGATTTTACAGCAAGGCCCGCCATATTTAACAAGCTGCCAAAAATTTTAAGTTCGTTACATTGTAAAAGATAAGAGAATCGTGGTATAATAGGCGCGGCATGGCAGTTTTCTCAATATAACACGAAAGGCGGTTTTATCTTGGATATTGAATCTCTTCGGACTCACTTTTTTTCTGACTGTTTCGCAACGAAGACATTGGGCGCTCGGATTGAGGACGTCCGGCCCGGGTATGCCCGGTGCAGCTTCACGATTGAGCCTAAACACCTGAACGCGGTGGGTACCGTAATGGGCGGCGCCATCTTCACCTTGGCGGATTTTGCTTTTGCCGTTGCCAGCAACGCGGATCAGCCTCCCACGGTCTCCCTATCCAGTCAAATCTCTTTTCTTGGTGTGGCGAAAGGCACAAAACTCATCGCCGAGGCTCGCTGTGAAAAACAGGGACGCAGTACCTGCACCTACCTGGTACATCTGTTCGACGATCTGGATACGCCGGTGGCTCTGGTCACTGTTACAGGGTTTATCAAGTCATGATCCATCTTTTCATGGTAAAAAAGACGGGAAAGAAGTGTTTCTCCTTCTCTCCCGTCTTTCTTATTCTTCGACCTTCTCGAAATCGTCCTTGCCGACTCCGCACAGCGGGCAAACCCAATCCTCCGGGATGTCCTCGAAGGCGGTTCCAGGCTCGATTCCGCTGTCCGGATCGCCCAGCTCCGGATCATACACATATCCGCAGATGGTGCAAACATACTTATCCATAAGATTTTCTCCTTTCCCAGGCTCTGCCTGATCTTCTATCATGATTTCTTATTATCTGACCCAATCGCGCGAAATATTCCCGCCGTCGTCTCACGAAGGGAACAAATTTTGTCCGCCACACAGACCAGCACGGCCTCACGGCATCGTGGCACACGACTTAAAGTTAACGGCCACATATGACTGAGGATCACATTTTCTTCTACTTTATTCAGCTTAAAATGCTTCCGGGCGTTGCCAAGGGCGGTCACCGGATGACGAAATCCGTGAAGAGGCTGCGCTTCCTCGGGTTTATGCCAGTCGTACAAATAAAAGTCGTGCAGCATCGCTCCCCGCACCAGGCTCTGGGTGCGAAAACGAACCGGCAGGCGCTTACTCAGCCAAAAACTCATCCTAGCGACACGAATGCTATGATCCAGGGTACTGGTCGTACCATGTTGGGGAAACTCGCGCATTTTCCGCACATAACGATTTCCTATAAGCTCTCGAATTCGCTCACGAAACTCTTTATGCTCCCTTCTGGTCATCTATGTGGCTCCTTTCCGCTATACTATTTCCACAAGAAATATCGTTCTTATTATAGCGCAAAGTCTCTTTGACCGCAACTGTTATTTTCATCTCGAGTGGGCATTTTTTCCCACTCGTGTTTTTAGGATTGACAAATCCCTATCAAACCTTTATGATGTTAACGTAAATCCTGAAAGGAGGATATTACTCATGTTATCGATTCAACATCTGACCAAGAGTTATGGCTCCAAGAAAGCCGTGGACGATCTGTCTCTAACGATTCGTCCCGGAGAAATCTACGCCTTTATCGGTCATAACGGCGCCGGGAAAACAACGACCCTGAAAGCGGTCTGCGGTCTTCTGCACTTTGATTCCGGCGAGATTCTGATCGACGGGCATTCCATTGAAAAAGAACCCCTGCTGTGTAAGCAAAACCTGGCTTACATACCGGATAATCCGGATATCTACACCTTTTTATCGGGCATCAAATACCTGAATTTCATCTGCGATGTCTACGGCATTCCTAAAGGAATGCGCGAGGAGCGTATTCACCGGTATTCCGATCTGTTTGAGCTGACCGGCGACTTAGCGCAGCCCATCAGCGCCTATTCCCATGGTATGAGACAAAAACTGGCCATTATCTCGGCTCTGATCCACGAACCTCGCCTTTTAATCATGGATGAGCCCTTCGTGGGATTGGATCCCACCGCCAGCCATCTTCTTAAGGATCTCATGCGAGAGCTGTGTATGAAGGGCGGTTCTATTTTCTTCTCCACCCATGTCCTGGAGGTTGCCGAGAAACTCTGCGACAAGGTGGCCATTATCAAACAGGGGCGTCTTCTTCGCAGCGGCAGCATGGAGGAGGTAAAAGGCGATTCCTCTCTGGAGGACGTCTTCCTGGAATTGGAGGAAGACCATGCTTAAAGCATTGATTCGCGTGCGTTTCGCGTCGTTGTTTAGTTCTATGTTTCGGACAAAGAAGACCGAGGCGGGTATGTCCACAGGCAAAAAAGTGCTGTTTGGCATCCTTTGGATCTATGTGATCGCCGTCTTGCTTTTTGTCTTTGGCGCGCTCTTCTTCGCCTTCGTTCCCATGTTGGCCACGGAACTCAATTGGTTCTTCTTTGCCCTCGCGGGACTTCTGGCGTTCTTCTTTTCCTTCATCGGGAGCATCTTTGTCACTCAGAGCCAGCTCTTTGACGCTACGGACAATGAGCTCCTGCTGTCCATGCCCATCCCGACCTACTATATTTTGCTCTCCCGCATGCTTCTGCTGCTGATTCTAAACTATGTCTACGAGGGGCTTATTTTCGCGCCGGCGCTTTTTGTCTATGTCCTGTCCGGCTACGCCACCGCCTTGGGCATCATCCTTCTGATCATCGCCTATCTGGTATTGCCCCTCTTGACCCTTTCCCTCAGCTGTCTGTGCGGATGGCTCTTAGCCGTCATCAGTTCTCGCCTGCGCCATAAGAATATCATTCAGGTTGTGTTGATGCTTGTTTTCTTCCTGGGCTATTTTTACTTCATTCAGAATAGTTCCGATTATCTCAACTCCCTGATCGAAAATGGTACGGCTATTGCCGAGGCGGTGGAAAAGGCTTTCCCGCCCTTCTATTTTTTGGGAGACGCGGTGGCGAACGGAAACCTTCTTTCTTTCCTATGGTATTTCCTTTTCTGTCTTGTTCCCATTATCCCCGTCTATTGGCTGTTGTCCCGCTTCTTTATTCGCATTACAACCACCAAAAAGGGGCAGAAGAAGATCGCCTACCGCCGCGGGGAGCTGCGGGTCAATTCTCCCATGAAGGCGCTTATTCTCAGGGAGCTGCGGTTCTTCCTATCTCTGCCGATGTACATGATGAATTCACTGGTGGGAGTCATTTTCTGCATCCTGATTCCCTTCTTCCTGATTTCACAGCAGGAAACCTTTTTGCCATTTCTTTCTCTCATCGGTCCCTCCGCGGCGGATGCGGCCGGTATTTTGGTGGCTGTCATGATGATCTTTTGCGCTTCCACCAATATCGTCACCGCGCCTTCTATCTCCCTTGAGGGCAATCGGCTATGGCTGCTTCGATCCCTGCCGGTGCCTTCTAAGAAGATCCTCCTGGCCAAAGCGGCGCTGCATTGTCTGGTCTGCATCCCGTTTTTGCTGATCTCTACCTTAGTTGGATGTATCGCTCTCGGGTCCTCTCTATTAAGCACAATCCTCGCGGTACTCTTCGCCTGTGCCATGACGGTGCTTATCGCGCTGCTCGGCCTGATCATCAACCTGCACATGCCCAAGTTCGACTGGCTGAACGAGACTACCTGCGTGAAGCAAAGCGGCAGCGTCATGCTCACCATGTTTGGCGGCATGGGGATTCTGGTTGTGCCCGTGCTTCTCTATGTGTTTGTGCTGAACTTCCTGCCTCTTATCGTCTATGCCTATCTGTGTCTGGCGCTATGCGTCGCCGGCTGTGTTTTCTCGTATTTTTACCTCACCCATAAGGGTGTGGTCTTATTTGAGAGATTGCAGGGCTAATAATATAAAAGAAGAATCCCTCTTCTGTCTTCTCTCCCATAGGGATGGGGACAGAATGAGGGATCCTTTTTTGTTTTTTATTCCGCTTCGTAACGAGCCCGCGGCCCGCCGATATACTTCGGTCTCGTATAGGCGCAAATGAGCCCCGCCTCACCGATCTTCGCAACGGAGAGCCGCAGCGGCACCGCCACCTCTCTCAAATGCATGCCGATGAGCGTACCGCCAATGTCCAGCCCGCAGGCCGCGCGAATGTGTTCCACCGCCACCGGCTTTTCCATCCTTCTCCAGGTAATGGAGGCAAACGACCCGCCCGCCTTGGGCTGCGGAACCACCCACACCGGTTCGTATCCGTATGCCTTGGCCGCTTCCTCCTCTATGATGAGCGCCCGATTCAGATGTTCGCAGCACTGGGCCGCCAAATAACATCCACGCGCTTTCACCTGGGGAGCGATGGCGTCGTATAATGCTTCTGCTACTTCTATGCTGGATGCCGTCCCGATTCGATTGCCTATCACTTCACTGGTAGAGCATCCAACCACCACGATCTGTCCTGGCTCTGCACCCGAACGCTCCAACAGCTCCCGCGCCGCTTGGGAAGCCTGATCGTATATTTCATTCGTATCCGACATGCCGCGCTTACTCCACGTAATTCACGGTTCCTTCGGCGCGGGGTTTCTCCTCCGGCTGCTCCGTGGCGTATCCCAAAGCCGCGATCCCCCAGATTACATGTGTAGAAGGAAGTCCGAATTCCGTAAGGACCTCACGAACCGCGGGTTCGTCGCAGATGCCCTTGGCCTGATTCACCCATACCGAACCCACGCCCAGAGAATGCGCCGCCAGCATGATGTTTTCCATGGCGCAGCCGCTGTCCAACTGGCCGTTCTGATTTTCTCTCTCCGCGGCAACCAGAATCAGCATATCCGGCCGATAGAAATCATACCCCTCCCGGCCGATCTGACTGCCGATGGCCTGCGCCAATCTTTCGATCTTCTCCCGGTTATGCACCACCGTGAAATGCCAGCTCTGCCGGTTCATCGCGCTCGGCGCGTATACCGCCGCTTCCACGATCGCCTGAACCGTCTCCTCGGGAATCCGCTTCTCCGTGAAGCCGCGCACGCTGCGCCTCGTACGAATGTTTTTCAATACCTCATTCATGGTACCCCCACCTTTCTTTTATTGGATATCTTGATCATATCATTCCGCGTTCAAAAAATCAAGATGCTTTTGCCTTTCTGCTTGGTTCCTCCTCCCTTGAACTATCGGGGAATAGCAGGCATAAATCATTATGTTTATTCTTCTTCGCCTTCGTCGTTTTCTAACGCAAGCTCAGTCAACTCACGCAGCTTGTTTTGCAGTAGTTTCTTGTCGGGCAAGTACAAAGTATAGTCGGACACCAAGGTGGGAGACATACTACGGCTGAGGGCATATTCCACCACCGCGTCATCTTCTTGGAAGAAAGCATATAACGTTCATAATAGGCACTGTCGATTTGTCGTTCCAACTCGCGCTTTGAATAATGCTCTTTCGCACACAAAGTCATATAAAAATGCCGTTCTTCCGCGGTCTTAGAACCGGACATAATCAGTAGATGGTTCGTCCAACTGATTTGTGTCACCAATGGTGTCACAAATTCATCATCCTTATATATCTCGTAAAATTGCTTCATGCGATAAAGCCCACGACGGCTGAAGCCTTTGACGCCAGGATTTGTTTTGGCAATGTATGCTGCTGCTTCATCAATGACCTTGTCTCCGAATTCAGAATTGGCGCACAGCCCAGACAGGTACTCGCCTATATTCCAGTACATCTGAATAAGCTCTGCATTGACCGCTTTCAATGCGCGGGCACGCGCGTTGTCGATAATCGAAATGATCTCATCAAACTGTCCCGTTTTCGGATTCAAATTCTTACTCATACTTTCACCTCCTCAAGTATTTGTATCTGTGTTTTCTCTAGTTTATCGTTCATCGGGGATAAAAGCCAGAATAGTAGAAAAAACGATTTAGAATAAAATTACCCCACGTTCACAATGCACTCGAACCAAAATAGAAAAACCGCCCCCACTGAGGCGGTTTTTCTATCATGGAGATGATGGGAATCGAACCCATGTCCGAAGATCCATCCATTCAGAGCGCTACCATCATAGCCGATATTTTAAGTTTCCCGCCCCGCGCGCCTGTCGGCAGGCTCACGAGTTGGTAGCTTCATCCTATTATCTTTTTCCCTCGCAAAGCTTTGAGAAAAAAGTTGCCCAACCTTCATCGATGCCCTAACTGCAGGCGTGGGAACCGGCAGCAGGACATGCCGCTTAATTAAGCAGCGTACGCAAAAGCGTAGTTATTGCTATCTTCGTTAGCGTTTATATTTAGGTTCAGGTTGTTGACGCAGGCCCGAAACTGCGGATGGCTCTCTAAATCTCAACGATCCCCGTCGAAACCTTGACATCCCCGAATCACGCTATGAACGCGCCTATACAGGGCAGAGTGTCGCTAACTTCTTTTATTATATGCAAAGGCGGTATAAAAGTCAAGGATTTTCAAGTGAAATCTTTCGCCGCGGGCTTTCGTTTTTACGAAAACACTTGACTTTATCTAAAATCTCCTCCATAATGATCTTAGGAATAAGGTTCTTGACGCTTTCTTAGAAAGGAGTGATCGTATGAAACATCGACGTTATGCAATCTGCATCTTTATGCTTTGCTTTTTCTTCGTAAATTCCCTCCCCGTAAGGGCAAACTCTGCCGCTACCTTCTGGCGTGGAACCTCCTCCACAGGTGTAATTTCGGGTGACAGGGATTGCCCCATAGAGGTGGAATCCGAGATTCTCCGGCTTCAGATTCCGGAATTCCCCCATTCTTATTATGAAACCGCGGACGCTTTTCTGTCCTACTCCGCCTATGTAGAGGCGACATACTCCCTTTATAATCCCACGGATTACGAGGTGACCTTCCGACTCTTTTTCCCCTTCGGAACCTCTCCTTCTTATTATATTTCTTCCTCTCGAGAGCCCGAGGAGATCTCCTACGCCTATGATACGGATAAATTTACCGTTACTGTAAACGGTGAGAATATCGAAAAATCTATCCGGCACTCCCTCGTTCATCCTTATGATTCCTTCGATCTTGATACCGACCTCCCGCGTCTGCACGACGGCTTTGTACAGGATCCTTTTTATACTCCCGATCTTCCGGTGACCCAATATACTTTTGCGATCCACGACGTGGATACAAAAACTTACAGCGCCGCCACCGTCGCCTGGGATCTTCCTTCCGATCAAGGATCCACAAAAATCTACTGGCCGGACATCAGCGGACTTCAGACACGGGATGACGGATCGGTTCGTGTCTCCGGCTGGGCGGATTCCTCAGACTCCCTTATAATCTATGCCATCGGGACTCCCCTGGAATCCCTCCCTGCCTGGAAGTTTTATAAAAACGGCGGCGTGGATGATCGGGAGGAGATTTCCGGCTCCGCCGTCCTGCAAACCTCCCAAACTATGACTTTCCAAGAATTTGCCCTGAAGGGATGGTCGAATGAAACCGGAGTATCCCAAACCGACTGGTATAACGCCGTTGTCGAGGAACTGAGAGAAGATGCCCTTGAAACCCAAAGCAGCCTTGTCTTCCTGAACCGATACGCTCAGGCCTTCTCCGATTGTCTGATGCGCTGGTATGATTATACCATTACGATTCCCGCCGGAGAAACAGTAACCAATACCGTCACGGCTCCTCTGTATCCTTCGATCCAAACGGACTATGAACCTCCGGTTTATGAGTATACGTACCTTCTCTCTCCCGCGCGTACCTGGGCGGATTTTCACGCTCTGCAGATCTTGATCGAAACGCCCTTCGCTCTCATAGAAAGCAGTCTGGAGGGATTCGAGAAGGAAGGGACGGGGTATCGCCTATCCCTGGACAGCCTTCCGGATACGGAGCTTACGTTGACGCTCTCCTCTTCGGAAGATCCCAGCCCCATCCATCCTGTTTCTAGCGGTTATGGCAGTTATCTGCTGACCGGCATTTTCGCCGCGGTGATTCTATTTGCCCTCCTGCTCTTCCTGTTCATCCGAATCCGCAGATCCCGCCGCCCCGGGAAGAAAGGGCAATCCTAAATCCTATTCGCCCTTCTCGACGAGTCCGTAGGCCTGGAGCTTGGCATAAATCTGACTGTTCATCAGCTTCCTGCCCATCTGTTCCTTAAAGCGATATGTTCGGTCCTGCCCGCGCGTTTTCATGGTCTCCATGCTCTCCGTGAGTTCCCGCTGTTCCCGCGCCATGTCCGCCAAGAGGCGGTTCAGCCTTTCTTCCGCAGAGTCCTCCCGGCCTCCCAGCATCGTCTGCAAGGCAGACATATGCTCCTCGGCCCAAAGTCCCGGAACGCCGCCGGTATGAAGGAAGATGGCTCCCCGCGGAGAGATTTTCCCTTTTTGCAGCAGATCCACATACCCGTGAAAGACCTTTCCCGTATAGCAGGGATCCAGGAAGATCGCTTCCGTCTCCGCCATCATACGGATATAAGACATCGTGTCCGGATCCGGCACGTTATAGCCAAGCCCCGCGTAAGGGGCATTTTTTGTGTAAAAATAGATCTCGAGGTCCTCCGGTTGACAATCAACATCCATCTCGTATGCCCTGCCGGCACGCTCTATATACTCGCAGACCGACTCTTTCGTAAAATCTGTTTGCGGATTAATCGAGATTCCCGCCACTCGAATCGGCGCGTGATAATAGGCCGCTCCCAGCCAGAGTCCGGCGAAGGTCCCCATGGATCCGGCCCCGCACACCAGGGTCGCGCTCTCAAGCCCTTCCTCTTCCATCTGCTTCATGAGCTCGGGAATCATCTGAACATATCCCAGAGCTCCCCGTTCGTTACTGCCTCCCACCGGGATAACATATACCTTTTCGCCCCTGCGCTCGTACTCTTCGATGACTTTTTGAGTCAGGTCCTGTACCTTCTGTTCGTATCGGATACGGTACGCCTCCCGATCAAGGCCCTCCGAATCCACTTCTCCCACAAAACGAAGATCCGCTCCCATGAGACCGTCCAAAATCAAGTTTCCACTCATTCTCTCCGGCCGTTCTCCATCCAGAATCAGAACAGACTTCATTCCCACGCGAACCGCCGCGGCAACGGTGAGCCTCCCATGATTGGTCTGGGGCCCTCCATAAGTCAAAAGGGTCGTACATCCCTGCTCCAGGGCTTCCTGCACCAGATACTCCAGCTTACGCACCTTGTTGCCCCCAAGCCCCATGCCGCACAGATCCTCCCTCTTGACGTAAAGAGGCCCTGTTTCCAGACGTTTTTCCAGCCTTTCCATTCTTTCTAAGGGCGTCGGATAGATTCCCAGGGAGAGTTTACTGACTTCTTCCGGTTTCATTCTTCCTCTTTTCCCGCTTTCTTGTTGCGCGCCGCGATATCCGCTAATGTTGACAATTCCTCGGGAGTGAACGAATAGGGCTCATTGCAGCAGTCGCACCGAAGCTCTACGTCTTTTCCCTCTTCCGCGAGCTCTCGCAAATCCGCCTCTCCGATGCTGATCAGCGCTCGCGTCACCCGATCCCGATTACAGTTGCACTGAAAACGAACCTCTTGTTTTTCCAGGATTTCTAATCCCATGTCTCCCAAAAGATCGTTTAGTAGATCCTCCGGCGTATGTCCCTGGGAAAAATACTCCGTCACGGAAGGAAAGGCGACGACCTTCTCCTGTAGTTTCGCCGCGGTCTCATCGGATGCCCCCGGCATCATCTGGAAGATAAACCCGCCCGCGCAAAGGACCGAGTAGTCTCGATCCACGAGAACGCCCAGGGCTACCGCGGAGGGGACCTGCTCGGAAGCGGTAAAATAATAGGCGAGGTCTTCGGCGATTTCGCTGGTGATCAAATGTGTCTGCCCACAGTAAGGCTCCTTCATACCCAGATCCTTAATGATGCTCATCACGCCTACGCCGATGGCTCCGGCCACATCCAGCTTTCCCTTTTGATTTAAGGGCAGATCCACCGCGGAATTCTTCGCGAAGCCCCATACCTCTCCTCTGCGGTTCGCATCCACATTGATCATGCCGATCGGTCCGGAACCTTCGATACGAAGCGTCAGCTGATCTTTTTCTCCCTTCATCTGCCACCCCATCATGGCTGCCGCCGTAAGGCTTCTGCCCAGCGCCGCCGTGACGACGGGCGTCGTATTATGCCTGGCACGCGCCTCCTCCACCGTCGCTCTCGAGGTACACGCGAAGGCCAGAATCTGTCCTTCCGCCGCCGTTGCCCTTAACATATAATCCATCGTCTTATTCCTCCTGTTTTTTCTGTTCTGCCGCTACGAAGCAAATCCGTTCCGAGGCGGCTCTCGCCGGCTCCTGGGTGAACCCGTCATAGACGCCCAGTACGCGCAGCCCCGCCTCCTCGAGCCATTTTCTTAACTGTTCCGGCGCATAGGCCCTCTCATAATGTACCTCTTCTTCTCGCCGGTACAGATCCCCCTGTTTCTGGAAAAAGGTGACTTGGTACTCATTGACCCGTTCTTCTTCATAATAGTAATTCTGCCATATATAGGCCGCGTCCTCATATGTTTCCGCCTGTACCCGATCTCCCATGATCTCCCGAAACTTATACTCCGTGTTCACATCAAAGAGAAATAATCCGCCCGGATTCAAGTAATTGTCCGCCAGTCGGAATACTTGTCGCACTTCTTCTTCCTCCAGAAGATAATTCAGGCTGTCGCAGGTACAGATGATGGCGTCCACGGTGCCGTATAACTCGAACTCCCGCATATCCTGCTCCAAAAATAGGATGGATTGCCCCGCGTCTTCCGCCTTTTGTCTGGCCTGATTGAGCATCTCCTCCGACAGATCCGCTCCGATCATCTCATATCCCCGCCTGGAAAGTTCCACACAAAGACTTCCGGTTCCGCAGGCCAGATCCAAAACCAACTTGGGATTTTTACCGTGGGCCTTCCACAGACTCTCGATGTAATCCGCCCACTGGAGATAGGAAACTTCCTGCATAAACTCGTCATAGACCTCCGCGAATGACCCGTACATGCCTTCACCCCCGTCTTTTGAATTACCTTCTCATTATAACAAGCCCTTCGTCAATTGACAACTATTTTTCTTTTCTGGAAAAAAACTGACGCATTCTGTCCTTTACCTTCTGCACCGTCTCCTTTACCGGTTCCTCCTCTTCTTCCTCCGCCATATCGTCCCATAAGGCATAACGGGCATAACGAGCCTGTCTGGCCTGGTACTCGATCATGCTCTCTGCTTTTTCTTGGGATTGTTCCTCCTGTTTTTCCTTCGATTCTTCCTTTCGTTCCTTTCCTTCGTCCGCCACGTCGCGATACAAGCGATAGCATTGTAACACGCCGTCTTCCGGCCATGTTTTCACAATCGCATGGCTTAACAGATGTCCCAGGACCCGCATGCGCCAGCGTTTCTCGTCCGCCTCCGTCTCCTGGGGCACGTAAATACATTGTAATCGTTCCGCCTTGGTATCCCAGTAAATATATCGCAATTCCGATTGAAATCCGCCCGGATCCAACAAAAACTCCCGCGCATTCTCCGATAACCGGGCGCAGGCCTGCGCTACCTTGTCCAACTCTTTCGGTTCCATCGTCGAATAGTTTTGTATGCAGATACAATCCGATACCTCGTACAATACTCCTTCGGTTTCCGTCAGGGCTTCGCAAGGCGGAAGCCACTCGGGTTTCTGCTTACAGATCATCGCGGCCTGATAGCCGATCCATCCACTTTCCTGGGGAGTGACCTGTATAAAATGCTGACCCGCGTCCGTATAATAATCTTTAATATAAGCCATGAAATACACTCCTTCCCGCCAGCAGAAGACCTGTCCATAAGGAGGGCAGATAAGGGATTTCCGCCCGCCTGTCCTTTTTTCTCCAATATTTCCAGCCGGCTGCCAATATCATAAAAAGCATCGAATAGAAGATGCCCGCCCACATTTGTGTTTCCGAAATATATAGCGGCAGTCCTATAAGCGTCCATATATCCCCGTCTCCCATCCCCCTTGGCGTCACTTTTCTGAGGATCCATAAAATAAGCGCTAAAACACCCATGTCCACCCATGAAGGCGTCTCTCCGAGCAGGAAATACCTTACCGCCGCCGTTACGACTCCTAACGCGCTGTATATCCATAGTGTGGTTCCTCGTATCATCCCCGTCCTGCCGTCTTCCCAGGCCATCTTCCCCAGAATCCCCATGAATATCGTATAAATCATCATGTAAACCAGTCGTTTTCCGTCTGACATAAGGCGCATGGCGTATAAAAACCACCGGCGATTTGTGCCGGAGATAACTCCGTTAGATGGGGAAACAGATAGGAACAATTCTCCGTATGAAACCTCTCTCCTCCCGCCGTCATAAACACCTGCTGCGAAATCGGCTCGCATCGTTCGCAGGGTTTTAACCCTTCCGCCAGGGCATCTTCCCGCGTTAACGCGCGAATATCCTTTTGAATGAGATAACAGTGCAGACTATGATACTTTCGTCCGTTTCCGATGCGGTAGTAAACCTCTTCCTCCTCATCGCCCTCTCCCGCCCCTTGCTCGATATAAAAAGCATCGTTAGGAAGGCCGATAAAGGCCCGCACCTTACAATCCGCCATCACTCGAAGATCGCTAAAAAAGCCGAAAGGATCCGGCCAGCTTACCGGTAGGACCGCCACCAGGTGAATCCAATCCGACAGGCCGTCTTCCTGATAAAAGAACTGGGAGTAGTCGAGTTGGGGGCCTCCTTCGCCCCCTAACTCTTCCCAGATTTCCTCCGGATACTCTTCTTCCAGGATCTGCCCGGCTAAAAGCCGGCCGGCGGCGTTTCGCGTTTCTTGCCATAAACCCTTTTCACCGACATCCTCTTGTTCCATGGTCTCCTCTTCCGATTCGATGAAACCAATTCGTTGCCATAAATATCCTGAAGCAGCCATTGTAGACGCCGTTTGATGCACGGCTCCCTGTAAGACTTCATATATCGTACAATATCTTATGATATACAAAAGGGGAATCCAGGTCAGGAAGAAAAGGGGAACGAGAATCACCGCCTCCACTGTAAAAGAAGCCCTGCTATTCATATCGGAAATCTCCCTGTGTCCCATAGCTCTCCATCCCGCCCCGTATGATCGTTTCCGCGTGAAACCCGCTCACCATATCGGACAGTTGAAATCCGGATATGCCTGATTGCTGCATATTGAGATGGATCAATGTCTGTATCCGTTCTATGCTCGTCTCCGTATCTGACAGCAGGGCTAATAACCGTAAATACATCTCATAGTCCAATCCTTTCGTCTCTTTTTCTGTTCTCTCTTCCGGCTCCATCTCCATGATTTTTTGCAGATCCGTTTGCCAGCTTTCGCTGTTTTTCAGAAGGGGTACTTCCTTTCCCTGTATCAGCATGCCAAAATCCACATAGGATTCCGCCGTGCTCCATAGAAACAGGATCGCGCCGTAGACAACGGCATTACCGATTCCCGGCGCGATAATCCCTCCCGCAGCGCCGGCGATTCTGCGAATCGTGGCCTGTTTCTCGCTATCCGTCATGAGATGCGCCATATTCATCGCCAGACGAATACCCAGAATGCGGTATTCGATCCCTTTCAGATTTTCATATTCATTATATTTTCCTTCTATGACAAATTCGCACTCGTTGCGGAAGACAGACTCTCCAAACGCTTCCCCGCGCAGGTTTTGTCCGCTTCCGGCAAGTTGGTCGCTCACATTGCGAAACATGCCGATTAGGTATTCTACCCAGTATATCTTCTCCTCGATCCCTTCTCCGGCTGCCTCACTCTCTTCTTCCAAGCGTTTAAGGGCCTGTTGAAGCGCCTCCTCTTCCGATACCATAAACGCCGTTTCTTCCGCGAGATCCACATCCTCGCCATACTCTCTGAGATCCGCCTTCCATCCCAGAATCCATTCCCAGATCGCGCCAAGGTCCCATTCTCTTCCCCCCTCTTGTATTTCGTATTCTAAAGAGATCTGATCCTGATACCCAAATAATCTCTCCGCCGCCAGGGCCAGCGTGAGACATTGTTCTTCTCCAACGATCTCTCCGTCATGTTTTCCTTCCTGCACCTCTTCTACCTGTGTCTCCCACTTCCGCAGACAATCCTGATTGTCTGCCAAGATCTTTTTGAGTTCTTCCGCCTCTCCTCGAAGCCCCCACAAGGACTCTTTGATTCCATCGACTTCTCGCGACAGATCCTGTATATAGCTTTGCTGTCTTTGTTCCTCATCCAGCGCCGCGATATCCTCATCCCATTTTCGGAGCGTTTCCTGTAGATCTTGGATGATCTGTTCTAAATCTCCTGTGATCTCCTCTGCCTTTCGATTGCATTCCCGCAGCTGATTCCCTCTTTCCAGCCATGTCGATATCTCCTCTTCCGACCATGTTCCCCCGGCCTCCAGCCGCCGCGCCTCCTCCTGAAAATCCGCCGGTCGGTATGGACTCTCCCGCGTCATCGTAACATAAACCTGCCGAGAGTCTATGGAATAAAGAGTCTTTACAAGCTGCCCATATTGCTCGTTATACTCCGTCAATATCCGCTGAATCTGTCCATATCGTCCTTGAATCCCTTTTCCCGACGTCGTATCCTCCAGGATCCCCATATATTCCAAAAGCTGCTGAACCCCTTCCTTTATAACCCGATACTCCATGAATCGATGGATTTGCTCCCGAAATACATCCGGATCCTGTAACGTCTCCAGCCCTGAAAGCTTTACTTCTTCTATCTGATAAGTAAAAAAACCAGTCCATAACTCTTGGGGATTCAACCAGAAGCTCGGCCTCATACGGATCTCCTCCTGGGAAGAGGCTTGATTCATTTTTAGAAAACGATCCCACCGCGCCTCCAATACGCCGCCTTCCGTGGCGTACATGCCATAGCGCCGTGTCAGTTCTTCACAATAACAGCTTAGGACCGACTCCCCCGCCTCCCGTGTCATACGCAGCGCGTCATTACGCTCTACCATCCGGCGGGCGAGTCCAAACAGGCTTGTCCACAGGAGAATCATCGGCAGACAAAGAAGGCTGAAAAAAACGGTAAAACTTCCCGCATATCTCTTTGTCTCCAAGCTTACCCTCTCATTTCTTCCAGTTTTTTTCTGATCTCTTCTAGTTTTTCTTCGTATTTCCGCATCTGATCTCCCACCACCGGCAACTCCTCTCCCAGTTCCCATGCCAAATCCAGACGGTCGCGAAAGGACGCCCTCCGTATACGGCGAACCGATCTCGATGATGAAAGCTCCTTCCTTGTCCATAACGCAAATTCGCTCCGTATATTGATCTGCACGCGCTCCCCCCACAAAGTGTTCTCTGACACACAGGATGAATCTCTATACGATGAAGGCAAAGGCGACTCCTGATAGCGGGCACGGACGAAGGAGGATAGCCCCTCCTCCGTTCCCGTCTCCTGCCAGATCATCCCGCTTCGTTCCTGAACCGTCTGCAGCAGAAGAACACTCATCGTCCAGAACCACATTCTTAATAAAAGCATCAGTAGGAAAAAGACCAGAGGAAACAAGGCCGCCATCTCCACCGTCATGCTGCCTTGATAGGTTTTCTTCCCTGTCATTTGGCGATCTGCGTGGGATCGAATGTTCCGCTTTGGGATTCGATACTCTGTAATACCCCTGCCACAAAATCAACAACCGTATCCTTGAACATGATGACCAACGCGATGAGTACCACCAGGATCAAAACCACTTCCAGCGTCCCAAAGCCCTCTTGATCATAAAAAAGCCAATCCCATCGTCCTGTTCGCATAATGAGCCTCCCCTCTCACATTTGCATAGACATCATCGCCGGCGCCGCAACCATCAGGAGAATCGCTCCTAAAGTCAGAAACATCGGCAGCAGCAGTTTTGTCTGTGCCTCTTCCGAACGTACCCTCACCTTTTTCTTATAATCCTCCCACGCCTCCTGATTCATCTCCTGCAGCCGTTCCAACAGGAATTCATCTCCCCGGCGCAGGTTTCTGCTCAACATCCCCGTCATCCTTTTTAGCGGCGAATACCGCGCCCGATGGCCAAACTGATGCAAGGCCTCCTGTAGAGGCGTTCCGTTTTGCATCTGGATCCATGTCAGGCGCATTTCCGCGATTAACGGGTCTTTCGTATCCCCTGTCTGTACTATCCGTTCCCAGGCCGCCTGAATACTCAGTCCTACCCCTAAAAAGACTGACAGTTTCTGTAGAATCACCGGGTACTGACTCTGGATCTGCCGCTGCCTCTTTCTCTCCTGAAGCCTGAGTTCCTCCCTTGAAAATAGAAAGACGCTCCACGGCAAGATACTCCATATAAGAACCCATTTCCCACTCTCCCGCGTTGTTCCCGGCAGATACCAGCGCAGGCTTTCTGTCCCCTCTTGCCTTTGACTGGGTAACAGCACTTCTTCCTCCGTCAGTTGTACGCCTTCCATCTCCTCTTCCATCAGTTGACGAAACGTTTTCTCTTCCGTCGTATCTATTGTTATCTCGAAAGAAAGCTCTCGGGTATACTCTCCGCAGCTTAAAACCACCCGTATTTCCTGCCGCCACTCGTTTTCTTCATTTATAGGGATTTTCAAATGCCCCTCCTCGTCGATTCGCGCGCCGCCTTCGGTTTCGTATCGAATCTTGACATTCCCTATCATCACCGGCAGGCTCATTTCTTCCTGTATTAGCCCCAGGCCGTCTATAAAGCGCCCTAGGATGCCTTCAGCCTTTGCCAGACTCTCCCCCGCCTGACGCTCATCCGGTTCCTGTACCGGAATCCATATCTCCAAACTGGTCTCCTGCTCTCCTTCCCGAACGATCAGGTCTTGCCGCGCGTCCCCCTCCCCGTACTCCGGTCTATGCAAGATATAGCCGATCTCCTGTTCTTCTTCGATCCCCGCAAGCCCCGCCAGCAGAAAGAGCCCGCATAAGAAAGCCGTCAAATAAAACTGACTGATCTTCTTTCCCAGATATTCCTTCCATACTTCCTCCGGCGGCGCCATGGGATACAGCGCGATGACTTCCGCTCTACTCCTTTGAAATGCCTTTGGTACTCTCCGTATTTTTCTGCTCAACCATCGGCCTACCGGCATACACCAGATCAGTAGTCTCTCCGGATGTATCCACTTTTCCCGGTATTGGACGCGCCGGTCCCACAGTCTCAGGACAAACAGTAAAACTGCCAAAAAAGCTTCCCATATCATCCAAAGCCACATCTTATCATCCCTTTTATACTCGAATTCGACTGATCCGATCAGACAACAGCCAGCCGAGCCCTATGAGCAGAAGGCACGAGAGTCTGATGAGGCCCCCCATAAAACTCTCATACAAAGGTTTTAGATAATCCGGGGACATGAGCAGCAACATCCCCAAAATCACGAAGGGCATCATGTTCATGATCCGCTGTTCCATCCTTCGCTGTGCCAGGAGCGTTTTTAACTCTTCTTCTGCTTCCATCTTTTCCGTAAGAATCTGTATCGTATATTCCGCCGCCTCTGCCAGATCTCCTTTGCTCCGTTTCCTGAGGGCCAAAAGCTCGGCGAAATCCTTTATATCCTCTACCCCGCTCCTTTCTCCCAGATCTAAAAAAAGTTCTTCCAAGGGGATGCCCAGCATTAAACCGTTGCGCATGCTCTCCAGCTCCTCTCTCATACAAGGCAGTTCCCCCGGGTCAAGATCATCGACAACCGCCTGCACCGCGCCTTCTAACGATCTCCCCGCCCTCAGAACCGGAAGAAGCATGCTTAAACATTCCCGAAACTCTCTTTCCATCTGTCTTGCAAGTTGTCCCCGTCTTTTTCGCCTCAACACCGGCGGTCCCATACAGCATCCGATAAGAATCCCCACTCCCACCGTCCAAATGCCGGGAAAGAACAGGCTGATCACAAGCCCAGCCGCGATCCCGCCTAATATAACGGCTTCCATGCCCTCTATAGGGGTCAGTCTATATTGACGATAGTCTTTCACGCGTCTCTTTCCTTTCTTCGATGCAGGCCGGCGTCTGTGCGAACCAAACGGCCCTCCCGATATACGAACAACGGATCCAGTTTGACCTGTCCCCTGTCCATCCCCAGAACCTGGGAGATCTCCGTCACCGCCCTGCGGCCGTCCCTCATTCTCGCGATATATACGAAGATGTCGATGGCGGAAGCAATCTGCTGTCTGATGGCTTCTACGGGGAGTTCCGCCCCCATGAGCACCATTGTCTCTAAGCGGGAGATCATGTCCTTCGTGGAATTGGAATGCCCGGTAGAAAGAGACCCTTCATGTCCGGTATTCATCGCGCTCAACATATCCAGCGCTTCGGCTCCCCGTACTTCTCCAACAATAATACGGTCCGGCCTCGTCCGGAGGCTGGCGCGGATTAGATCCCTCATCGTCACCCTCCCCTTCCCGTCCGAACTCCCGTCTCGTGTTTCCAGGGTAATCACGTTTTCCAGAGAAGACAAGCGGAGTTCTGCCGCGTCTTCGATGGTAATGACCCTTTCTCCGGAGGGGATGAAGTTACTGAGTACATTTAAGAGGGTCGTCTTTCCCGCGCCCGTTCCCCCGCATACAAAAACATTGTAGCGTTTCTCCACCAGTTCCTTCAAAAACGCGGCGGCCTCCCTGGTAAAGGTGTTCCAATGAATCATTTCTTCCACCTGGATGGGTTCTTTACGAAACTTGCGAATTGTGAGAATTGGCCCGTTTAAGGCAATGGGAGGAAGAATGACATTCACTCTGGAACCGTCCGCCAAACGGGCGTCCGCGATGGGATCCGCCTCGTTTACGCGCCTGTTGATACTTCCCACGATCTGTTGAATCACGTCTTCCAACCGTCTTGGATTCTCGAAACGTCCTCTCGTGCGGATCATCTTCCCTTGGCGTTCCACATAGATATGTTCCGGGCCGTTTACCATGATCTCCGTAACAGACTCATCCTCCAGTAGGGGCTGCAGAATGTCCAATCCCCGCAGCGCGTAGAAGATCCTATGTCCCAGGCCCACCCGTTCCTTTACGGGAATATACGCTCGGTCCGCTTCCCGGGATAAGACCTCGTAGATCTGCCGGCGCACCATCGGATCCGTCTCCTGCTTCTCCCTCCCTAAACGTCTCTGCACCTCCTGTCGAAGCCGGATATACCGTTCCTCTTCCTCTTTATTGAACCAGCTGTCGTATTCGTTCATAATAGCTGTTGTCCTGTCTCATCTGCAATCGCCCGTTGTTTTCCCGAAAGAGTCGATTGCACCAAGGAAGAATCGCCCTCGGGTTATAACCTCGTATCGCCGTTTTCTCTGCACCGTCGTTTCCTTTGCCGCCCACATATAAGAACGCGCTTCGCTCTCCCAAGAACTCCTCTTCTTCTCCGCGCTTTTTCAGTCCGTCAATATACTCCTGCATTTTCAGGATCCCGCCGGGACTTTCGTTAAATAGATAAAAGCGTTGCCCGCAGTATCGCAGGATCCATCGATTTACACTCTCAAAGGCCGTATTCATATCGCATATTACTGTGTCGAAATACCCGGTGAGGACGAGCAGGAGTTGATACAGTTCATTTTCTGTCAAGGAATTCAGATCCTGAAAGCTGTGACACGGCCGAATAAAATAAACGCCGTTCTCCTGTCCTACCGCCACTTCCCTCAGATATTCCCCCATGTCTCCCAGCCCCTCCATCAACATGCAATATATCAGATCCGACATATTGTACGGACATTCATTGCGGAAATACAGTTTCCAATCCCCGGCTCCCTCGGCGCTCCAGTACAAAACCTTGCGGGAGGGATATGTCCTGGCCAGAATCTCACAATAGGCCAACGCGAATGTGGTCTTGCCGCATCCGCCGATGGGCGAATAGACTCCCCGAAGTCCTTCCAAGATCTCTCGCCGAGCATACTCCGGTTCCTCCTCCTCGAGAGCCTGCGTCCCCGGTTCCTCCGGCCGATACCCGTCGGAAACTCCTGGGCTCCTCTCCCCGCGAAAAATCTTCGTCAAAACCGTGCCCTGCTGATACGCGCAGACCCCTGTGGGATCTTCTTTTTCCTCTCCGTGAAAACAAAGCCAGATTCCGTCCTCCGCCTCTTCCTTATGATCGGAGACCCGGCGGACGCCTGCCTCCCATTGTTCTCGTACTTCAATCTTATCGTTCTGAAATTGCCGCAAGTAAGCTGTCAACCGCTGTTGGTACTGCGTATCCTCCAGATGAATCCACACCGGAATTGCCTTTATCGCCATGATCCTTAAACACCTTTCTAAAAAAATTGCGGGCAGACGGTTATGTCTGCCCGTCTTCCGTCAGTCAGGCAGAATCCTTCATACAGAACAAAGCTCCAACCCTCCTTTCTTTTTACGGGGATATCCCGTTGCCATCTATAGCATACATCATCTCTCTAAAAAATGGATCCCCCCGTGCCGTTTTGCTCATTTTGTTCTTTTTGCTCTTTTGGTTCACGCCTACGATAAAACCGAGGTTTTCCTTGTATCTATGCCCTTTTTCTCCCCGTGACGCCGTCCCCGTCCTGTTTTCTCATCATGTTTTCCGAGAAAACGCCCACAACGCAAAAAACCGCGATCCGCGGCAAACTCCTCTCTCTTATGAGCTTTGGGAGCTTGTCCGCTGATCGCGGCTCTTTATCGTATCTTATTCCCCGTTATCTTATTGTAATAATAGTTCCCAAGTAACAGGCCCAACCCATCCGTCTACGGGAAGTCCGTTACTGGCCTGGAATCCGCGGACCGCACGGTATGTCGCCATGCCGAAGATGCCGTCCACCGTTCCCGCGTTATAACCCTTTTCGTTTAAAATCTGCTGCAGTTTCGCCACCGTATCGTTGGTGTCCCAAAGACGAATCGTCGGCAGGACGGCCGTATCGACCACGGCGTTATTCTCACTGTTATCCGGCACGCTCTCTTCGGGCGTCGTATCCTCTGCCGGCGTGTCGTCCACTGCCGGAGTCTGATCCGCGCTCACGCTGCTGCCGCAGAGGGCAGACCATGTCTGATATCCCACATAACCGTCTACGACAAGCCCGTTCGCCCGCTGGAAGGCCTTTACCGCGCTGTATGTAGCCGAACCGAAAATGTTATCGACCACTCCCGCGTTATATCCCTTCTGGTTCAGTAACGTCTGCAAGGTTCCCACATAGCTGTTCACACTGTTGTAGGACAGCGCCGGCATCGAAGCGGGATCCACATCGGTAGAAGCGTTTCCACCCTGGGAAGGCGTCTCCTCCACGGGCGCGTCCGGTTCTTCCGCCGGCGCGCTGACGCCGTCTCCGTACAGCTTAGCCCATGTCTGCTGGCCCACCATACCGTCCACGACGAGCCCGTTGGCTCTCTGGAAGGCCTTAACGGCATTATAGGTCGCCATGCCGAAATCTCCGTCCACAACTCCCGCGTTGTAACCTTTATCGTTCAGCATCTGCTGCAGCGTCGCGACCGCGTCGGCCACATCCCACAGATACAGATTAGGCATGGACTGGGCGCCCGTTCCCTGACTCTCGTTTTCTTCCGTCGAGTCATTAGCCGGAGGGGTCGTCTCTTCTTCCGTCGAATCATTAGCCGGAGGAGTTGTCTCTTCTTCCTCTTCCGCCGAATCGTTGGCCGGAGGAGTCGTTTCCTCTTCCTCACTGGGCTCATCGCTGCCGATACCCGAACTTCCCGCGGCGACTACATCGTCGCTGTAAAGCTTCGCCCAAGACGCCACGCCAAAGATTCCGTCCACCACAAGGCCGTTCTCTCTCTGAAATACCATGACAGCGCTGTGGGTCATTGTGCCGAAATAGCCGTCCGGCGCCGTATTCAGATAACCCAGCTCATACAGCTGCTGCTGCATTTCCGACACCTGGCTCCCGCGGCTTCCCATGGACAGCTCGCTGTGTCCGCCGGAAACGGAGGAAGAACTGTCGGAGCTGCCGACTCCGGCTCCCACCGCGTAGATATATCCCAGGAAACGATAACCGGTGAGGAATCCGGTTCCGTTCGCGTTCATGACGCGGGTGCGGAACATCGCTCCACTCCAGGAAGACTCGGAGATCAGCACGCTTCCGTCATCGTAGACCGCCTCAACCACGGCCACGTGTCCCGTATTCTGATCCCATCTGTCCCAGCAGGCCACCGCCCCGACTCTGGGCGTGCTGCCGTAAGAATACCAACCGTAATTGATATTATCAAACCACCACTGCCCCGCGTTCCAACGGCTCAGATTCGGCTCCGTACCCAGTATCTCATAAATTCTTCCGTATGCGTATGCCGTGCAGTTCGGCATCCCATACCCGTATCTATAATACAGGTTCATGTTGCTGAAATAGTAAGGGTTGTCGCTGCTCGGCGCAGAAAGACGCGGCGTAAACGACGCGGCTGCCTGTACAGTGGTTGCCGGCAGATAGGCCAGTAAGAGCGCGAGGCTCAGGCATAAGGAGACGACAACCTTGGCTAATTTCTTCATGCTTAAACTTCCTTTCCTGTTTCTTAAAAAATAGCACGGGTATACTGTAACACTTTCCGCCCTGTTTGTCAACACCTTTTTAATATTTGATCCCATTTTGTAATTCTTTTGTAATAATTACCCCTCTTTATATTTCTTCAACTTTTTTTCCGGCATCCTATTGCCTTTTTCCCGCAAATCTGCTATTATGCAGTCAAACCTCGTTGTTTGTTTTGAACAAAAGAAAGGATAGGAGGTAGGAAATTTTATGAAAATTACGTTTATGGGGGCCGGCAGTACCGTATTCGCCAAGAACGTCTTGGGCGACTGCATGTGTTCTCCGGTACTCAGGCAAAGCGAATTCGCTTTGTACGACATCGACGGCAAGCGGCTGTCCGAGTCCGAACTGCTTCTGTCTGCTCTGAATCATAATATTAATGAAGACAGAGCGCGGATCACCACCCATCTGGGGCCTAAAAACCGCAAGGAAGCCCTGCGGGGCGCGGATTTCGTCGTGAACGCGATTCAGGTAGGTGGGTACGATCCCTGCACCATCATCGATTTCGAGATTCCTAAGAAATACGGTCTTCGACAGACCATCGCGGATACCCTGGGAATCGGCGGGATCATGCGGGGGCTTCGCACCATTCCCGTTATGGAAGACTTCGCTCAGGATATGGCGGATGTGTGTCCCGACGCCTGGCTCCTGAACTATACAAACCCTATGGCGATCCTGTCCGGTTACATGCAGCGTTACACGCCCATCAAGACCGTGGGACTGTGCCACAGCGTGCAGGTGTGTTCCGAGCATCTCCTAAAGTCTCTGGATATGGAAGATAAACTGGAAGGCCGCCGCGAGCTGATCGCGGGCATTAACCATATGGCCTGGCTCCTGGAAATCCGAGACCGTGAGGGCAACGACCTGTATCCCGAGATCCGCCGCCGCGCCCTTGCAAAAAACGATACCGAAAAACATACGGACATGACGCGTTACGAATACATCCGCCGTCTCGGTTACTATTGTACGGAATCCAGCGAACACAACGCCGAATATAACGCTTTCTTTATTAAGGGCCGCTATCCGGAGCTGATCGACCGGTATAATATCCCGCTGGACGAGTATCCTCGCCGCTGTGTCAACCAGATTGCCCGCTGGGAAAAGGAACGGGATGAAATCATGGCAAACGGAAAGATCTCTCATACCCGCAGCCATGAGTACGCTTCTTGGATCATGGAGTCTATCGTGACGAATACCCCCTATAAGATCGGCGGAAATGTTCTAAACACTCACCTGATCGACAATCTCTCGACGGATGCCTGCGTGGAAGTCCCCTGTCTGGTGGATAATCAGGGGATTCATCCCTGTCATGTAGGCGCGCTTCCCCTACAGCTCGCGGCCATGAACAGCAGCAATATCTACCCGCAGCTTCTCACCATTGAAGCGGCCAGAACCAAGAGGAAGGACGCGGTCTATCAGGCGGCCATGATGGACCCCCATACAGGCGGAGAGCTTTCTCTGGACGATATCGTATCCATGTGCGACGAACTGCTGGAAGCCCATAAGGACTGGCTTCCCGTATATCATTAAGATTAAGGAGGGATTTCTTTGCTGCCCATCGGTTTACAACTCTATTCCCTTCGGGAGGAGGCAAACGCCGACCTTCCTAAGACGCTGGAAAAAGTCCGTCTCATGGGCTATACCGGCATCGAATTCGCGGGGCTCTACGGCCACTCCCCATCGGAGGTCAAAGAACTTTTGGAGAAGAACGATCTCTCCCCCGTTTCCGCCCATGTGCCTCTGACGGAGCTCCTGGCGGATCCGACGGGCGTCGTCGCCCAGTATAAAACCATCGGTTGTCCCTATATCGCGATTCCTTGGTTAGAAGAGGCTCGCCGTCCCGCCATGCCTCTATATGAACAGACCCTTGAGGACATTCGGATGATCGCCGAGGAGTGCCTGCGTCAGGATATGAAACTGTTGTATCATAATCATGATTTTGAATTTACCATGATTAGCGGTCAGTATGCCCTGGACCGTATGTATTCCGCGATTCCCGCCTCGCTTTTAGAGACGGAGCTGGATACCTGCTGGGTGAGCGTGGCCGGGGAAGATCCTTGCGCCTATCTGCGCAAATACGCGGGCAGGGCGCCCCTCGTTCATCTAAAGGACTATTTTATGGAGGGAGAAAACGCCTCTCCTCAGTACGAACTGATCGGAACAACCCAAAAGCGCGCTTCGGAATCCACTTCCTTCGAGTTTCGCGCCCTGGGAGCCGGTCTTCAGGATATGCCCGCCATCTTAAAAGCATCGGAGGATGCCGGAGCGAAGTGGCTGATCGTGGAACTGGATCGTCCGCCCAAGGGACAGACCGCCGAGGAAGCCGCGCGGGCCAGCAGAGTCTATTTGACGTCATTGGGATATTAGGAGGAATATTATGGGAAGCATTGCGGATCGTTTCAAAGAAAATCAGGAAGTCTCATCGAACGCCTACGCCGGCCCCAAGCTGAAGGTGGGCATCATCGGAACGGGCTGGATCTCGGAGGCCCATATCGAGAGTTATCTGCGCTGCCCCGACGCCGAGATCGTCGCAGCGGCAGATCTTGTCCCCGGCAAGGCGGAAGCGCTGTTTCGTAAGCTGGGCGTGTCCGGCGTACGGTTCTATCCCAGCCACAAGGAAATGCTGGCCGCGGAGAAGCTGGATGTGGTCAGCGTCTGCACCTATAACAGGGCTCACGCCGAATGCACCATCGACGCCCTTAAGGCGGGCATTAACGTGCTGGTGGAAAAACCCATGTGCGTCACCCTGGAAGAAGCCGTCGCCATGCGAAAGGCCGAAAAACAGAGCGGGAAGCTGCTCTCCGTGGGATTTCAACCCCGTTTTGACGAAAACATGCAGCAGATCGGCAAGATTGTCCGCTCCGGAGTCCTGGGAAAGATTTATTATGTACAGACCGGCGGAGGGCGTCAGCGGGGCATTCCTACCCCCTACGGCACCTCCTTCATCACCGACGAGACCGCCGGAATCGGCGCCGTGGGCGATATCGGCTGCTATTCCCTGGATCTGGTACTGAACGCTTTAGGGTATCCGAAGCCTCTGACCGTATCCGGATATCAGTCCGCCTTCTTTGGCACACGACCGGAGACCTACCCCCATCATCCCGAATATGCCAAGGCTTTTGCCGTGGATGATTTCGCGGCGGCCTTTATCCGCCTGGAGGGGGATATCGTCCTCGATTTCCGCATCGCCTGGGCCATGAATCTGGACACCCCGGGAGATACCATCATCCTGGGTACCGAGGGCGGTCTGCGGATTCCTTCCACCGAATGCTGGAACGGAAGCATGAGCGGACCCATGACCCTCTATCACGAGGTGGCGGGACAAACCGTGGAAACCGTCCTTCCCATCCTGCCCAACGCTTTTGACGAACTCTTCTATCGCAAGATTCGTTCCTTCCTGGACGCGGTGGAAACCGGCGGTTCCGCCCCCGTCCCCACCTCTCAGATCATCATCAACCAGGCGATTATCGATGGAATCGTGCGTTCCGCCAAGCTGGGACGCGAGGTAACCATAGACATTCCGGAGATCTGATCCCTTTCGTCAGCGCTTCGGGATGGCCTCTCATAGAAAGAGCGTGTTCACAAGACATCGCTTCCTGAGAAACCGCGAATCATAAAGCGAGGTGCAGCATATTAAACTGCACCTCGCTCTTTATTTCATACATTCAAAAGATGTTCCTCTAACCACAGGGCGACCCCGTCTTCATCGTTTTTCTTTAAGATCCCCGTCGCTCGCTCCTTCAGAGCCTGAGCACCGTTTTCCATGGCATAGCAGGCATCCGCGACCTGAAACAAAGGAAGGTCGTTAAGTCCGTCGCCGAAGACGACGAGCCGCTCGCAGCCCAGCCATTCCTTGAGCTGCAGCGCCGCATGAGCCTTGGTCGCCTGATAAGGCATAACCTCCAACCACCATTCGCCCTGTCCATACAGCTCTCGCTGAAAGGTAAGCCGGCACCGCCCCCATCTCTCCAACCGTTCATATAACGGCGCGAGTTCCTCCCTCGTACCGATACAGGTATAATAAAAGGCTTCACCCGAAAACAAAGCCTCCTCTTCCATGCAGGGACGCAGACGCCTATCATTCTGCCGTTTGGCAAGATAAGCTTCTGTTCCTTTATTCGTGCGATCCTCCCGCCAGGATACCCGCTCACGGCCCTCTATAAAGGCATAGACCAGGGGCGAAATCTTCGCTTCCTTAAAGCTCCCTCGCAGCCACCCACGTTCCTCCGCGCTGAAGGTGTTAAAAACCAGGGGTGTTTCCGCCTTCTCTCCCAGAATCATCACACCATTATATACGATGACCGGAAGACTTGGCCGCCACCCCTGGGTCACGATACGGGCAGAATGAACGGAACGGGCTGTGGCATACGTAAACAACGCGCCCGCCTCCGTCACTCTTCCTAAAACCCTCCGCGTTCTATCCGAGAGACATCCTTCTGAATGAAGAAGCGTTCCGTCCAGATCGGAAACGAAGAGCGTTCTCACTCCTCGGTCTCCTCCGCGTCCGTTTCAGGTTCTTGGACGTCTTCTGTCAGCTCCTCCGTCGTTTCATGAATCCGAAAGGCCTGCCCCTCGCGTTTCCATTCTTTTTCTTTTTCTTTCTTTTCCTCCTCGGCGGCCAGAAGCTCCGCGTCCACTTTCGCGTCAAGCTCAGCCTGCTCCGCGTCCTTTCTTCTTTTACGACACCGCAGCATAAAGAATACCGCGAAGATCAGAATCAACACGGAGATAAACTGGGATGTGGAAAGAAATCCCACCATTCCTCTCTCGTCTCCTCGGAAAAACTCGATGATAAACCGACCGATTCCGTACAGGATCATATACCAGCCCGCCGCCATACCGGGTTCCCGCTTCACGCTCTTCCGGGTATACCACAGCAAGAAGGCCGCGATGGCAAAATCTCCTATGCTGGAGATGAGCTGGGTGGGAATTAAGGGTATGCCCGAAGGCGCCATGCTTCCCACCGGAAACGTAACCCCCAGCACGGAATCCGTCGGCGCGCCGTAACAGCAGCCCGACAGGAAACATCCGATTCGTCCGAAGCCCTGGGCCATGGGAATCGAGGGGATGGCCGTGTCCAGATACCGCAGGAAGGGCAGTTTCTTGACCCGGCAATAGATATAGGGAACGAGAATTCCCGCAATGATACCGCCATATACTACGAAACCGCTTGTGATATCTAAGAGAATCGACGGGTCTTTGATGATGGCGGGCAGCTCCACGATGTAATATAGGAGTTTCGCCCCCACAATACCTGCCAGGACTCCGAAGAATCCTAGATCAAACATTCTCTCTCTATCCAGGCCTCGGGCGGGACACCTCCGCATCGCCAACCATACCGCCGAAATAATGCCGATGGCGATCATCAAGCCGTAACCATACACCGAAATAGGTCCTATCGAAAATAATTTCGGATACATCTTCTTTCTCCTCCCGCTCTTACTGAGCTCTTCTCTGTCTCAAAACCTCATAAATCAATATGCCTGCCGCCACCGAAGCATTTAGGGACTCGGCCCTTCCCGGCTGGGGAATGTAGATTCCCGTCTGCGCCAGACTCTTAGCCCGCGGGCTAAGGCCATTGCCTTCGTTGCCGATGAGAACCCCGCATCCTCCCCGGTAGTCCGCCCGATCATAGGGGCAACTCGCCTGCAGATGCGCCGCCGCGAGCATGATGTCCCTGCGTTTCAGTTCCTCCAACGTCCCGTAAAAATCATCGGCGCGAACCACCGGCAGATGAAAGATACTGCCCATCGATGCCCGCACCACCTTGGGGCCAAAGAAGTCCACCGTATGACCGGAGCACAGGATCCCGCCCGCGCCCGCCGCGTCGGCGGTCCGCAGAATCGTGCCGGCATTGCCCGGATCCTGCAGATCTTCCAAAATGACCAGAAAAGGAGGGGATTTTTGCAGGATTTCCTCCAAAGAGGCTTCCCGAAGGCGAATCAGGGCCAGAATGCCTTGGGGGTTAAGCGTATCCGACGCCGCCCGCATCCATTCCTCCGGCACGACCACCGCTTCCGCGTTCGGATACCTGCGAAGGGAATCCCTCCATCCTTCCATGGATTCCATGAAAGACTCGGTCAACACCAAGGTTTCCAGTTCCCAAGGCGGACAGATTTCACTCACGAGGCGCGCTCCCTCCGCCATAAAGAGGCCGGACTCTTCCCGACCCTTTCGGCTCCCCAGGCTCTTGATCTTCTTAAACAGAGGATTCTGCATGCTGGACAGATACCGAAATCCCCGTAGGTCCGCCATCAGGCCCCACTCCTTTCTTCGTCTTCATGGGATCCGATAGGATCCCGTGGGCAATTTATCTCAATTATAGCAAATCCCCCGCCAATATTCAAGCAAAAAAGAAGCTGTCGAGGGCCAATATGGCCTGCGACAGCTCCGTTTGTCTAATGATTAGTCCATCGTATACGGCATCAGGGCCAGATGTCTGGCACGCTTTACGGCAACGGTCAGCACACGCTGATGCTTCGCGCAGTTTCCGTTGATGCGGCGCGGCAGAATCTTACCGCGCTCGGACACATATCTTCTTAACTTCGCTACGTCCTTGTAGCTCAGCGTCTCGCTGTTTTCCGCGCAAAAACTGCAAACGCGCTTCTTACGGCGCATACCGGTTCTCTTCTTCTGAGGAACTGCCATGACCAAAACCTCCTATTCTATACTTATGCGTCCTATGCCGCCTTTTTTAGAAAGGCAAATCCGCGTCGCCCTCCAGCGTCGTGTCTACCGGCGTAAATCCTTCCGGCCCGGCAGGCTGCACCGGCTGCTGAGGCGCCGGCTCATAGGGCTGAGGCGCGAATCCGTCTCCCTGAGGCGCATAGTTATTACTCTGTGGAGCGTATGAATCATTCGATCCATATGCGTTATTCTGAGGCGGAACCGCCTGATAATTCTGGTATCCTCCGCTCGGGGCTCCCGGAGCGAAATTGCCGTTCCCACGGGAGCGGTTCTCGTAAGAGGACTTGCTCTCCGCGAAATACTGATCCGTGGCGACCACATCGGTGGAATAGCGCTTCACGCCGTTCTGCTCATAAGAACTGACACGCAATTCGCCGCAAATCGCCACCATCATTCCCTTGCGGAAATACTTCCCGGCAAACTCGCCTCGCGGCCCGAAGGACACGATATTGATGAAATCCGCGTCCGGATCGCCCTCCCGCTTATAGGAACGGTTGACCGCCAGCGTATACCGGCATACCGACTGTCCTGAGGTGGAATAACGCAAATCCGGATCTCGGGCTAAACGCCCCATTAAAATGACCTTATTCATTGAAAAACCTCCCCGGCTTCAATGCTGCTCACTCGTCTTCCTTTACGATCAGATAACGAAGCACATTCTCCATGATACGCAGATCCTGCTCCAGGGCAACGCTCATGGTCGGCTCAGCCTCGCACTTCACGAAGTAGTAGTAACCCTCGGACTGCTTCTGGATCTCGTAAGCAAGACGGCGCTTGCCCCAATCCTCCACTTCCGCGACGGTACCGCCACGACGCGCGATATAAGCCTTTACCTGCTCCACCACCGCAGCGCGTTCCTCGTCTGTCAGCTGAGCGGATACAACAACCGCAACCTCGTACTTGTTCATCGTCTACACCTCCTTCTGGACTATGGCCCTTGCCATGGGCAAGAGCAAGGATAATTCGTTCAGTCTCTGATTATACAACATGTTCGAGTGAATAGCAAGAAGAAATTTGAAAAAAATCGAAAAAAACAGCGGACCGGACCGTCTTTTCCCGTAGGAACAGTATACCACGGCCGGTCTCCTAAAGTCAATAGAATTCTGAAAATTCTGTGTTATTTGTTCCATCGGCGGAACCCTTCCAGGCTCTCATACAACATCTCGTCTTCTACGGGGATTCCATACCCGCCGTCTTCGCGGCGAACCAAACGACCGGGGCCTGACAAGAGGATCCACTCCGTCTTGCCGTCTCTCACCTTTTTGTCCGTCTTCATGCCTTGAATCAGCGTCTCCGTGCTCAGATCGGCGGGAAGGCGCGTGTCCTGACGATACGCCTCCAGCAGGTCGATCTGCTTACGCGCCCAGGTTTCTTCGCAATATCCGAGTCTCCAGGAGAGATAGGCGGCAAAGGCGATTCCGATGGCTACGCATTCCCCGTGAATCCGCTCAAAATGGCTGGCCATCTCCACGCTGTGTCCTAACGTATGCCCGTAGTTTAATACTTTCCGCAGATTACTCTCCTGCTGATCCAGGCTTACGATTTCGTTTTTCACCGCGCTGTTCTGGTAAAAAAGCTCCTCCACGACCCTGAAATAGTCTTCTCCCCGTCTCAGGCACACCGTATCCTGATGTTCCCCCAGGAAATCCTGAAGCGCCGGCAGACGTATGAAACTGTGCTTAATCAGCTCTACAAGCCCCGCGAAATAATTGCGCTCGTCCAAGGATGTGAGAAAGCCCATATCCATATAGACCGCCACGGGACTGTGAAAGGCCCCGATCAGATTCTTTCCATAGGGCACGTCCACCGCGGTCTTGCTTCCGATCGCGGAATCCGCCATAGCGAGGGTCGTAGTGGGCACCTGAATCACCGGAATGCCCCGCATATACGTCGCCGCCACGAATCCCGCCAAGTCTCCCGCGACGCCGCCTCCAAAGGCGATGACCGCGCTGTCTCTTCCGAAACCCGCCGCCAGCATGGCGTCTTCCAGTTTTTCTTTCTGGCCCCGGTTCTTACTCGCCTCCCCCTGGGGGAAAGTAAAGAGATCTGCCTTAAGTCCCTCTCTTTCCAGGGCTTCGATCATCTTCTCACCGTATAACCCGGCCACCCGATCGTCGGATAGGACCGCGTATCTCCTGGCCAGAGGCTTCTCACGCAGATCCCGCGCCATCTGTCCTAGCAGCCCTGTCCCCATATAAACCTCATATTGAACGGGCTTTACCCGAACGTCCACATGAATCGCTTTCATCTCCGTCTACCTCCTTTATATTCCGCCCTTTGCCAAAAGCAGCGGGATGACATACAATCCGATAAAAACCAGCGTCAACCAGATCTCCGGTAAGATTCCCACGATCCGGATTCCCGGTCCCTTGGCCGCTAGAATTGCCCCTCGGAAATGCTGTAAAATGATGATCCAGAGAATCCCCAGAAGGCTCAGGATCGCCCCCGGCCATAATCCCGGAGTGTGATATACCACTTCGATCTCGTTGGTTCCATCCATCAGCTCGATGCCAATGAAATTGCCCAATACCTGTCTTGCTTCTATTTTCTCGCCATTACGCGAAACCGTATATCCCTCGCGATAGGGCAGCATCAGAAGAAGCGTTTCTCCCTGCCGTCCCCCTTCCACATAGGCGTTCGCCCGGTTTCCTTGCACCGTCCATTCTGTCCCTCTCGCGTCTGCCTTAAGGTCTTCCATCGTATCTTCCCGAAGACCCACGACGCCGAAGGACGCCGGCGTCATATCCTCGCGAATCTGGATCTCGATAACAACGTTCTCGTCCTCGAAGGTTCCCAGCTCCAATATGCCGTTTTCTTTTTTGACCGGATAGTTTCCCGTATGAACCCTATGGTTCACCATGATCATACAGCTGTCGTGCTCTTTTTCGGACAGATTCGTCGTATAGCGCCCGCCAAAACAGTCAAAATACAACGTTTGCCGGCCTTCCACGTAGATCGCGTAAGTCAGCATGCCGATACCGTTTTCCGTCGCGCGGAGGCTTGTTCCTTCTTGCGTTTCCGTATACGTCAGGTTTCGCGCGTTCGTCGGCTCATAACGCACGAAAAGATCTTCCTCCGTATCCCACAATAATTGATAGATTTCGTTTTGCGCCTGGAACCGATCCCCCGAGGACACATTCGCCAGTTCCTCCGCGGACGCGCTCGTGATCAATCCCGAGGGCAAAAGATCCCCGGATTTTATGATGGCATAGGACTCGTTTTCATAGATCACTTCATCTGCCGGATTCGTTTCTCCGCGATACGCCACAGTATACCGATTTGACAGGAGAGCGTCCGTAAACGCCGTTCCTCCCTGGGAATCCGCTTCCATCCAATAAGAGGAATACCCCAGTTTCTTTAAGGTAAAGAGATAATCCTCCCCCGTTAAGGAAGTGTAATGGGACAACGTGGGCAGCCCGGCGGCTCCCATCCAGTTCGCCTCGATCTCCCGTCCCTTGGTTTTGACTCGGTAAAACCCCGTATCCTTTGAGTTTTCTCCCAGATCCAGCACGTCCTCGTACCCGCTCTGATCCGACGCCGGATACCCCATGTATACGCCGCCGCAGAAGAAGGCTTCCACCGCGAATACCGCCCCCAGCGCCACGGCCAGTCCCTGCCTGTTCATCCAGCCTATCCTTCCGGTAAATAGACACAGGGCGTAGACCAAAACCGTCGGTACGAAGGCCACAAACAGCGCCGCGAAGGAATCCTCGTCCCCCCACAGACTCACCGTATACGCCTCCATCGCCTCTCTGTGGGTTTGCAGATAGGGAATCAGTAACGCCGCGAGCAGGATGACGCCGCCTACACAGATTAAAGAAGCCGCGGCCGCCCGCTTCCCTTCTTTCTCCGCCTGAAGAACCCGATCCTCCTCCGGTTTCTCCCTTTTCTTGCGTCTCTCTCCCAGGCCTTCCAGCGTCGCGGCGCTGATCATCAGCATGAAAAACACGGTCATGTAGCCGTAGCGCGCCGGAAAACATTGATAACTTCCCGTATGCCAGATCCGATTAATCGGCTCCAGGAGGAGCGGCAGGACAAGCAGAAGACACATAATCAGCAAGAAAGACAGTTCCGGATGTTTTGCCATCTTTCTATATGGGAAAAACAAAAGCGCCGGCAGGAAGATTCCTGTACAAAACAAGAGGGGCACCGTGGTCTCCAGAGAAGGAAACCAGGGACTCTCCCGCAGGCTTTCTAACAGGTTCGTTCCTCTCGCCGAGGAAAAAAACTGGAGCAGACAGGGCAGCCAGATGACCGCCGTCAAAAGCGCGGCGCCCGCGCTGGCCAGAATGAAAAGGATCGCCCCTCGCCGCCTCTCTCCCTTACTGCAGCAGAGTGTGAGGTACAGTCCGCTGTAAAGCAGCAAAAAGAGCACGACCATATAACTCAGGTAATAGTTGACGAAGAGTTCCGCGCACAAAACCGCGATATAAAGTCCCGGTTTCCGCTCATCGAAGAGCCTGTCCAGGCCATAGAGCAGAAGAGGAAACAGATACGCCGTATCCAGCCATATGATGTTCTGATAAAACATCAGGGCAAAACCGGAAAAGGCGTACATGGCGGCCAACACGCAGGATAGGCCCGTTCCCAGCCGTATAAAACGTTTCCGGAAATAGAGAAACGCGGTTCCCGCGGCCAGCATCATCTTGAGAAGAACCAGGACGTTAAAGAGATCGAACATATTCTCTTTGGGCACAAAGGCGGTCAGAAGATGCAGCGGGCTCGCCGCAAAAAAGAAAAGAACGCCCCATAGATCCATGCCTCCGGCGTTCTGCAGATTCAGAAAAGCCGATTGATCCCCGTTAAGAATATCTTTTAGATCCATCAGAAGAGGCACTACCTGCTGCCTGGCGTCGCACCAGGCCACAGTCAGTTCTCCATATGGAAATAAACCAAAATACAAATATATAATAGAACCAAGGATACCGGTCATTAAGACCGGTATCAGAATTTCCCTCTTTTTCATGCTCACCAAACCATTATATTAATAGGTGGAAATATGCAGATTCGCGTTCCAGATGTCTAACGACGGCTCCTTCGTCATCGCTAAAGCCTCATCGATATCCTGATCCACATATCCTCCGTTTTTCACGGAAATCACGCGGTTCGTTTCCCCTCGGTAAAGCGCCTCCACCGCCAAATATCCCATCATGGACGCATGCTTGATATCCAGCGCGGTAGGCCGTCCGCCTCGCTGGATATGCCCTAAAATCGTGGCCCTAGATTCGATGCCGGTGACCTCGTTGATGCGCTTGGCCAGTTCCTCCGCGTGTCCCACGCCCTCCGCCACGATGATAATATTATGATTCTTTCCTCGCATCCGGTTCTCCATGATGACACGAATCAGATGGTCGAAGCTCTGGGACTCCGCGTCCTCGGGAATCATGATCGCGTCCGCGCCCGTGGCAATACCCGCCCACAGGGCCAGTTCTCCACAGTTTCTTCCCATAACCTCTACCACGCTGCACCGTTCATGAGAAGCCGATGTGTCGCGAAGCCTGGAGACCGCCTCTACCACCACATTGACCGCCGTGTCGAACCCGATCGTATAATCCGAACACACGATATCCAAATCGATGGTGCCGGGAACGCCTACGACGCTGATTCCTCTCTGAGAAAGCTTCTGCGCGCCTCGGAAGGAACCGTCTCCGCCAATGACCACCAGGCCGTCGATCCCGAATATGCGGCACATTTCCGCCGCGCGGTCCTGATATTCCACTTCTAAGAACTCCGGACAGCGAGCCGTATAAAGAATCGTACCGCCGCGATGGATGATGTTGGCCACGCTCGTGGCGTTCATCTCCATCACATCTCCCTTCAGAAGACCGGCATAGCCTTTACGGATCCCCATCACCCGACATCCTCTATTCAGCGCGCTGCGCACCACCGCTCGGATACAGGCATTCATTCCGGGAGCGTCGCCGCCGCTGGTTAATACTCCGACCGTCTTGAGACTGCCTTCCATAACACTTCTTCCTTTCCGCGACACCCCTGAACGGATATCGCCTCACATATCTTTCCATGAATCTCAACAAAGGGAAATCGTCAAGTTACAAAATCCCCCGATTATATTTTACACGATCCCTCTCCGGATTTCAAGAGTTTTTTGGCCGCCTATGGCCAGAGTTTCGTCCCAAATATATGGTGAAAAAGATAGAAGTATGATATAATAGGCGCAGCATGACAGCTTTCTCACGGAGACAAGACTGCGCTGCGCCCCGAGTTTGCCGCCAACGGGCGTCAAACTCCGCCAAAGCTTCTGATTTGATAGAGATTAGGCGCAGCATGACAGCTTTCTCACGGAGATAAGACTGCGCTGCGCCCCGAGTTTGCCGCCAACGGGCGTCAAACTCCCATTGCATTGTAAGGAAAGGAGCCGGTTTCTTATGTTCACTGTATCGATACGGCAAAGATCGCGCCGACATCTTGCGTTCGTCCTGTTTTTCCTGGTTTTTTTATCCGGCTGCACGCCTTACATTCCCATTCGCCACGACGTCAGTCCGGAATCCTCCATTGAAGAAGATTCGTCCAAAGAGGACTCTGTCCCCATGGATGAGTCCTCTTTGGACGAATCTGTATCCGACTCTCTTCAAAGAGCAAATATGGATTTTCAGGACATGACCTATGAACGACCGGATATGGAAGGCATATATGCCGAGTGTGACCGGCTCCTACAGACGCTCTCTCTCGGTTTAAGATCCTCCCGCCAGGTTCTGTCCCTGTATGATGAGCTTCTGGACGATTTCGACCATGTATGCACACTATATACTTTAGCCTCCCTCTACAGCGATCTGGATCTGTCCGACGGATACTATCTCGAGGAAATTTCCTTTCTTTCGGAGGCTATGAACGAACTTTCTTATCGGCTTACGGAGATCACCGATACTCTTTTACTGTCCCCATACGCCTCCGCTTTTCAGCGGCATATGGGACAGAACTTTGTCGATCGTTATCTTTCTTCTTACGATCTCTCCTATGAAGAAGCCGAAGAGCTTCTCTCGAGAGAAACCGATTTGCTCAATCAATATTCTCAATACACGGTTGCCGATTATACGACGACGCTAAATGGCCGAGAAGTGTCCCTCAACGATCTGACGCTCTCCACCCAGGAAGAATGGGATGCCTACGACGAGATCTACGCCCAAAAGAACGCGGATTGCGCCGGTATATATCGGGAGCTCGTGCAAATACGCACAGAGATGGCCGCCCTGTCCGGGTACGACAGTTATATCGACTATGCCTACGCCTCCTTCAACCGGGATTATACAAAAGAAGATACCCTGACATTTTCCGAACAAATCAAAGAATATTTTGTTCCCCTTCTCTGGGAATTTGAAGAAACCTATGAAGATATCCTCTATGATTTCTACCCTCAAAATTACGTCTCCGAAGAAATGGCGATATACTATCTTCAGTATGCCCTGGATCAAGAGTTCTCTCCCGATATGGCCGAGGCTCTCTCTTACATGCTGGACTATCATCTATACACGTTCAGCCATTCCACCTCTGCTTTTCCGGGAGCCTATACCACCTACCTGTCCGAGACGCGTTCCCCGTTTCTGCTGATCAACAGCCTATACTACTCGCCGGCCACCACTCTTTTCCACGAGTTTGGTCACTATTATAATTATTATCTATACGACGGAAGCGGCTGGAACGATGAGGAGAACATCGATCTGGGCGAAGTGCATTCCCAGGGACTCGAACTGTTAATGCTGCCTTATTATTCGGAAATCTTTAAGGAAGACGCCGCCCATATGGAGATCCTTCTTCTTCACAGCATTCTCTCCGCTGTGGTGACAGGATGCTGCGAAGAAGAGTTCCAACAGCGCGTCTTCGAGAATCCCGAAATGACTGTAGAAGAGATGAACGAGCTGCATGACAACCTGAGCATGGAATATTTTGGTTATTCTTCGTACTACGAATGGGTGGATATCTTCCACCACTTCGAGTCCCCCTTTTATTATATCGGCTACGCCACCAGCGGCATCGCCGCGCTGGAACTCTGGGCTCTGGCGGAAGACGATCGGGACGCCGCCCTCACCGCCTACGAGACCTTATGCGAGTTTACGGTGAACTCCGGCTTCCTAGAACCCCTCGCCCAGGCGGGACTCGGCAGTCCCTTTGACGAGGAAGTCCTGACCGGTCTGGCCCGCCTTCTTTCCGATCTTTACCTCCAGACCACCGAACCCGCCCCCAACAGCTGCTCGAGCCGCTGAAAGAGTTCCGTGCTTTTAGAGATTCGATAACATTCCGGCGCCTTGAGCCTCTGCTTCTCCTGGGCCAGATATAAATACAGATCATAGGGACCGGGATATTGGTTCAGAAGATTCAGGATCGTCTGCTGCTTTTCCTGCCAATCTCCCTGCCCTCCCAGCCGCAGCCATAGCGCCCGGGTATGATCCTCCGGTTCCGCCGCCCCTCGCGGCTCCCCTCTTCTGGCTTGGGGAGCCGTTTTTTCACGCCCCTCATAGATTCTGCGGTATACCTGGCGTTCTCCCCGGTACAGGGCGTCCTCCTGGCCAAAGGGCACGATGGACTGGGCGATGAGTTTCGCGTCCTCCTCGTCCCCGACGCTCACCCGTCCCTGGACGAAGATCTTCCCATCCGCCGCGAGGAAAGGCCGCGCCTGTTCGTATACGTTGGGGAAGATCAGCACTTCCACGCTGCCGTATAGATCTTCCAGCGTGGCGAAGGCCATCATCTTGCTGTTTTTGGTGATCTTCGTCTGCAATCGCATAATAACGCCGCCGAGTATCGCCGTCTCCCCGTCCATTACCTCGCACCGCTCCTCGTCTTCCTGCCAACGGAAATCCTCCGCGGTACGGTTCACGGTCTTCCTCCACACCTCTTCATACTCTTCCAGCGGATGTCCGCTGAGGTAAATGCCCAGCACCTCTTTCTCCATGGCCAGTCGCTCCGCCTGGGGATACTCCCCGGATCCCGGGAGCTGGTCGTCCAGATCCTGATTCGGCTCTTCGTCTCCCAGATCCAGCCCGAACAGATCCATCTGCCCGGACAACTGGTTCTTATACCAGATGGAAGCCGCCCCCAGAATCACGTTGCAGGTTTCCAGATAGTCCTTGCGGCTGCCTCCCAGAGAGTCAAAGGCTCCCGCCTTAATCAGGTTTTCCAGCACCTTTTTATTGAGCTCGGCGCCCTGCATGCGCCGGCAGAAATCGGTCATGCTGCGAAACGGCCCGTTCAGCTCCCGCTCCCGCACGATCCGATCCACGATATTCTGTCCCACGCCCTTGATCGACGACAAACCGTATCGTATCCGATGATCCACAGACACGGAAAAACCTGTATACCCTTCGTTTATATCCGGGGAAGTCAGCTCGATGTTCATGGATTTCAGGCTTTCGATGTATCCGGTCACCTTGCCCGGATGATCGATGACCGAGGTCAGAAGCGCCGCCATAAACTCCACCGGGTAATGCGCCTTGAGCCAGGCGGTCTGGTAGGCCACCACCGCGTAACAGGCGGCATGGGACTTGTTGAAAGCATACTTGGCGAAGTCCGTCATATCGTCGAAGATCTTCTCCGCCTGCTCCGGCGTCAGTCCCTTCCGCACGCACCCCGGCACGTTCTCCTCTTCGTTGCCGTAGATGAAATACTGCCGTTCCCTCGCCATTACGTCCGCCTTCTTTTTGGACATGGCCTTGCGGACCAGATCCGCGCGCCCCATCGTGTACCCGGCCAGTTCCCGCACGATCTGCATGACCTGCTCCTGATAGACGATACACCCGTAGGTGGGTTTCAGGATAGGCTCCAGAAGCGGCGTGGTATATTGCACTGCCTGGGCATTCTTCTTGCCTTCCAGATACTTAGGGATGAAATCCATGGGCCCCGGGCGATACAGCGAGATTCCCGCGATGATATCTTCCAGCGTTTCCGGCCGCAACTCCTTCATGAACGAGGTCATCCCCCCGCTTTCCAGCTGGAAGACGCCCACGGTCTTGCCCGCGGAGATCATCTGGTACACCGCCGGGTCGTCCATCGGCATCTCGTCGAAACGAATCTTTTTCCCGTAACGCTTCTCCACCAAATCCAGCGCGTCCTGAATGACGGTCAAGGTCCGCAGCCCCAAAAAGTCCATCTTCAGAAGCCCCAGCTCCTCGATGGTGGTCATGGTAAACTGCGTCACCGGCATACCGTCGTTGGTGGCCAGGGGCACGTATTCCATTACCGGTTTCTTAGAGATGACCACTCCCGCCGCGTGGGTGGAGGCATGACGGGGCAGGCCCTCCAATCGTTTGGACATATCGATCAGCGTGCGCACCTGTTCGTCTGTCTTATATAAATCCGCAAGCTCCGGATTCACTTCCAATGCTTTATTGATCGTGATCCCCAGGTCTCTGGGAATCATCTTGGCGATCTTGTCCACCTCGCCATAGGGCATATCCATGGCTCTGCCCACGTCGCGGATGACGAGCCGGGCCGCCATGGTTCCGAAGGTGATGATCTGCGTCACATGATCCTCACCGTATTTTTTCGTCACGTAATCGATCACTTCCTGACGACGGCGATAGCAGAAATCCACATCGATATCCGGCATGCTCACGCGGTCGGGATTCAGGAATCGCTCGAAGATCAGCTGATACTCGGTGGGCTCGATGTCGGTGATGCGCAGGCAATAGGCCACCACGCTGCCCGCGGCGGATCCCCTTCCCGGCCCCACCATGATGCCCTGGGACTTGGCGTAATTGATAAAATCCCACACGATGAGGAAATAATCCACATAACCCATGTTCTCGATGACGCCCAGCTCATACTCGAGCCGTTCCCGCAGTTCTTTGCTGACCTCCCGATACCTTTCCGACAGTCCCTTCTCGCAAAGCATCCTTAAATAGGATTGAGCGGTGTACCCTTCGGGCACGTCAAACTGGGGCAGCTTCAGCTCATGGAAACGAAATTCCACCTGACAGCGCTTCGCCACTTTTTCCGTATTCTCCAACGCCTCTCGGGCATAGGGGAAGAGAGCCTCCATCTCCTGGGGAGACTTTAGGTAAAACTGTCCCCCCTCATACCGCATGCGATCCTCGTCGTTGACCTTTTTATTGGTCTGAATACACAGAAGAATATCGTGAGCCTGCGCGTCTTCTTTGTAGGTATAATGCACGTCGTTGGTGGCCACAAGGGGCAGACCCGTCTCCTGACTCATCCGCAGAAGCTGCTGATTGACCTGGGCCTGCTCGGGAATCCCGTGATCCTGTAATTCCAGATAAAAGTGATCCGGCCCCATGATCTCGGCATATTGCAGAGCCACCTCCTTGGCCTTCTCATACCCCTGCTGCCGGAGGGCGCTGGGCACCGCGCCCGCGAGGCAGGCGCTCAGGGCGATGATTCCCTCATGATTCTCCCGAAGAAGCTCCATATCGATTCTGGGCTTATAATAAAATCCTTCGATAAACCCTTTAGAAACCATCTTGATCAGGTTCTCATAGCCTGTCTGATTCTCGGCCAGAAGCACGAGATGATAGTACTCCGCGTCGGACCGACCTTCTTTCTGAAAACGGCTCTTTTCCGCCACATACACCTCGCAGCCGATGACCGGATGGATCCCCTGTTCTTGACAGGCCTTGTAAAAATCGATGACCCCGTACATCGCGCCGTGATCCGTAATGGCCAGGCTGTCCATCCCCAGTTCTTTCGCCTGACGCACGATCTCCGAGATCTTGGACGACCCGTCCAACAGGCTGTATTCCGTATGTACATGTAAATGGGCGAACTCCATGGATGCTCCTCCTTCCGTTACTCTGTCAATAAGACAAAAGACGGGGAGTCCCCGTCTTTTATGATTTACGCGGCCTGCTCCAAAATCCAGGACGCCATATCGCTGATGATCTCCTCCGCCACATGCAGGGGCCTCTCATATTGTTTGGAAACGTTGGTAAAGGGGCCTTCCGTCTTCATCATCATATGATTGACGCCCTCGTACAGCTTGCACACGGCATTGTCTTTTCCGCTAAGAATCTCCGTCCACCCGTTATAATCCGGATCCGTCTGGATCTGATAATCCGCGTCTCCCTGCATGATCAGGACGGGCTTATCCGAATCCGCGACCATCTGCGGATAATCGTAGGCGTTGAGATCTATCCAGAAGCAGACATATTGATTGAGCAGTATGTTGGTCCACTCGTCCTCTTCTTTCGTATTGTCCAGCTTACGGATATCCTCGATGTCGGACTTCAGCATGGGCTCCAGATACTGTACCGTATCATACTCCAATCCGTCCATGCCGTAACGAATCGCCTGATCGAAGGCGGCCTCGGACCATGCCCGAGAAGGCGACGCCATGATGACATACCCGGCGTAATCCGCCTCCTGATCGATCCGGGGCGCAACCAGCCCGCCCAGATCATGACCTACCAGATAAACTTTCTCCGGATCCACCACGTCCTGGGCCCGCAGCGCCTCCGTCGCCAGCACCGCGTCGTCCACGGTCTGGAAATCGATGGTCAGCGTGGACACATCGGTAATCGTCTGGGCCTCGGGATAGGTATAAGTTCTCTTATCATACCGCAGCACCGCGATTCCTCGCTCTGCCAGACCATTGGCCAAATCCCGGAACATCTTCGTGGCAAGGGCCGTCTGATCCCGGTCGTTATTGCCGATTCCGTGTACGAGAACAACGGCGGGCAGATCGGTTCCTCCCTCCGGATAGGTCAGGGTACCCTCCAAAGGATAATCCGTCCCTTCGCCGATAGTCACCGTCTTTTCCACCAAGCCCTCCGGCAGGGAATACTCCGCCTCAGCAGACTCCGCGGACTCATAGAAATCCAGATAGACCAACTGATGATCGCTGGTAAAAAGCATATCCGCCGTCATCGTGACATCCTCAAAGACATAGTTTACGGTAGCGGCGCCGGCATAACAATAGTAGAAGATATCCGCGTTCTTGGTGGAGGTCCATTCCCCATGTTCCTTTCGGATGGCTTCCCACTGGTTCCAACCGTTGGTGACGTCCTCCGCCTCTATCTCTTCCGGCAGCTGTGCCAAGAGATCCTCCAAGGTTCCCTCCGCCAGGATTTCGTTGACCTTTGTTACCGCCGCGGCAACCTCTGCCTGCGTGTTTTCGTCCATATCGATCACGGTCTGACCGCCGTTATGGTATTGTTCTACGCATCCGCTAAGACCCAAGACCAGGCTTAAAACCAGTAGCAGGGCCAGGCCCCGTCTGAGCGTTCTTCTCATCATGACATTCATCCTTTCCCCGGAAGAATCATTCTTCCCGCGCGGTTCCCCGCTTGCTCCTCCACATCAGATAGGCGTTCATAAACGGAGTCAGCTCTCCGTCCATCACCCCCTGGATGTTGGCGGTCTCTTCTCCTGTGCGCAGGTCCTTGACCATGCTGTAAGGATGGAATACATAGGAGCGAATCTGGCTGCCCCAGGCGATGTCCTTCACTTCGCCTCGGATATCGGCCATCTTCTCCATCTGTTTTTCCTGTTCCACCTCATACAGTTTCGCCTTCAGCATCTGCATCGCCTTGTCCTTGTTCTGGAACTGGGAACGCTCGTTCTGACACTGTACCACGATTCCCGTGGGCAAATGGGTGATGCGGATGGCGGAACTGGTCTTATTGACCTTCTGTCCTCCCGCGCCGCTGGAGCGGTAGGTATCGATCCGCAGGTCGTCGGGATCGATATCCACCTGTATCGAATCGTCCAATTCCGGCATGACGTCGCAGGAGGAAAAGGAGGTGTGCCGCCTTCCGGAAGCGTCGAAAGGCGAGATCCGAACCAAGCGGTGAATGCCCTTCTCGGATTTCAGATACCCAAAGGCGTTCTCTCCGCTCACCTGGAACGTCACGGACTTGATTCCCGCCTCGTCTCCTTCCTGATAGTCCAGCACGTCCACCTTGTAACCGTTCTTCTCCGCCCAACGGGAGTACATGCGGTAAAGCATGGCCGTCCAGTCGCAGGCCTCGGTACCGCCGGCCCCCGCGTGCAGCGTCACGATCGCGTTTTTGCCGTCGAATTCCTCGCACAAAAGCGCCTTGAGCCGGTAATTCTCATAGCTGCTCTTAAAGTCCTGCACCTCCTGATCCAGCTCTTCCAGGAGACTTTCGTCGTTTTCTTCCAGCGCCATTTCCAGAAGGGTACACGCGTCCTCATAGCTTTGCACCACGCGCTCGTAGTCCGCCAGCTTATTCTTCAGCGCGCCCGCCTCCTGCAAAATCTTCTGGCTGCGCTCCGAATCATTCCAAAAATCCGGCTCGGAAGCCATCAGATCATATTCCTCGATTTTGTTCCGCAATTCAGCGGGGTTAAAGGGACTCACCCAGTTCTTCAACAGCGCCCTTGTATTTTTCAAGCTCTAATTTGTACTCGTCAAATCCAAGCAAAGATCTCACCCTTTCCTGTCGTTATTTTTTAATTTGCCGGGCCGCCTTATACATTGCGGCCGCAGCAGTTCTTATACTTCTTCCCGCTGCCGCAGGGGCAGGGGTCGTTGCGTCCCACCTTCACCGCGGCGCGTTTCACCGGCTTTTTCGCCTTGCTGGTATCTACACCCCGGTTCGTGGAAATGTCCTTAGATACTTCCTTGCGCTCCATCTCCTGGTTCTGCGCCAGATGCACATGGAACATGGCTTTGAGCGTATCCTCCTGGATGTTCATGCTCAGTTCCTCGAACATGTCGTAGGAGACGATCTTGTACTCATCCAGCGGATTTTTCTGGGCGTAAGCCTGCAGGCCGATCCCCTGGCGCATTTGATCCATGATATCGATGTGCTCGGTCCAGTGGCGGTCCACCACCTGCAGCATCAGCACCCGCTCGATCTCCCGGACTCTCTCTTCCGGCGCCAGTTCCTCTTCCTTTGCCTCATACATCTTCTTGGCGTCCGCAGTGATGCGCTCCGTCAGCTCCTCCGCGCTGATCTTATCCTTCTCCGACTCCGAGATGGCAATCGGTTCCTTAAAGGGTACGATCCTGCGGATTTCCTCGTTGAGTCTGGCCATGTTCCAGTCTCCGGAGAACTTGGATTCCTTCGTCACATCCTGCACGTAATAGGCGATCACGTCTTCCAGCATCTTCATAATCGTGGGGCGCAGGTTCTCTCCCTCCAGCACCTGACGGCGCTGCTCATAGATGATCTCCCGCTGCTCGTTCATGACCTGATCGTATTCCAGCAGACGTTTACGAATACCGAAGTTATTCTCTTCCACCCGCTTCTGGGATCGCTCGATGGCGCCGGACAGAGTCTTATCGCTGATAGGCTGGCCCTCCGGCAGCCTGAGACGCTCCAGAATGCCCTTCATACGCTCTCCGCCGAAGATGCGCATCAGATCATCTTCCATGGAAATATAGAAACGGGATTCTCCCGGATCTCCCTGACGTCCGGAACGGCCGCGCAGCTGATTGTCGATACGCCTTGCCTCATGACGTTCCGTACCGATGATCTTGAGTCCCCCGAGCTTCGCCACGCCTTCGCCCAGCTTGATATCGGTTCCTCGGCCAGCCATATTCGTGGCGATCGTCACCGCTCCCCGCTGTCCGGCCTGGGCGACGATCTCCGCCTCCCGCTCATGAAACTTGGCGTTCAACACGTTATGGGGAATCCCGGCCCGCTTCAGCATGCCGGAGACGAGCTCTGAATCCTCGATCGTGATCGTACCCACCAGCACCGGCTGCCCTTTCTCATAGGACTTCCGGATGTCCTCGATGGCGGCGCCATATTTTTCCTTCTTGGTCTTAAAGACCATGTCGGGATGATCCTTACGGACGACCGGACGGTTGGTAGGAATCTCCACCACGTCCATCCCATAGATATCCTGGAACTCGCCCTCTTCCGTCTTGGCGGTACCGGTCATACCCGCCTTCTTCCCATATTTGTTAAAGTAGTTCTGGAAGGTGATCGTGGCCAGCGTCTTGCTTTCCCGCTTGACCTCCACATCCTCTTTCGCCTCGATGGCCTGATGCAGGCCGTCGGAGTAGCGGCGCCCCGGCATGAGACGTCCCGTAAACTCGTCTACGATAACGATCTGTCCTTCATTGACGACATAGTCCTTATCCCGAGCCATCAGATACCGGGCCTTTAAGGCGGTATTGATGTGATGCAGGATCTCCGCGTTCTCCGGATCGCCCAGGTTTTCCAGTTTGAAATACTGCTCCGCCTTACGGATACCGTCCGCAGTCAGCGTACAGGACTTCTCCTTCTCGTCCACGATGAAGTCGCCTTCCTCCTGTACCTCCTCGTTCATCATCATGGCCAGCTTGGTCTGCTCCCCGATGATGCGGCCCTTCTTTAGGCGGGAAGCCAGAAGATCCGCCTGCTTATACAGGTTCGTGGACTTGCCGCTGCGGCCGGAGATGATGAGGGGCGTACGGGCCTCGTCGATCAGGACTGAGTCCACCTCGTCGATGATGGCGTAATGCAGCCCCCTCTGAACCATCCGGTCTTTATACACGACCATGTTGTCCCGCAGGTAGTCAAAGCCAAACTCGTTGTTCGTGCCGTAAGTGATATCGCACTGATAGGCTTCCCTGCGGGCGTCGTTATTCATATCGTTCAGGATGCAGCCTACGCTCAGGCCCAGGAAACGATGCACCTGGCCCATCCACTCCGCGTCTCGGCTGGCCAGGTAATCGTTGACCGTTACCACGTGAACGCCTTTACCTTCCAGGGCGTTCAGATAGGCGGGAAGCAGCGCCACCTGGGTCTTTCCTTCGCCGGTCTTCATCTCGGCGATGCGTCCCTGATGCAGGACGATACCGCCGGCCAGCTGAACCCGGAAATGCTTGGTATGCAGCACCCGATCCGTCGCCTCCCTGACAACGGCATAGGCCTCCGGCAGGAGATCGTCTAAGGTCTCCCCGTCCGAGAGTCTCTTCTTAAATTCCTCCGTCTTCGCCGCCAGTTCGCTGTCGCTCAGCTTCTGCATGGCCTCGTCATAGCTCTCGATCTCTTGTATAATCGGTTCGATTCTCTTGATCTCCTTGGCGCTGGTATTGCCAAAGAGCTTCTCCAACAAACCCATGTCTTCACCTCATGCTTTCTCTCTATCTTTTGCGCTATATGCGCCTTTTATCCTTTATTAAGCGGCATTTCGCCATCCTAAGTATTGTATCACTATTTGAGGCCTCACGCAACCCTCTATTTGTAAACAATTGTTTCGCGGCATAAAAGACGCGAGGGCCGCTTTTGTTTGCTTCGGCGTCCCTCGCCCGGGATTTTAATCTATTTTGAACATCCTCTCTATCCTCCCACGGCTTTCCGCCATGGGATCCGCGACTCTTTTTATACGATGGCCTGCTGCTCTATGTCGTAGAGAAGCGCCCCTGTTGCCGGCTCTCCCAAGATGTAGAACCGATCGGAGCCGGGCGCGGAATATAATCTCGCGGATTCCGTTACGCCGCAGAGATACCTTTCTTCTTTCGTATCCGGATCCAGAGCATAGAGAGCCGCTTGTCCCTCCCTGGTTTCGTTATACACGATCCAGTGGTCTGTCAGAAGGACGTCATGCACCGCCTCGCCTCCGCAGAACAGGTTCTCGATCTCCTGATCCCAATACCATAGGCTGTTTCCGTCCTTTTTCCAATAGACGCTCCCCTCTTCCACGCCCATGAACTCGATCTGTCCCTGCCCCTCCGCGGCCGGCAGGAAGGTATTGCTTTCCCCGCTTTTTAGATTTCCCACAAGAAGGGCGTTCCCGCGGCTTCCGAGATTCGCTTCCACATACAGCGTGTTCCCCTCCACGCACCAGCTTTTCCATCGCGGGGCCAGATCTCCTTCCTCGTCCAAGGTAAAGGTTCCAAGCGTTTCTTTCTGGTGCAAGTCCGAGTCGATCCGCCAGAGGATCACCTGATTTTGTCTTGCCGCGTCATTGGACTGCCCTTCCAGTAGGATAAGCCGGCCTTCCGAATCCACGTCCAGAAGAGCCGTACCGTAGCGGTAATAGGCGGGGCACTCCCCGTCCATATGGCTGCACTCCCATTTCCAGCACAGAAGTTCCTCCCGATCGTATAAGAAGAAACGATCGCCGTCTTCCGAAATCAGCCGATAATCTCCCAGAGAGGACGTAGCCCCTCCCATTCGTTGGAAGGCCTTATATCCCTCTGCATCCGTCCCCTGCCAGGTATCGCAGCCGAAAAGGCATAGGGTAAGGATAAAGAAAAATAGGGAAAAGATTTTTTTCATTTTCCAATACTCCGTGATGCTTCTAGGTCATTTACCGGAACCTATACTCTCTCTCGAAATCAAAACTCCATCTGACATTGCTCTCGTATCGGCCTGAATGAGGGTTTCCATTGCCGAAGGGTTGTCCCAGGGTATACGGTATAGCCCTGTTTTCGCTATACCAACACTTATCTGCAGCAAAATGCCCTTTTCGTCCGCGCCTATTATGTAAAGGTCTCCATCCAATTCTCCTTCCCCTAAGACCGTCCAACCCTCATCATATATGCGATATATTGTCTCTATTTTTACTTCATCTTTTTCTATCCACGTACTGCGCAAGGCGATATAATGCCCCTCCATCCAATATACCTCGGTATAGCCGGGTTCCATGGCATGCTCTTCCTCGT
>CALWBZ010000105.1 GCA_944376225.1 uncultured Clostridia bacterium | reverse complement strand
GTTTTGTGTTTCCAACTCGAACATGAATCGAAGGTTGTCATCTTCCCTCTTATACACTACCATCCGACTCTCATCGCCGCTGCTCGCCATGACCAGCCAATCCCCTCTGCAATAAGTATAAGAGGCTTGAGCCGTGGGAACCTCTTCTGTTATGATCTCCACATCCGTCAGTATAGACGCGTTAAAGTCGGAAGCCGGATTGTCATTTCTCCTCTCCCACAGCCAGTCCGACGCCTCCCTGCGATCCCGCTCGACGTCTTCTTGATCCGGCGTGTGAGGCTTTCTCGAAAACTCCCCTTCTCTAAGCACCAACAGGCTTTTTACTTCCTCCACCGGCTTGCTGCTCTCCTCTATAATGGAAGAGTGCTCGGACGCCTGGCTATTGGGCTGTTCCGACGTCCCACAACCAGTCATAACCATCATAAATAGCACCAAACACAATGATATCGCTTTTCTCATAGTATCCCCCCTATCCTCGCTATGGAATAACAACCACTTTACCCCAGACTGAGCCACCTGAGATAAAACGGTGGGGAATCCACATTCCCCACCGAATCCTTAGTTACAATAGACCAGATTATGGTAGCTGATATCTGACAGCGCCTTAATCAAATCATCCATCTTAACTATATGATCCCCATTATATTTATCCGAATAATGCGGATCCTGAAGACGCACCCTCGTGTTCACCGTTGTCGCATAGGTGTTCGCGTCAAAGTAGATCCCCGTTCCGGTTATGTAATGTATATATGGATCCCCCTTATAATAGCTCAGAGAACTAGTATTCACAAGATAGATCACCGCATTATACTTTTCATGAGACGAGTAAATATTATATGAAGGATTACTATTGCTCACATGCAGCATTTTCCATGTTTTCCCTGTGAAAGCCTGTAATGTCGCCGGCATATTATAGATGGACGTCGCTTGGTCGATATCCGTCCTTAAATAGGAAGATGAAGCCAAGGTCTTCTGTTTGGCCGTATCATTGGCTCCCGGCACCCCATACGCGTCCGAAGATGCGTATAAGGCCTGCAACACCGCCGCCGGCCCGCAATAATAACCATTTGATTGTGTAACACCGACGGCATGTACCAAGTAGCAGCTGTCCACAATCGTAGAAGCCGGCATAATTTGCGGCACATTTTCTTCAATAATTCCTTCTCGAAGAAGTCTCTCATACTCCGCCTGGGCCTCCTCCGGCGTCAACAGTAACACGCCCGTATTCCCGCCATTCTCCTGTGCTAAAACAGGAAGAGTCCCACATAACAATACCAGTACCATCGCAATGCACATCAATTTTTTCATTTTGAGTCCTCCTGTATTGAATTTTCATCGTCCTCTCGTTCTCGCAGCACACATTTTAGGGCGGCCGCCCTTCTTAAACACGCAGCCCAATCTCTTCTTAACGTCGTCTTATCTGCCTACGCTCAAAAACCTGTCTTCGTACACCCTTCCACCTTGCCCATTGGTCTATACCTCTCTTTCGCAAGTTGAATCCTATAGGATGATCTCTGATTTTAGTATACACGCTTCCTCTCTGTTTGTCAATCATTTATTCAAAAATTATTAAAATTTTCAAACAAACGCAAAAATGTTGTAATATAAGCAAAATCCTTGTCTTTTTCGATTTATATCATGTTTTCTCGATAGTTCACTCTATACAAATCATCCATAACAATCCCAAAATAAAACCCATTACAATTTGTACAAAATTATGCATTATCGAATATCCGCATACAAACCATTCACAAACATCCCGGCAAGGTTCCCCCAAAAATCCGAGTCCTCTAAGAAGGCAATAAAAAATCCGGCCCTCCTCGCGGAGTCCGGATTTTATATTGTCTTTATTCATATTGTCCTGTCTGGAAGCCTTTGAGATCCTCCCAGAAATGCTCCGCAAAGGGTTCCATCCGCACGGTCACCGTATTCTCATCGAAGGACAGGTGAATCTTCAAAGTTCCCACAAAATATCCGATGGAGTAACACAGGATCTCCAGTTCATGATCGCTCTTCCAGGCTCCGCTCGTGATACAAGGCAGATAAAGGGGCACCTTGATGCCGTTGAAGCCGTAGACGATGACGGGCTTTCCTTCTGTTTCCTCTTTGGGGGAGAATCCGGGGAAATTCTGACGCGCATGGTGTAAAAGGCCAAAACGCAAAGCCTTTTCTCCCTCGGCATCTTCCCAACGGAGAGTTCCCTCCTCTCCCTCAAAATCTACTTGAAGCGTCTTCAGGTGCAGGCTCATGACGGCGCCCTCGCCGTTCTCCCGCATCCGATAGACCTTCCCGGAGATCTTGCGCGCATAGGGACTGTCAGTCGCTCCTTTTACAGGCTGGATCTTCAGCTGCTCGCAATAAGCCGTCAGGGCCCGGTAGGCTTCCGGATTCTCCGGCCGTTCCTCGGAGGCGCTGGGCAGCACCATGTCGTAGAACAAAGTCTCCATCCGCTGGATGTAGCCCGGCTGTCCCTGCATATCCGCGATCGTGACAAAGGCCATGTCCGCTTCCGGCATGTAGAACACCATCTGTCCGCCCATGCCCCGACAGGCGAACCCGTGGGGAGTACACCAGAACTGATATCCGTAACCGTGCTCCCCGTTTTCGATCTGCTTACTCGTGGCCTCCCGCATGTATTCCGCGCTCACCAGCTGCTTGCCGTTATAGTTGCCCATATTGAGGCACAGGAGGGCAAACTTATTCAGATCATGCAGGGTGCAGAGAATACCGGAGCCGGCCCAGGACACCTTGCCGTCCGGCGTCTTCACACAGATGGCCTCACGGCTAAAGCCCATCTCGTCGAATCCCTTGCCGCGCAGATAATCCAGCAGCTCCATGCCCGTCAGCTTCTCCACCAGCGCCGTTAAAACCGTGGTGGCGGAGGTGTCGTAAGAGAAGATCTGCCCGGCCCGATGGGAGGGCTCGCATTCAAAGAAAGAACGAATCCAATCGTTCTCCGGATTCAGGCTGACGGTATAAGTGCTGTCCTGGAAAGGCGTGGACATCATGAGAAGGTCTCTGATCGAGGCGTCCGCGATATAAGGATGAAGTTTCTCCGGCAGCTTTTCCGGAAAATAAGGAGCGATCTTATCTTGAATCGTGATCTTCCCCTCATCCTGCAGCATGCCGATGGCCACGGACACGAAGCTCTTGCTGGTGGAATACATCCTGTGCTTCCACTCCGGTTTCTGGGGCGCGTAATACCCCTCCGCCGCGATCTTTCCATGACGAAGGATCGTGAAGCCGTGCATGCAGTGCCCTTCCTCTTCGAGTTTCTGTAAATATCGAAGAATGACGGCGGAATCCAGGCCCACGCTCTCGGGACTCACTACCAGCAACGGATTTCTTTCTGTCTCCATTTGTATATACCCCCTTGAAATTGGCTTGTTTCCGTTTATTATAGCACAGCTCCCAACACGATTCAATCAAAGGGGCGCAAAAGGGCAAATTCGGGCGTGAAAAAATCCCGATTTTCCCTCATTTTTCCCCTATTCAGGCTCTTCTTGGAGGATTTCCTCTTTCTTCGTCTACCTGCAAAATAAGTCGAATTCTTCCTGTTTTATATTCTGAGTGACCATTCGCTGCAATCGATTTCTCCCGTCATCAGATCCTGATAAAACTCCGGCTCATGACAAATCAGGAGAACGCTCCCTCTATATTCCCGAAGAGCTTCCTGAAGGGCCTCCTTGGCGTCCTGATCCAGATGATTGGTGGGTTCGTCCAGGAAAAGGACGTTGCTGGGGCGATGCATGATCTTGCACAATCGCAGTTTGGCCTGCTCGCCTCCACTCAAGACCCTCACCTGGCTCTCAATATTCTTGGTGGTCAGGCCGCATTTGGCCAGGGCGGAACGAACCTCAAACTGATTCCATGTGGGAAACGCGTCCCACAGATCTTCGATGCAGGTTTTGCGATTCTCGCCGCCGGCCTCCTGTTCATAATAACCGATCTCCAGATAATCCCCCAGCTCCGCTTCCCCTTCGAGCCCGGGAATCATCCCCAGGATTGTCTTGAGAAGAGTCGTCTTGCCGATGCCGTTAGCCCCCCGCAGCACCAGGAAATTCCCTCGTTCCATCTGCATGTCCACAGGCCTTGAGAGCGGCTCCTCATAGCCGATCACCAGCTTTCTGGTCTCGAAGATAATCTTGCCGGAGGCCCTCGCCGTCTCAAAATGAAATTCCGGCTTCGGACGTTCCTCGATCCGCTGAATCTTTTCCATTTTATCCAGCTTCTTCTGCCTGGACATGGCCATGTTGCGAGTCGCGACCCGGGACTTGTTCCTCGCCACAAAGTCTTTCAGCTCAGCCATCTCCTGCTGCTGACGCTTATAAGCCGCCTCCAGCTGCATCCTTTTGGCGGCGTACACCTCCTCGAAATGCCGGTAATCTCCGGGGTAGCGTTCCAGCCCCCCTTCTTCCACATGATAGATCACGTTCACCACCCGGTTCAGAAAGGGCAGGTCGTGAGAAATCAGGATAAAGGCGTTCTCATAGTCCTGCAAATATCTGGTAAGCCATTCGATATGCTGCGCGTCCAGATAATTGGTGGGCTCATCCAAAAGAAGGATATCCGGTTTCGACAGCAGGAGTTTCGCCAAAAGCACCTTCGTACGCTGTCCCCCGGACAGTTCCGCCACGTCCCGCGAAAGGCCCAGTTCCTTTAATTCAAAGGCGTTCGCGATCTCTTCGATCTTCGCGTCGATCTGGTAGAAATCATGGGCCATCAGGAGATCCTGAATCACACCCAGTTCTTCCATGGCCTCGTTCATCTCTTCCTCTTCCATGGAGCCCATGCGGTCGCAAAGCTCATTCATCCGCGCCTCCTGCCGAAACAGGGAAGCGAAGGCATCCCGCAGGACGTCTACAATGCGCATGCCGCTCTGAAGGACCGCGTGCTGGTCCAGATACCCCACCTGAACGTTTTTTGCCCATTCGATTTTCCCCGCGTCCGGTTCCAGCTTCCTGGTGATGATACTCATAAAGGTGGATTTTCCTTCTCCGTTCGCCCCCACCAGGCCGATGTGCTCCCCTTTCAAAAGCCGAAAGGAAACATCCCGAAAAATCTCCCGGTCACCGAAACCGTGGGACAGATGCTCCACGCTCAAAATACTCATATCCTCGTTCTCTCCTTATTTCTCTTGATTCATCTTCCGTATAAACTCTTCTTTTTTAGCGGTCATCTCCGCCCAGGCCGGGCGGAAACCGCAGCGAATCGCGTTGCGCACCGAACGGATGTTGCACCAGGCCGCGCAATAGAAAGGCACCTTTCCCCGCTCCAATGTTTCTAAGGCTAACCGACTCGTCAGAGCGGAGGCGACTCCCCGCCTGCGGTAATCCGGCAGCACGTCGATGCCGATCTGCCACATGGTATCACAGTCCGCCGAGCATCCCGCCATGCCGATCATCCTATCCCCGTCAAAGGCCGCGGCCACGAGCACGTCCAGCTCCTTCCTCTCCTCGCACAGGGCGTTGCTCCACTCCGGCAGGTAGGCGTTCTGCCATTCTTTCGGCTCCAAAAGCCGGATCTCGTACCCACAGGAAAGGGGCTTCAACAGGTTCAGATCCGGCAGAAAATATTCCGCCATGAAGCACACCCGATAGCCCCTCTCCCGCAGCATGTCGTCTAGGACATGGAGATTGGGCGTCTCGAAACAGTGCTCCGCCGGATACCGGCCAAGATAGCTCTCGGCGATCTGCCTGGCCTCCGACGCCACAGAGGCGACAATCTCGTTTCCGTAAGATACCATCTGGAGATAAAAGGGCAGCTCCAGGTATTTTCGCGCGGCAGGATTCGCCTTCGACTCCACGATATGGTAGGAAGGCCTTTGAAAATCCGTCGCTTCACAGGAAAGATCCGCCGCGGACTGCGCCATGGCGATCCGCAGAATCTCTTTGTTATCCATTTTTATCTTCCCTTTCTCAAAAAAACCAGCAGGCGTTTCCTGCCTGCCGGCCTGTCATAGTCTCTGTATATGAAAGCCTCCGTCCGCGTGGATCACCTGACCGGTACAGAAGTCGAAGGCTCCGGAGGCGAGCGCCGCCACGGCCTTTCCCATATCCTCAGGGTATCCGAAACGTTTGATGGGCGTAAGGCCCTCCTCGATCATTTTTTCATACTTCTCCATCACGCCGGCGGTCATATCGGTGGCGATGATGCCGGGCTGCACCTCGAAAACCGGGATACCAAACGCCGCCAGCCGGTCGGCAAAGAGTTTTGTCACCATGGAAATCCCCGCCTTGGAGACGCAGTATTCTCCCCTGGCTGTGGACGAGGTAAAGGAGGACATGGAAGAAAGATTGACGATCCGGGGGGAATAATCCGGTATCCCCTCTTCCTTACACGCGATCATCAGATTTGCCCCCTGTTGACACATGAAATACGTCCCTTTCAGGTTGATCCCGACCACACGGTCGAAGCTTTCTTCCGTGCTCTTTAAGATATCTTCCCTGACGAGGGGAGCCACCCCCGCGTTATTTACGAGCAGGTCCAGCCGCCCATACCGCTCTTTCACAAAACGAAAGATCTCCGCTCGGTCTTCCCCCTCCTGAATGCGGCAGCGATGATAGACGGATTTTTCTTTTAACTCCTTCGGGATTTCATACTCGTCCCGTGTGGCGGAAAGAATCACGAAATACTCCTTTGCCAATTCCTTAGCGATTCCCAGTCCGATCCCCCGGGCCGATCCCGTTACCAGCGCGATCTTCACCGTCCTCACCCCTTCTTCTGCATTTCCCGATAGATCTTCGCGTACTCCGGATTGCGGATCACACAGCCCGCCGGCGTAGAAGCCCGCAGAAGCTCCGCGCATTTCCCGCAGGTGATACAGCATTTGGCGGGTTCCATGCTTCCCTTCTCAAACAGATCGTGAATGAATTCCGGATAGGCGAAACTCTCCCGGCCGAAGCCCACCATGGAGCAATATCCCTGTTCCACGGCCCCCGCGGCCAGATAGGGGGAGAACTGCCGCAGATAGGAAGGTCCCGAGGAGATAACCGCAAGGTGCGGATAGGCTTTGGCGATCTGTCCCGTACATTGATACATGCGAGCCACGCCCTCGAAAGGATGCTCCGGCGGTTCATAAGCGCCCATGTCGTAGGGACGGTTCACATGGGGATTGACGTAAGGGTTGCCGATGGTGATATCCACCAGCTCCATACCCAGTTCCATGAGCATACCCACCAGCCTGACGGGTTCCGTCATATCCGGTTCCGTCCCCTTGCCCTCCGACACGCCGAACCCATAGGGATAGGGAAAACCATCATAAATATTCATCCGGCTTGTCACGATAAAATTCTCTTTTGCCTGACTCTTCGCGCTGCTATAAGCGTTTCGGAAGAACCGGGTTCTGTTTTCAAAGGAACCGCCGTAAGCCCCCGGCCGAGTGTAGGCCGAGAGGAGTTCGCAGTTCAAATAGCGGTGGCAGCACTTGATGTCGATGCCGTCAAACCCGGCTTCCTGGGCCATGCGCGTCACCTGTCCGTAACGCTCTTCCATCTCCATCAGACGGTCGTCCGTGATGATGTTCTCTCCGGCGATGGGCTTGTCCTTCTCAAACAGCGGATTGTTATAGGCGATGATCGGCTCCGGATAGCCGTGGGGTTTTGAGTACCGTCCCGAATGGGTGGCCTGCATGATGATTACGGGCTGAATGTGGTTCTCCCTCCACGCCGTCTCCCGAATCTCCTCCACCAGAGCTTTGAAGGAATCCAGCGTCTCTTCTGTGATATAAAGCTGGCCCGGCGTCGCCCGTCCTTCCTGGGCGATCGACACCGCTTCCAGCCAGATAAGCCCCGCTCCGCTCTTAGCGAAACGCTCGTAACGCTTCTTTGTCAATTCTCCCGGCCGTCCCTCCGCCGTGCCGTCGCTGCCCTCCATGGGCTGAATCGCGATCCGATTGGCGATCCTGTGTCCCGCCACGGTCAAAGGCTCCTTCAGCACCTCCAGACGCTCCGAAAGGGGAAACTCGACTCCAAGCTCCCTCTCCTTTTCCCGAACCTCTTCTAAAGACTTATAATGGAACTTCTCGTGCTTCATGTGACGACCTCCTCGGAAAAATATTTTCAGCCCCAGGCGGCAAACTCAGGGCGTGGCTCTGTCTCTTCAATATGAGTACACTGTCCGCCCCTCGGCTCCCAAGATTCTTGAGAGTTTGACGCCCCAGGCGGCAAACTCAGGGCGTGGCTCTGTCTCTTCAATATGAGTACACTGTCATGCCACGCCTATTATACCATGCCCTTTCCTCTTTGTACAAGCCTTTTTCTAGCCTATTTCCCTATTCAAAATTTTATATGATATGCATTTTCTATGCTTGACAGTCCGGAACCCCTGTAGTATTCTGTACATATATTCAAAAAAACACAGGAGGTCACCAAATGATTCGTACATTTTCTACACATAAGATCCGTCCCCAGGTGGAGTTGAATAACCTGTGGCAGTTTACCGTGGATGGCAGAGAACCCTTTCCGGTTGCCGTTCCCAGCTGCTGGGAGACTTACCCCGGGTTTGGCAGCTATCGCGGAAACGCCCTATACAGCCGTGAGATTCGGGCCGGCGGCAATATTCGCCTGGTGTTTGAGGGCGTCAGCCATACCGCCGACGTCTTTATAGACGGCGAGAAGATCGCCCATCATTATAACGCTTTTACGGCCTTCGACGCCGTATACCCCGCGGCGGAAGATAAGAACCACCTCCTTGAGGTCCGGGTATCCAACGCTTTTTCCGAAGACTCCGCCCTGCACATTCCCAACGACTATTATTCTTACGGCGGCATCTCCCGGCCCGTCAGCCTGGAAATCGTGCCGGACGTTTTCATTGAATGGGTCCATCTGACGCCCGTCTTTCGGGAAGTCAGCTGGGATCTTGAGGTGGAAGTTTCTTTGCGAAACATCAGCGAGACAAATCATATCGCCGGCGCGGAAGTTTCTCTGGAGGTCGGATCCCATGTCTTTGACCCGACGGAAGTACCGGCTAAGAGTGTTAAGACCCTTCGCGCGACGATCCATTGCGACAATGCCGTCCCTTATTTTCCGGAGACTCCCACATTATATTATGTCACCGCCACCCTTTCTCTGGACGGCGGTCCCGTGTGCGACGATCTCATCGATCGCGTGGGCTTCCGCGAGATCAAGATCTCCGGTACCGAGATTCTATATAACGGTCAACCCATTCAGATTCGCGGCTTTTGCCGCCACGAGGATCATCCCCTATTCGGCTGCGCGCTGCCCATGAGCGCCATGGATCAGGATCTAAACTTTTTCCGCGATCTAAACGCGAACGCCGTTCGTACCTCCCATTATCCTAATGACCCGCTGTTTCTTGATCTTTGCGACGAGAAGGGCTTCATGGTGTGGGAAGAAAATCATGCCCGGGGGCTTAGCGAAGAACATATGCGCAATCCGAACTTCGAGAAACAGTGCGAGGACTGTATCGCGGAGATGATCCGGGATCATATGAATCATCCCTCGATCATCATCTGGGGAATCCTTAACGAATGCGCCAGCGAGACCGAATACGGCCGATCCTGTTACGCGCGTCAGCTGGCCCAGATCAAGGCGCTGGATCCCTCCCGTCCCACTTCTTTCGCAAGCTGCAAGCATTTCAAGGACATCTGTCTGGATCTGGTGGATATCGTCTCCTTTAACATCTATCCCCTGTGGTATCATGACGCGCCCGTAAAAGAATATCTGGACGAGCTTTACGCCTGGATTCAGGAGACCGAGGGCCGCGGCAAGCCCTTCCTGATCACCGAGATCGGGGCAGGCGGCATCTATGGCATGCGTAACGCCAACATGGATAAATGGACCGAGGAGTATCAGGCTTACGCCCTCTCTCAGCAGATCGAAGGCGTGCTCTCCAAAGAAGGATGCAGCGGCATTTTCATCTGGCAGTTCTGCGACGTGCGCGTCTCGCGAGAATGGTTCGCCCGTCGTCCCCGTTCCATGAATAACAAGGGCGTCGTGGACGAATACCGTCGTCCTAAGCTCGCCTACCAGACTGTGAAAGATTTATACGCCAAATTTAGAAAAGAATAAACTTGATATCCGCCTAGCACAAGGAGCACAGGGGCAAAATCCCTGCGCTCCTTATTTTGATGCATATTTTAAGCTAAACTCGCCATACTACCGGTAAACTTTGTAGTGGGGGAAGATCTATGGAATCTTTATGGCGGCATACATCCGAAAATACCGATTTCAAACGCCTGGACCGGGATATTTCCACCGATGTGCTCATTATCGGCGGGGGCATGGCCGGCGTCTTATGCGCCTTTTTCCTGCAAAGGGCCGGCGTCCCTTACGCCCTTGTGGAGGCGGAGACACTGAGCGGCGGCATCACGAAAAACACCACCGCGAAGATCACTTCCCAGCACGGTCTCCTATATAGCAAGCTGATCCGCCGGTTGGGCGCGGAACAGGCGGAAAAATATCTTACAGCCTCCGAAAACGCCCTTCAGGAATATCGCGCCCTGTGCCGGGATATTCCCTGCGACTTCGAGGAAAAGGACTCTTATGTTTACTCTTTGGACAACCGCGAGATCATCGAGGAGGAATTGGACGCTCTAAGAAAGCTGGGCGGCCGGGCCGAGTTCGCGGAGGATCTGCCGCTGCCCTTTGCCGTAGCCGGAGCCGTGCGCTTTCCCAGTCAGGCTCAGTTTCATCCGCTCAAGTTCATCGCCGGCATCTCCAAAAACCTACGTATCTACGAGCACACCCCGGTACGCGAACTGATCGGTACGACGGCGATGACAGATTATGGGCGGATCACCGCGAAGAAAATCATCGTGGCCACCCATTTCCCCTTCTTGAACAAGCACGGAGGATACTTTATCAAGCTCTATCAGCACCGTTCCTATGTCATCGCCCTAGAAAACGCGCCCAATCTGGGGGGAATGTATGTGGACGCGGCGTCCGGAGGCCTGTCCTTTCGGAATTACCGGGATCTGCTTCTCATCGGCGGCAAAGGCCACCGCACCGGGAAAAAGGGAGGCGATTGGACCGGGCTGCGGGATTTCGCCGAGACTCATTATCCCGGTGCCGCGGAAAAATACCATTGGGCCACTCAGGACTGCATGACGCTGGACGGCATTCCCTATATCGGCCATTATTCGGCCAATACTCCCAATCTATTTGTGGCCGCGGGGTTCAATAAATGGGGAATGACCTCCTCCATGACGGCGGCCGGCATCCTCAGCGACCTTATTCAGGAAAAAGAAAATCCTTATGCCGATCTCTTCTCTCCCTCCCGTTCGGTCCTCCATCCCCAGCTATTCGTCAACGGGTTTGAGGCGATCGTCAACCTGCTGACGCCTACGCTGCCCCGCTGTCCCCACATGGGCTGCGCCCTGAAATGGAACCCCTATGAACACACCTGGGACTGCCCTTGTCATGGTTCCCGCTTCACCCGGGACGGGAAACTGATCGATAATCCCGCGACCGGCGATTTGAAGGAATAGATCCCCGTAACCGGGCAAATACTATACCGAAACGAATCATAGGAGGTATCCCATATGGACGATAAAAACGGTTTTAGGATCACGAATCGGGATCATGTGCTTGGCGCCTGGCAAAACTCCACGGATCTGGTGCGGGATTTTCAGGCGTTTTCCCACGAGATCAAGGATGAAGACGAAGAGCTTTCCAGGCTTTTCGCCGAGTTCGCGGAGGATGAGGCGGTACACGCCGCGAAACTGCACGATCTCTTAAAGAACTATGAATAATATTTCGAGGCGCTGCTTTGGGCAGCGCCTCGACGTTTTTAATCCAGTTCCGCTTTTCCTGTATAAAGCTCGTAATAACGTCCCTTCTGAGCCAGGAGTTCCTCGTGGGTACCCCGCTCGATGATCACCCCGTGTTCCAGCACCATGATGGCGTTGGCGTTGCGCACGGTGGAAAGACGATGGGCAATGACGAAGGTGGTGCGTGTGGCCATCAGGGCGTCCATGCCTTTCTCGATCTGCTTTTCCGTTCGGGTATCCACAGAGCTGGTCGCTTCATCCAGCACGAGGATCGGAGCCTTAGATATGGCCGCCCTGGCGATATTGAGGAGCTGACGCTGTCCCTGGCTTAGGTTCGCGCCGTCTCCTTCGATCATGGTCTGGTACCCCTCCGAAAGTCTCACGATAAAGTGATGGGCGCTGACCGATTTGGCCGCTTCGATGATCTCCTCATCCGTGGCGTCCAGTCTTCCGTAACGAATATTTTCCATCACCGTGCCGGTGAAAAGATGGGTATCTTGTAGTACCATGGCGATATTCCCGCGGATGAACTTACGTTTATAATCGTAAAGGTTCTTTCCGTCCACCAGGATTTGCCCATCCTGAATGTCATAGAAACGGCTCAGGAGATTCGTCACCGTCGTCTTGCCCGCGCCGGTGGATCCCACGAAGGCGATCTTCTGACCGGGCTTGGCGTACAGGCTGATATCCTTCAAGATCTGCACCTGCGGATCATAGCCGAAGTACACATGTGTGAGCTGCACGTGTCCCTTCAGATCGGGAACCTCCAGCGCTTCGGGCGGATCCGCCGGTTCCGGCTCCTCATCCATGACCGCGAAAACCCGTTCCGCGCCGGCCAGGGCCGAGAAAATCGTATTGACCTGCATGGAGATCTCGTTAATAGGACGGATGAACTGTCTGGAATAATTGACGAACACGGAGAAACCGCCGATATCAAACCCTTGAGCGATACAGAGTATCCCGCCGACACAGGCCGTGACCGCGTATGTAATCTGGCTCAGGTTCCCGAGAACGGGCCCCATCAGGCCGCCGAAGAACTGCGCTTTAATCTGTTTGTCCCGCAAATCTCGGTTCAGAATCCCAAATTCCTCCTCGCAGACTTCCTCATGGCAGAAGACTTTGATGACCTTCTGCCCGGTGATGGACTCTTCCACATAGCCGTTGACGGCTCCCAGGGCCGCCTGCTGGGCCCTGTAGAAACGGCGGCTTCTAGAGGCGATCAGCCCGCCCACCCGGGCCACGACGGGAACAAACACGACGGTGATCAGCGTCAGCCACAGGTTCATGCTCATCATGAGACCCAGGGTACCGATCAGCGTGATCGAGCCGGAAAAGAGCTGAATCACGGAATGATTCATCATTTCTCCGATGGCGTCCACATCGTTCATGAACCGGCTCATGAGCTCGCCGTTGCTGTGGGTGTCGTAGTAGCGCACGGGAAGATTCTGTAATTTCCGAAAGAGATCATCGCGGATGTTTTTTAACACGCTCTGGGAAATCCAGATCATCAGCCGCTGCTGGACGTAACTGGCAACGACCCCCGCCAGGTAGATTCCTCCCATCATCAAAAGAGAAAGGGCGAGGCTCCACAGATCCGAATTTTCTACCAGTCCGTTGATGATGGGCCGCAGCATATAGGATCCCGCCAGTGTGGCTCCCGTGGAAACGAGTACGCAGAAAAAGGCGCACGCTACATAATACTTATAAGGATTCAGATAACGGAGCAGCCGCATAACGGAGTTGCGGGTATCCTTGGGCTTTCCGCCCGCGCCCCGGTTTCTTCCTCCGGGACCTCCTCCCCCGGGGCCTCTGCCGCCCTGGGGCACCTTGCCTAACGATTGATATTTCTTTAAGAGTTCCTCTGCCGAACGCGCCATCAGGCTCCCACCTCCTTCTGCTTATCCTGCTGGGAATAATAGATCTCCTGGTATTCTTTGTTATCCCGCAGCAGCTCCTCATGGGTCCCCTGCCCTACGATCCTGCCCTCGTCGATGACCAGGATACGATCCGCCTCGATGACGGAGCTGATGCGCTGGGCGATGATAATCTTGGTCGTATCTTTCAAAGAGGTGCGGAAGGACTCCCGAATGCGGGCCTCGGTGGCCGTATCTACGGCGCTGGTTGAATCATCCAAGATCAGAATCTTAGGCTTCTTCAGAAGGGCTCTGGCGATACACAGACGCTGCTTCTGCCCGCCGGAGACGTTCACGCCCCCCTGTCCCAGTTCCGTCTCATACCCGTCGGTAAAACCGGTCACGAAGTCATGGGCCTGAGCCGCCTGGGCCGCCTGACGAACCTCTTCCTCGCCGGCTTCCTCGTCTCCCCAGCGCAGGTTCTCCTCAATGGTTCCCGAAAACAGCACGTTTTTCTGTAACACCATGCCCACGCCCTGACGCAGGTTTTCTAGGGAATAATCCCGCACATCCACGCCGTCCACCAGGATCTGTCCCTCGTCCGCGTCGTACAGTCGGGGAATCAACTGCACCAGCGTACTCTTTCCGCTGCCGGTGGAACCGATGATTCCCAGGATCTCCCCGGGATAGGCGGTAAAGTCGATATCTTCCAACACCCATTCCTCATGATCCTTATAATAACGGAAATTCACATGGCGAAACTCCACCTTTCCCGCCGTGACCTTCTTCTCCTTCTGAGCCGCCTGCTCGTCTGTCAGGTCCAGTTCCTCGTTCATGACCTCCTTGATCCGCTTAGAAGAGGCCATGGCGCGGGAACTTTGCAGGATGATCATCGCCACCATCATGAGGGAAGACAGGATCTGCACCACGTATGTGGTAAAGGAACTCAAATCGCCGATCAGCATGTCTCCCACCATGACCTGCTGGCCCCCGAACCAAACCACCGCCAGGGTCGTCAGGTTCATCGCCAATGTCATGATGGGCATGGTCATGACTACCATCTTGAGGGCGTGCAGAGACTTATCCCTCAAATCCTCCGTTTTCTCGCAAAAACGTTTCTCCTCGAACTCTTCCCGCACGAAGGATTTGATGACCCGCACATTGGTCAGGTTCTCCTGGATTCCCGTGTTCAGCGCGTCGATCTTTTTTTGCATGAGCATGAACCGGGGAAAGGCCGTCTTCATGATGAAGAAGATGATCACCGCCAGGATCGGCGCGATCACCCCGATGATGACCGCCAGGCTGGCGTTGATCCTGGTGGCCATGATGATGGCGCCGATCATCATGCCGGGCGCCCGCAGCATCATGACCAGGCTCATGCGGGTGATGTTTTGCAGCTGGGTCACGTCGTTGGTAAGCCGCGTGACCAAGGAGCCCGTGTGGAAATGATCCAGATTGGCAAAGGAAAAGCTCTGCACTTTTTTATACAAATCCGCCCGCAGGTCCGAAGAGAAGCTCACCGACGCCTTCGCCGCGAAATAATTGCCGCCGACGCCCCCGCCCATCATCATGAGGGCCACCAGCACCATCAGTCCGCCCGTCTGCAGGATATAAGCGGTACTGTCCGTTACAATGCCGTAATTGATGATATTTGCCATCAGCTTCGGCATCAGCACCTCGCCTACCACCTCCGTCAACATCAGGATCGGCCCGATGATGAAATAGGGAAGATAGGGTTTGATATACCGAAAATAAAAACTCATTTCTCCTGTTCCTCCTGACATATCCTTCTTAAGTTCTCTTCCATTTTTTCGTAGAAGGCCATGGCTTCCCCCAGTTCCTCGCCGCTCAGGCCCAGATAGGTCTCCTCGATGGTTCGCTGGAAGATCTCGTGACTGTCCTCCACCACCTTCTGCCCCTTCTCCGTCAGGCTTACCTGATGGAACCGGTTGTCCTCCCTGTCCACCGCTCGTTCTAAGTACCCGCCCCTCTCCAGTTTCTTAAGAGAGGTGGCCACCGCCGCGGAGGAGATGTTGAACCGTTCCGCGATCTGCTTCTGGGAAGACTGGGGATGCTTAGACAAATACATCAAGATCTGATGTTGGGCGCGGTAGATTCCCGTTTTATTCAGCCGCAGCTCCATCGCCCGCCGGTGCCAGTGGTGCAGCTCCCGGAACTTCAGATCCAGTTCCATGATCTCCATGATCCGGCCTCCTTCATCCGTAAATTAGTTGACAATTAACATGTTTATTATAAGATAGGGGCAACGCTTTGTCAAGATATAAATAAAAAGGCCGAACGCCCGTCCCGGCGCTCGGCCCCTTCCTGCCTTATTAAACGTTAAATCGGAAGAGAACCACGTCCCCGTCCTTCATCTCGTACTCTTTTCCCTCGGAGCGAACCAGTCCCTTCTCTCGGGCCGCCGCGTAGCTGCCGCAGCCCATGAGGTCGTCATAGGCCACCACCTCGGCGCGGATAAATCCTCTCTCGAAATCGGAGTGAATCTTTCCCGCCGCCTGGGGCGCCAGCGTTCCCTTCTTGATCGTCCACGCCCGGCTCTCCGTGGGCCCCGCGGTGAGATAACTGATTAAGCCCAGAAGATCGTAGCTCGCGGCGATCAAACGATCCAGCCCCGAATGGGTAAGACCCAGTTCCTCCAGGAACATCTGCTTCTCCTCATCATCCAGCGCCGCGATCTCTTCCTCGATCTTAGCGCAGACTACGAAGACCTGCTCCCCGTGCTCCGCGGCGTATTCCCGCACCTTCTGCACCTGGGCGTTATTTTTGCCGTCCTCCGCCAGATCCTCCTCTGTCACGTTCGCCGCGTAGATCACCGGCTTCGACGTCAGAAGCTGGAAGGAATCGGCGATGGCCGCCTCCTCCGGATCCAACGTAAGGACCTTGGCCCGCTGCCCGTCCTCCAGGACCTTACGCAGCTTATCGATCACGGTAAGCTCCGCCTCCATGGATTTATCCGTCTTGGCCGCCTTCGCCGTCTTGGCGCGGCGGCGTTCCAGCGTCTCCAGATCCGCGAAGATGAGCTCCAGATTGATGGTGTCGATATCCCGCATGGGATCCACGCTGCCGTCCACGTGGATAATATCGTCGTCCACAAAGCAGCGGACCACGTGTACGATGGCGTCCACCTCCCGGATATGGGACAGGAACTGATTGCCCAGGCCCTCCCCCTTGCTCGCGCCCCGCACCAGCCCCGCGATGTCCACAAACTCGATGGTGGCCGGCGTCGTCTTGGCGGACTGATACATCTGGGTCAGGGCCGTAAGGCGGGGATCCGGCACCGCCACGATGCCCACGTTGGGTTCGATTGTACAGAAGGGGTAATTGGCAGAGGCCGCTCCCGCCTTGGTCAGACAGTTAAATAAAGTGCTTTTTCCTACGTTGGGCAGTCCCACAATTCCTAATTTCATCGGTTCAAATTCCTCACATTCTGGTAAAATAGGCAAACTCAAAAAAAGTGTTTTCAAACTCTTGAAAATGTAGTATTATTGTATCATACTTTGAAGAAAATGCAAGCGCTTCTTTGAAGTAGGATCTCTGTATATTTTGGAGGTAATGAATGGGAAAATATTTTGGCACGGACGGTTTTCGCGGGGAGGCCAACAAGACCCTCACCGTGGAACACGCCTACAAGGTTGGCCGGTTCATCGGCTGGTATTACGGCAAGGACCGTCCCGCGCGTATCGTCATCGGCAAAGATACCCGACGTTCGAGCTACATGTTTGAGTACGCTCTGGTTTCGGGGCTGACCGCCTCCGGCGCTAACGTATTCCTGCTGCATGTGACCACGACGCCCAGCGTCTCCTATGTAGTGCGTTCGGACAATTTTGACTGCGGCATCATGATCAGCGCCAGCCATAATCCTTACTACGATAACGGAATCAAACTGATCAATGCGAACGGCGAGAAGATGGACGAGGACACCATCCTCGAAATCGAGGCCTATCTGGACGGCCAGGGCCCGGACGTCCCGCTGGCTACGCGGGACCGTATCGGCTACACCCAGGATTATTCCGCTGGGCGCAACCGCTATATCGCCTATCTGATCTCCCTCGCTACCCGTTCCTACCGCGGCATGCGGGTGGGGCTTGACTGCGCTAACGGCAGCGTCTGGATGATCGCTAAAAGCGTCTTCGACGCGTTGGGAGCCAAAACTTATGTGATCCACGACGAGCCTAACGGGCTGAATATCAATGAAAACTGCGGCTCCACCCATATCCAGTCCCTTCAGGAGCTGGTTAAACGGGAAGGGTTAGACGTGGGATTCGCCTTCGACGGCGACGCGGATCGATGTCTGGCGGTGGATGAGAAGGGCGACGTCGTAAACGGCGACGGTATCCTTTACCTATACGGCAAGTACCTGAAGGAACGCAATAAGCTCCTCAATAACACGGTGGTAACCACCGTCATGTCCAACCTGGGGCTCTATAAGGCCTTCGATCAGGAGGGTATTTCGTATGAGAAGACTGCCGTGGGCGATAAATATGTCTACGAATGCATGCAGCAAAATGGTCATCGCATCGGCGGGGAACAATCCGGCCACATCATTTTCAGCAAATACGCGACGACGGGAGACGGGCTTTTGACCGCCATTAAAGTGATGGAAGTCATCCTGGAGCGTAAAACTACGCTGAGCCGCTTAGTGGCTCCTCTGAAGATTTATCCTCAGGTGCTGAAAAACGTGCCGGTGACGGATAAGGAAGCCGCCATGAAAGATCCGGATGTGTTGTCCGCCGCCGACGCCGTTCGGGAAGAGCTGGGCGACGACGGGCGCATCCTGCTGCGTTCAAGCGGTACCGAACCACTCGTTCGCATCATGGTCGAAGCCGGGACCCAGGCGCTTTGCGAAACCTGTGTCGACCGAGTTTATCAAGTCATTCAAAAGAAGGGATACGTGACCGCGCGTTAAGCCTTGTCCGTTTTCCATAGAAACCACAGTAAAGGGGAAATGAACATGAGAGGTGTTGAAACCAGAATCCAGGAAATCCGCCGAATGATCTTCACGGCCGTGGCCAAAATGGCTTACGAGTCGGAGGGGCGTCCCATCGACAAGCAGATGGAAGAGCTCCCGTATAAGATTATTCCTGGGGAAGTCGGCAATTTTCGTAATGATGTATTCTTAGAGCGGGCCATTGTCGGCGAGCGTCTGCGTCTCGCCATGGGCCTGCCCTGCCGGGGCGCGGGAGAGCATTCTCCTGTCTCCGACAACATCGAGGCCGCCGATCAGCCGGAGACCTATTATACGCCTCCGCTGATTAACGTCATCAAGTTTGCCTGCAACGGTTGTGTGGAGAAGCGCTACCTGGTGACCGAAGGGTGCCAGGGATGTCTCGCCCACCCCTGTGTGGAGGTCTGTCCGAAGGACGCCATCACGCTGGACCGCTACAACGGGCGTTCCCACATTGATCCAGCCAAATGTATCCAGTGCGGACGCTGCGCCGAAGTTTGCGGCTATAACGCCATCATCAAGCAGGAGCGGCCCTGCGCCATGGCCTGCGGCGTGGACGCGATCCACAGCGACGCCAACGGAAAGGCGGAGATCGATTATGACCGCTGTGTGTCCTGCGGTATGTGTCTGGTCAATTGTCCCTTCGGGGCGATCTCCGATAAGTCCCAGATCTTCCAGGTGATCCGCGCTATTCAGTCCGGTCAGAAGGTCTATGCCGCCGTGGCTCCCGCCTTTGTCGGCCAGTTCGGCCCCAAGGTAACGCCCGGTAAGCTTCGGGCCGCCATGCGGGAGCTGGGCTTTACCGACGTATTTGAGGTAGCCGTGGGCGCCGATCTGTGTACCGCTCAGGAAGCGGAGGACTTCGTCCGCGAGGTACCGGAGGAGCTGCCTTTCATGGGAACTTCCTGCTGTCCCGCCTGGTCTTCCATGGCCAAGAAATTCTTCCCGGATCATGCCCAGTGCATCTCCATGGCCTTGACGCCCATGACCCTGACGGCCCGTCTGATCAAACATCAGCATCCTGACGCCAAGGTGGTCTTTATCGGCCCCTGCGCCGCTAAGAAGCTGGAGGCCCGGCGCCGCAGAGTGCGAAGCGAGGTGGATTTCGTCCTGACCTATGAGGAAATGGCCGGCGTCTTCGCGGCTAAAGATCTGGATCTTAGTCAGCTTGCGGAGGATCCGGAGGGTGTCAACAACGCTTCCTCCGACGGCCGCGATTTTGCCGTCTCCGGCGGTGTGGCTCAGGCCGTTGTCAACGTCATCAAAGAGCGCTATCCCGACCGGGAGGTCAAGGTGGCCAACGCCGAGGGACTACGGGACTGCCGCAAGATGATGGCGGCGGCGGTGGCGGGCAAGTACCCCGGATACCTTCTGGAGGGCATGGCCTGTCCCGGCGGCTGCGTCGCCGGCGCGGGCACCATGCAGCCCATCAAGAAGTCTCAGGCGGCGGTGCATCTGTACGCCAAGCGCGCCGATCACAAGATCGCGAGCGAGACCGAATATGTCAAAGAGCTGGACAAGCTGATCGATTAAAAAAACGGGGCTGTCTCTTATGAGACAGCCCCGCTTTTTACATATACAGTTTAGCCAGGCCGCCCTCGGCGGTCTCCCGATATCCGCGGGACAGGTCTCTTCCCGTCTCGTACATGGTTTTGACCACCAGGTCGAAGGAAATCTTCCGGGTGCCGGAAAGGAAGTTTGCCAGACTCAGGGCGTTGATGGCCCGCATGGCGGCCACCGCGTTCCGTTCGATGCAGGGGATCTGTACCAAGCCGCAAATGGGATCGCAGGTCAGTCCCAGATGATGTTCCATCGCCACCTCCGCCGCGTATTCGATCTGATCGATTCCCATGCCGAAAAGCTCCGCCAACGCGGCGGCGGCCATGGAACAGGCGGTGCCTATCTCCGCCTGACAGCCACATTCTGCCCCGCTCACAGAGGCGTTGGTTTTGACCAGATTGCCGATCAACCCGGCTACGGCTAGGGCTTTCAGCACCTGCTTGTCCGAGAATCCTTTTTTCTCCTGCATGTACTTTAATACGGAAGGCAGAACACTGCAAGCGCCGCAGGTGGGGGCGGTTACGATGGTGCCGCAGCTGGCGTTCTGCTCGCTGATGGCGAAGGCATAGGCGCAGACAATGCGGTTCTCCCGCGTCTCCGGCCCTTCGTCAATATGGCTCTGCTGATAAAGGTACTGCGCCTTACGCTCTACCCCAAGTCCTCCCGGCAGAATCCCGGTGGTGGACAGGCCCTCGATGATCGCCTGCTGCATGGTTTTCCACACATCCCAGAGATAGACCCAGATGTCTTTTCCCTCGATTTGCTCCACATAATCGCTCAGGCGGATCATGTGACTCTTACAATATAAGGCGATCTCGGTAAAGGTTCTGGCTTGGTAGATCTCCGGAGAAGCCTCCTTCGCGTGTCCCAGGATCTCGATATCCCCGCCGCCTACAGAGAGCACTCTGGCTCGCCCCAGCTCCTGTCCGTCCTGATAAGCCACCAGATCCATCGTATTGGGATGGGGCAGCTCCTCCTCCGATTCTTGACAGAACAAAATCTTGACGGGAAGGGGATCCAGGGATTTTCTGATTCCTTCATCCGTCATATGTCCCTTGCCCGTCTTCGCCAGGGATCCGTACAAGAATACCTGGAACGAATCCGCCTGGGGATACTCCGACCGCATCCATTTCGCGGCCCGTTCCGGGCCCATGGTATGAGAGCTGGATGGCCCCTTACCGATTTTATAGATCTCGCGTATCGACTTCATTCTGCCTTTTCTTCGGCCTCCCGGGCCGCTTCCTCTACGGCCTCTCGGGCCGCCTTATTTTCTTTTTCCTTCTCAAAACCGTTCTTAAGGCGTTCTAATACGTCCGGCACCATATCCATCACCTTGGTGACCGTATCCTGATTCTTGACGCTCACCATCCGTATCGTTCCGTCTTGAACGACCAGGATCGCGCTGGGGCTCATCTTGGCGCCTACGCCTCCCATGGCGCTGGCCAACCCGTTCTTATCATAACGCTTGTCCCGGGCGCCGGCGCCGGCGCCGAAACTGACATCCACCAGAGGGAGCAAGATCGTGTCTCCCATGTGAATCGCCTCGCCGACCACGGACTTCGTGGTAATAAACCCTTCCAGCTGCGACAACAGATCCTTTAATTCTTCCTTCGCTTTCATTGCCTTTCCTTTCTTCTCCGTCTTAATCCGCCCTCTTACGCGCCTTTTTCAGCGCGAACAAAAGCAATTCTCTGACATGCCGATTCCCCAGGAGGCATAAGCCCACCCATAGGATGTACAAAATCCGCACGCGAAATTCCAGTTTCCCATCTACTTCCAGACAAGCCCCGTCAAAATCCGGCTCCAGCTCGATATGGCAGCCGTCCCCCGTGAGGAACTGGCCAATCATAGAAGCCGCCCCCAGGGTAAGACCCGTATTCGCCGGATCCTTCCATCCGAATCGAATACGCGCCGTACTGTTTCGCAGGCGCAGGGAACGGAGGATTTTTCCTATGGCGCGGCGCGCCGCCCGCCAGATCTCCTGCTTATGGGGATAGGCCTTAAACTTCTCCCAAAGGTCGGCGTAACGGGAAAGCCTGGCCCCCAGCCTCTCCCAGAAGCCCGCCTCGACGGGCTTTATGGGTTTTATGGGCCGCATACCCTTCTTCACCCAATCCGGCGGCTCCTCCATCTCGACCTTGCCGGAGGGTTGTGGTTTCGGCGGCGGTGTAAGCGCCTCTCCGGTTTGCCCAGGCGGCTCTTGGGGTTCCCGATATACATGTTCTACCGTCTCTTCCACCGGTTCCTCGAGCTCTTCTTCCTCCGGCTCCGGAGAAGATTCCGAACCGGTGATCTGCCTGCCAAATACCGTAGCGCGCCAGGCGAGCCTGTCCTCTTTGAAATAGGCGTTTAGCCGCAGAATCCGAAGAAAATACGAGATCTCGCCCTGCCCTTCCCGAACCTCCCCGCCGTATGCTCCCCGCAGGCGAAAACGGATCGGCACCGCCAAAAGAAGGAGAAAAAGCAGGATGATCCCCAGAAGAATCCCTAGGATCCACAAGAGCGCCGTCCCGATAAAGAGGAGGATCGAACCGAGTACGCCAAGCACAGCTTCCATGCCATTCTCCCTTTCTATCTAATGTCCCCTTCTCCCCGTTTCTTCAGGAAACGGCGCGTCAGAATGCCCGATAGCAGAAGCAGAGCCCAGGCGCCGCCGAAATACAGAATCGTCCGCAGCGCCACGTCATAAGAAAAGGACTCGGGCACGATGTTCATCAGAAGATCCGTGCGGTAATCCAGTATCCACAGGTCGTTATTGAAAAATAGCCGGTGAAATAGCGTGAAGGTGGTGTCGAAATCGATGAGCACCGCCAGCCCCACCCCCGCCACAAGGGCAACAAAGACGCCGGAAGCGATACAAAAGCCCCGGAAGAGCGCGCCGCCCTGTTTCGTGAAGACGCATAGGAGGATCAGGGCAAGGCCTAAGACGGCACAGATATCCCGCAGCCAGAAGCCGCCCCGAAACAACGCCTCCACGTCCACCATGTGCAGGATCTCCTTTTCGTTAAAGGCTTTCATCTCTGTCCCGTCCCGCGTGACCGTGATATCCAGATCGTCCCGCTCGTCTTCCAGATACTTTAACACTTCGTCATACAGCTCCATAAGGCTTTCCTGATTCATGCCGATTCGATCCGCCACCTGAAACTTTTTCATCTCCCGGTCGATAAATCCCCGGTCGAATACGGTACAGGAAAAGGCGGTCAAGAGCATGACTACCAAGAGGCAGAGCATGGCCGCGACGGCGGCAAGATGGGCCCATACCGGATACTTTTTCATAAATACAGCTCCCGTATATCTTTTTTTAAGTCTCGCAATTCCGGGTCTATCTGAAGGGCTTCCAATATCACTTCCTGCACGAATTCCAGGGCCGCCTGGCGGCTGGCCGCGTTCAGAAGCACGTGATACCCGTCGTCGACGCGGCAAGCCTCCTCATAGTCTTCCTCGGAGAAAATCTCCATGGAACCGTGATGATCGAAATGCGTACAGACGTAATAGTTCATTACAGTTCCCTATGACAGTAGACGCAGACCTTGGCGTCCGGAGGGTTCCCCGCCTTGCAATGGGGACAGAATTTCATCATCGGATAGCCTTCCTCATCCTTCTCGTACCCCTGGAAGGGCTTCTCCCGGTGTTCTTCCTCCTTCTGGGCCTGGGGCGCTTCCTCCGCGCTTTTCTTGCCCTTTTTCTTGTGCTCCAGCTCTTCGAGCTCCTTTTTGCAGCGGTCGATTCGTCCGCAAGAAGCCTGTAAGATCTGATCGTCCCGATTCAAGACGCCTTTTTCGATCTGATAGACGATCTGCCCCAGCACCTGGTACTCCTTATCCAGATCCTTCTGCATCTTCTTCATCTCGATCTCCAGTTTCACGCTGTCTACGGTTTCCAAGGTCTTGCTCTTGGCGATGTTCGCCGTGGCCACCGTGCGGTCCGCGACTTTGGCCGCCGTCTTCTTCGCGTCCTTCATCAATTTATCAAAAAAGTCAGCCATCCTCATCATCCTTTCTCAGGGAATTTGTTTTTATTATAACCCGAGATAGAAAGGAGATCAACTGTTTTTTACAGATTTCTCCTTGCCATGCGAAAAAGCGCGGCCCTATAGGCTAGAGCCGCGCTTTTTTCACGGATTCATGGCTTTCTCCGCGAGTTCCGTATTGGCAATGGCGTCGTAGGCGAGTTCTCCTTCATATTCGCCGCCCGCCCGCAGGATATCTTCGATGAGCCGCAGGGCCTCTTCCGTAAAGACCGGATCCGTCTTCCAGGTATCCTGCTCCTGATATCTTTCGATGATTTTAGTCAGGGTCTCCACCGACGTCTCCGCGAACTGGGGATGGATGACTTCCGCTACCTCCTGGGGCGTATGCTCCTCCACCCACTTCTGTCCCTTATAAATGGCGTTTGTAAATCCCTGCATGAGATCGCCCTTTTCCTCCAGGATCGATTCCGTCGTCACATAGACGGTGTAAGGCACATAACCGGAATCCACTCCCAGGGAAGCGACCACATAGCCGTTTCCTCCTTCTTCCAGCGTCGTCGCTCCCGGCTCAAACTCTGTGGTATAGGCTCCCGTACCTGCCACGAAGGCTCCCGCCGTCGCCGACAGATCCAGGTTCGTGATAATGGTCAAATCCTTCTCGGGGTCGATACCGTTTTCCTTCAGGATGTATTCCAGCACCATCTCCGGCATGCCGCCTTCCCGTCCCCCGATGATCGTCTGCCCGATCAGATCTTTCCACTCAAAGTCCGGCTCCTCCTGCCTTCCCACCAGGAAATTCCCGGCGCGCTGGGTGAGCTGCGCGAATACCACCGGCACGTCTTCTCTTCCTTCCGCGTGGATATAGACTGCCGCCTCCGTGCCGCACAGGGCCACGTCCGCGTTGCCGGAGATCACCGCCGTCATGGATTTATCCGCGCCGTTTCCCACATCCACCTGCAAGTCGATGCCCTCTTCCTCGAAGAAGCCCAGTTCCATGGCTACGTACTGAGGCGCGTAAAACACGGAATGCACCACCTCGTTCAGAACCAGTTTCTCCAGCCCTTCCTCTGTCTTCTCCGTCGCGCAACCCACCGCCGCGAGCAGCAAAACCGCGCACAATAACGCCGCTAATCGTTTCATTGTCATCCTCCTGGAATGATTACACGATTAGCATATGCGGCGAGGCTTCCTCCGGTACCTGTCTTTTTCTATTTGATCGTCCTGTTCTCGCTCCAACCCTCCCGGGAGCTGCTTCGGTTGTAGATGGGATCGGCGACGGCCCGGGGGGCGTTTTGCCTAAGCGCCTCCAGCTTGAGAAGAACCAAGGGTTCGATCGCGTCGATCCACAGACTGTCGCCGTGTTTCCACGCTTCCTCCACGGCCTTCTCCATCCTCTCTCCCCAGGCCATGGCCGGCGCCCGGTAGGCCTCGTCCTTTTCCGCCAGCCTCAGAAGCGCCAGCAGGACGCCGGGATCCGTACCCGGCGTCCGAATATCCAGGTCTTCTTCCCATACGCCCACGATCTTCCAAAGGTCCTGATCGCCGGTGATTAAGGCCATTTCCACGTAAGCCAGGAAATAATCTCCCGCCAACGGATGCTGGGTGAGGATCCGCCCTTTGGGGCCATAATAGCCGGGCCGGGGCAGTTCATAGCTCGAAAGATCGGTACCGTCGGCCAAAAGCGGACGAAAACCGCGGGTCTTACGGTCATACCCGTATTCATAAAATGCCTTCATGCCTTCCGCCGTCTGCGCGATCATCTGGCGCTCCTTCGGCGTGTCATGATCGAATACGGCGGCGATGATCTGTGGATTGAGGGCGTAAATGGAGATCTCCTGGCTTTTCAGCAGGACGTTGGCCTCCAGGGCGACGGGGCCGAATTCCGGTCCCAGCTGTCTTTTGGCCCGATCTCCGTAGAAGGAGAGGGTGATCCTATCGTCCTGGGTGTCCATGCGCTTCATCGCCTGGGAAAACTGATAGGGCCCCAGCTTCGTCTCGGGATGACGGCATTTCATATACATGTCGTGCATACGGCCCGCCCAGAGGAGCGCCCCCTCATCTCCCCTGGCCTCCCTGAGCTTGCCCGCCGCGTACATCAGGTCGTTGCCGGTGTTGCGGAAAGACAGTCCCTTGCGGGGGGCGAAGGGTTCCGGATCCGCGAAAGGCCGCTCCCATATGCCCTCTACCCCATAGGGCTTCTCCATACTGTGCCGTCCCATCTCGAAATGCTCGAAGTCATAGACGTGGGCGTTCCAGAAAGATTTGACATAGAGCTCCGCCTTATCCGGATCGGCGCGGAACATGAGTTCATAATAGGGATAGTCGTTCTTCAGCTCATGAACCAGTTCTTTCTCGCCCCGGTCCTTAAGCGTCACCAGATCCAGATACCGGTGTCCGCCCCAGCGCAGAAGACCGCCGGCCATGGGATGATCCATCATGTATTGCATGACCGCCCGCGCTCTCTCCTCGTAGCGGGGATCTCCGCTCAACGCGGAGAGGCCGCACAGGAAACGCAGAAAGTTTTGCTGATGGGCCGCGTTGGAGACGATATGCCCGTCCTCTTCCCGCCAAGGTGTCCCCGACGCCCGGTCGATCCGATCCGCCAGAAGCGGCGATCCGCTTTCCGGATAGGACGCCGCTTTCAGCATCCGGTCCGCGTAAGATTTCCATGTAGATAGTTCCAAAATCATAACCCCCTGTTTTTTTCTTACACTATAGCACGATCTTTCCCGGGTGACAAGTTTCTTCTTACAATTCGGTAAGATTTCTTGCATTTCCTCCCGCCCCTTGCTACAATACTATGGATAAGGAGGGGTGTCTAGGTGAGTACGATTTATATTATCGAGGACAATGAGAATATTCGCTGGGAACTGCGGGACTTCTTGCAGAGAAACGGTTACGAGACCGTCTGTCCGGCGGATCCCGAGGAGCTGCCCTCTCTACTTTCCAAAAAACCGGCGGATCTGATCCTTTTGGATATCCGCCTAGGAAGCGCCCGCGACGGGTTTGAGCTGTGCCGCGACATACGAAAATCCTGGGATGTTCCCGTCATCTTTATTACGGGCCTTGACCGGGAGGAGGACGAACTTCGGGGGCTATCCTCCGGGGGCGACGATTTTATCCGCAAGCCCTACAGCCTGAATGTGCTTCTTCTGCGCGTTAAACGGCTTATAGAACGTTCCAAGAATCCTTCGGAAATTCTGACGCACGGAGATCTCACACTATATATCGTGAGAGGTCAGCTCCAATATAAAGAACAGACGCTGGATCTTTCCGGCAACGAGCTGCGGATCCTGTATTATCTCTGGATCCACTATCCCCATCTGGTGAGTCGGGATGAACTCATCGAGTATCTTTGGGAGAACAAACTCTATGTGGACGAGAACATCTTGAGCGTGAACCTATCCCGCATGCGAAAACGTCTGGAAGGGATCGGACTCAAAGATCTGATCCATACGGTACACCGGCAGGGATACCGCCTTAATATGCCATGAGTTTCCGGCGGTTTCTTTTCGATAAAATCCCCCTGCTCCTTTCGCTTTTATTTCTTTTTGCGCTGAGCAGTGTGTTCCTGCTTCTTTATCGTGTCCCGACGGTTCTCCTCCTGTTTCTTCTCCTCCTTTGGGCCGTCTTTTTCGCGGTGTTACTCTATGTTGGCTACCGGCGGGAGGCCCGTAAGATTCGTTTCATGGAACAGACCATAGACCGGCTCGGCTCTAAGTACCTGATCCTCGAACTGCTGCCCAAACCGGAGTCCATGCTGGAAGAAGCCTATTTTCGTCTTCTGCGGGAAAGCTGCAAGGCCATGACGGAAGAGGTAGGCCGGCAGCGGGCGATTAGCCGTTCTTATAAAGAATATATGGAAGAATGGGTGCATGAGATCAAGACGCCCATTACCGCCGTCGATCTGATCTGCCGCGGGCATCCCGGCGCGGAAACCGAGCGGGTCTCCCAGGAGCTCTTTCAGATCCGCCATCTGGTGGAGCAGGTCTTATACTACGCCCGCAGCGAACAGGTGGAGAAAGATTATTTTATTAAGCCCATGCTCCTTGGCGACGCGGTGTCCTCCGCCCTCCTTTCCTGCCGCTCCATCCTGCTGGACGCCCATATCGCGCTCTGCGTGTCCGATCTTCAGGAACGGGTGAACAGCGATGAGAAATGGGTGGTCTTTATTCTCCGCCAGATTCTCATGAACGCGGTGCAGTACCGCGCTTCCGATGATCCGCGGATCCGTATCTACAGCGAGGCGAAGCCTCAATATGTCCGTCTGATTGTGGAGGATAACGGTATTGGTATCGCCAAAGAAGATCTTCCCCGTGTGTTTGATAAAGGGTTCACCGGACGGAACCGGTCCTATCAAACTTCCACCGGCCTGGGGCTTTACCTGTGCCGCAGGCTTTGCGGCCGCTTGGGGCTAGGCATCCGCTTGGAGTCCGTTCCCGGTCAGGGTACGAAGGTTCTGCTGGACTTTCCGCTAACAAAATTGTAACTTCTGAGGCCCTTTTTTCCGTGTTATACTGTCCCGGGAAGGAGATGAGAATATGGCAATGCTTACGATCGATCAGGTGGAAAAATATTACGGGGCGAAGACCGCCCTGACCAAGGCGCTGGATCAGATTTCTTTTTCTGTGGAGGAAGGAGAATTTGTCGGTATTATGGGCGCCTCCGGCAGCGGGAAGACCACGCTGCTGAATTGTATCGCTACCATTGATACCGTCACCGCCGGGCATATCTATCTGGACGGGACGGATATCACCGCGCTGAAAGAATTCCGGCTTGCCGGGTTCCGCCAGAAGAACCTGGGATTTATCTTTCAGGACTATAACCTGCTGGATACGCTGACCATCGGGGAAAATATCGCGCTGGCTCCGCTGACCCAGGGCGTCGAACCTTCTAAGGCCCTTAAGGGTACACGTCATATCGCCCTCCGCCTGGGTATCGAGGATATCCTGTCCAAGTTCCCCTATGAGGTGTCGGGGGGCCAGCGGCAGCGCTGCGCCTGCGCCCGAGCGTTGATCCAGCGCCCTAGGATTGTCTTGGCGGATGAGCCTACCGGCGCTCTGGATTCCCGTTCCGCCAGGATCCTCCTGGAGAACTTTTTGGATATGAACGAACACCTGGGCGCCACTATCCTCATGGTGACCCACGACGTGTTTTCCGCCAGTTACTGCCGGCGGATCCTATTTCTGCGGGATGGGCGCATTTTTAACGAGCTGCGGCGGGGCGACCGTTCCCGTTCGGAATTCTTTCATGACATTCTCGATGTGGTGACGTTCCTGGGAGGTGATCTGCCCAATGCTCCTTAAACTGGCCTGGCGAGGCACTCTTCGCAATGCCCGGGACTACCTGATCTATCTGATCACGGTGTCTCTTTCTTTTGCCCTGGTATATGCTTTTAATACCCTTGTTTTCTCTCAAGAATTTCGCGAACTCAACGCCTGGAGCGAGAATATCGTCCTCATGATTCTCCTGCTTTCTGTCTTGGTCGTGCTGATTCTGGGCTGGCTCGTGTCTTATATGACCGGCTTTATCTTATCCAAGCGGAGCCGAGAGCTGGGTCTTTACATGCTCCTGGGCATCAAACGTTCCTCCATCGCCCTTCTATTCTTGCTGGAAAACGCCCTGCTGGGCGGGCTGGCCCTTCTTTTAGGCCTCTTGATCGGCACCGGGATCTACCAGGTTCTGATCAGCGCTACGACATATATTTTCCGGCTGCCCTATGAGATCGTACTCACCTTTTCTCCTCAGGCGCTGGGATATACCCTATTCTATATCCTCGGGATCTATCTCTTCGCCGCGCTGCGCAACATATTGAAACTGCGCAGGATCAAGATCCGGGATCTTCTGCGTCAGGACGGCGGCGAGGCGGCCCCAAAACACCGTTTTCGATTACGCAATCTCATTCTTTTTCTCTTTTCTATATTTTTGCTGATCTTCGGATGCGTGAAGTTTCGGGATACCTGTACGCTGACCAATCGGGCCATGGGACGAGATCTTGTTCTTTCTCTCTCCTGCCTGATTCTCGGACTCTATCTTTTTTACGCCAATCTGTCAGCGTTAATCGTTCGGCGGCTGCTGCGCCGCGTTTCCTTTTCTTACCGTAAGGACCGGCTTCTTCTGCTGCGCGGTCTGTCGAACCGCTTAAATTCCATGGGAACCACGCTGGGCACGCTCTCGATGCTCTTTATGGTCATCCTGACCTCCTTTCAGGCCGGTTTGGAAATTAAGGCCGTCTTCGACCTACAGGAGATGTATACTTCCCCCTATGACGTCGTGATCTATTCTCCGGATACGGATTTTTCCGCCTATCGCTCCTACCTGGAGGAAGAACTTGGCGTGGAGGCTCGGTATGTCTATCCCACATATGTCAGCGACTCCGACGCGCTCCTTCGCTATTTTGAAAATCTGCCTCTCATTCGGTTCAATTATAATCCAGGGGATGTTCTCCTCTCCGTTTCCGATTATAACGCGCTGCGGGCGCTCAAGGGTCTGGATCCTGTGGAACTTTTGCCCGGCCATTATATCCTTTCTACCACCGAAAATGTCCCCGAAGCCCTTTCGGATCCCCTTCCGGATCTTTCGCTGCGCCGGGAGACCCTGGCTTTTCAAGCGGTCTATACGGATCCCGTACTGCCTTCTCAGATGCATGTGTGCATCGTGCCGGACGCGTGCGCGAAGGACTACCCGGTAGATTACTATACCCTGGTTGTCCATACCCAGAGGGAAACGACGGACGAGGACTATCTGAAGATTTGCCAGGCGGCGGAGGCTTTTTACGGTCACGACACCGCTTCCTATTCTTTATATTATGGGAATGTGCGCATTCAGGGCTCCGTCCGGTCCGAGGGACAGACCTATCTTTTGATGATCGTCTTCGCCCTTTTCTATGTGGGATTGGTGCTGGTCTGCTCTTGCGCGGCCATTCTGGCGACGCGGCAGATGAGCGATACCGTACAGCGCCGGTATCACTATAAAATTCTCTCTTATCTCGGTTTTTCCCAAAGACGCGTGGATCGTTACCTATGGCGTCAGCTATTCATCTATTTCGGCGTTCCCCTCCTGATCCCTTTGCCCCTCAGTATTTATGCCTCGTATTGCCTTCATAACATTATGCGTCCCTATGTCACCGATGCCCATGTCCTCACCTATGCCGCCATTACGATCGGATTCTTTCTTTTCGTCTACCTTATCTATCTGGCGGCCACCTATATCGGCTGCCGAAAAAATATTCAGGAGGGATGGCATCCTCTGGACTGACCTGCACACTTTACGCCTCTTTGTAATATCCTATAGTATTCCATTCGTACAAGGAGGCACTGCCGTGGCAAGCTTACTCTCTGTTCACGATCTGTGTTATACCTATCATACCCGCGAAGCGGATACCCCGGCTCTCGCGCAGATCAGCTTTCATGTGGAGCCGGGGGAATTTGTCAGTATCGTTGGGCCCTCCGGCTGCGGCAAGTCGACGCTTCTCTCCATCATCGCCGGTCTGATCGCGCCGGAATCCGGAACCATTGCCCTGGGCACCGACGCGCCTCATCCCATCGGATATATGTTTCAGCGAGATCAGCTTTTGGAGTGGCGCACCATCTTGTCGAACGCATATCTCGGGCTGGAGATCCGCGGAGAGCTGACGCCGGAAAATAAGGCTTATGTAAAGCATCTCCTGACGCAGTACGGATTGGGCGACTTTCTCTCCCGCAGGCCCTCTCAACTCTCGGGAGGCATGCGCCAGCGGGCGGCCCTGGTGCGGACGATGGCGCTGAGGCCGGAACTTCTGCTCCTGGACGAACCCTTTTCGGCCCTGGATTACCAGACCCGACTGTCGGTGTCCGACGAGATATGGCGCATCCTGCGCGAGACCGGCAAGACGGCCGTGTTGGTGACCCACGACATCTCCGAGGCCATTAGCCTGGGGGACCGCGTCCTGGTCCTATCCCGCCGGCCGGGCAGAATCGTCAAGGATATTCCCATGGACTTCGGTCCGGAGCGAACCCCTCTGTCGGTTCGCGGTCTTCCTGCCTTCCAGTCCTATTTTCAGGAAATCTGGCAGGCCATGACCCAGGAAGGAGGTGAAACAGATGCATGACCTTACCCCCCGCGAACTCTATCTGCGCAAAATCCGCCGCCGTTCCCGCATCGTCACCTTCGGACGGATCGCCGTGTTGATTCTTTTTCTCCTGATCTGGGAGGTTTCCGCTCGAACCGGCCTTCTGGACACCTTCATATTCTCCTCTCCCTCCGCCCTATGGACGACCCTATTAGAAATGATCGGCGACGGATCTATTTTTTTGCATACCGGCGTTACCCTTTATGAGACGCTAATCAGTTTCCTCATCAGTACGCTCCTGGGCCTCGCCATCGCTATGCTGCTCTGGTGGTGCCCCCTGAACCGAGAGATCAGCGAGCCCTATTGGATCGCCCTAAACAGCCTTCCCAAGTCCGCCCTGGCTCCCATCCTCATCGTCTGGTTCGGAAATACCACAAAATCCATCCTGATTACGTCCATTTCTCTGACGATCGTCACGACAATCTTAACTATGCTGAACGGTTTTCTCTGCGTAGACCCGGATAAACTCGCTCTTATCCGTTCTTTTGGCGGTAAAAAACGCCATATCCTGACGAAGGTGCTGTTGCCCGCCAATATCCCTGTGCTAATGAACGTGTTAAAGGTAAATATCGGCCTATGCCTGATCGGCGTTATCATCGGCGAATTTCTCGCCGCTAAGGCCGGTCTTGGATACCTGATTATCTACGGCAGTCAGATCTTCCGCATGAACTGGGTCATCCTCAGCATTGCCATCCTCTGTATCATGGCCGTGCTGCTCTATCTATTGATTCAATGGATCGGTAAACGTTACGAAAGCCGCCGGGAATAGGATCTGATTTTCTCAGGTTACGCTCTTTTTCGGGGCCCCGGGTTTTCGCCGTCGATAGCGTAACGCGGTTACGCTTTTTTCCGGGGCCCGGGGATTTCGCCGTCGATAGCGTAACGCGGTTACGCTCTTTTCCGAGGCCCCGGGGATTTCGCCGTCGATAGCGTAACGCGGTTACGCTCTTTTCCGGGCCTCGGGGATTTCGCCGTCGAGAGCGTAACGGGGTTACGCTCTTTTCCGGGGCCCGGGGATTTCGCCGTCGATAGCGTAACCCGGGGCCTGAAAAATGGGTATAAAAAAATGCCCAATGGGGCGTCGGGACGGGAATGATATATGGAATATTGTTGTTTTTGGTAAGGGACGGATTTGCCCGGGAGATCCGGCCAATTTCGGAATCTCACGATTTTTTCAAAAGTTTACGGGCTTTTC
>CALWBZ010000104.1 GCA_944376225.1 uncultured Clostridia bacterium | reverse complement strand
GGACTGGAGATTCACACCTCCCTGTGCGGAGATTATCAGGTGGAAAACCTAAAAACCGCGCTCTGCGCGGCGAAGACGCTGGGGATTCCCGAGGAAGCGATCCGACTGGGCGTGGAAGAAGCGCGTTGGAGCGGAAGGATGCAATGGGTCGAGGAGGAAGGGAGGGCCGATCTTCTGTTGGAAGGCGCCCATAACGAGGAGGGGGCCCAGGCCCTGGGACAGTGGTGCCGTCATCACCTGAGAGGGCGAGACGTGACGCTTCTTTTCAGCGCCATGAGGAAGAAGGATATTTCTTCAATGCTTGAGGGACTTCTTAGGGACGCTCCCTTTCGCCGGATCATCTTCGCCCCGATGAGGGACGAGGCGGGACTTGTGCCGGAAGAGTTTGGAGAGGCGATATCACCCTTTAAGGAGCGGTTTGTGATCGAGACGGAGAGAAACGTACCGGCAGGACTCTCGCGAGCGCGTGAGGAGACGAAGCCGGAGGGCCTCATCCTCTGCGCGGGTTCTCTGTATCTGGTGGGCGAGGTGCTGGAATGCCTAGAAAGGGAGGGAAAACATGTTTGATTTTCAGGAAGAACTAAAGAACTTTAAGCCGAGTACGGACGCGGATTTGGTCGCCCTTGATCTAAAGGGGGACGAGGCCGCGGACTTACAGACGCTGCTGCGCTATATGGTGCAGGATGAGCGGAAGAATTCCTCCAGGCAGTTTGACCAGTTAGGGCTGGAGGATGTGCGATGAGATGCCCGGTGTGCCATGAGGAGACGCAGGGGCGGGTGTGTCCCCATTGCGGTCACCATCTGGAAGCCGCCTACGCCTTGGTGAAAGCCTCCGGCCGCTTCTATAACGAGGGCCTCCGATACGCGAGGCGGCAGCAGTATGAGCACGCCCGTTTTTGGCTTCGGAAGGCGGTGCGGTATAACGGAGAAAATATACAGGCGCGTAATCTCCTGGGGCTGGTCTATATGCAGACCGGAGAGATCGGGGAGGCGGTGGGTCAGTGGAGTCAGAGCGCGGCGATATCGAATGACGCCAATCCGGCGGAGGAATATTTGAAAAAAGCCTCGCGAACCATGGGAAAGGCCGCCCAGCTCAAACAGGCGGTTAGGCTCTATAACGAGGGACTGGCTCTTTTGCAGGACGGTCAGCGGGATACCGCCCTCCTGCATCTGAAGAAAGCGGTGGCCTTGAGCGACCGCTACACGCGGGCCCGCAAGCTCCTGGCCCTGTATTGGATGGATGAGCGTGAGTTTGACAAGGCGGAGGTTTTGTTACGGGAGGTGGAAGCCATCGATCCGGAGGATCCTCAGCTGCCCCATCTGAAGCGTCTATGCGCGGAAGAAGGGGAGGAGTGGAGGAGCAGCAGGGAAGGCAAGGAGATCATCGGGCAGAAGGCCGGGACGCGGGAGGAGAAGGGAGAAGAATCCCCTTCCATGCCCATCTTCGCGGGGAAAAGCCCCAAACGGTCCGTCCGGACCTATTTGCGGCAGAACGCTTCCGTGATGCAGTTCCTGCTCTTTGCCTTGGGGCTTGGGGTGGGGCTCATGTTCATGGCCCTCCTGGTGACGCCCCAGCAGATGTCCGAACTGCGGCAGCAATCCAACGAACTGGCGGCGAAGCTTTCGCAGATACAGTCGGAACAGGATGAAGAGACGGATCGCCTGGCCGCCCTGCAGGAAGAAGCGGCGCTCATGACGGAGGAACACGGCGCCCTTATGACGGAGTACGATCTTTATAAAGAGAATACGACGGCGCTCTTGGAGGCCTGGGCGCTATACCAGGAAGGGAATCTTACGGGTGCCGGAAAATCCCTTAGTAAGATACAAACGGAGGGTCTTGACGCGGAGCAGCGGGAGCTGTACGAATGGCTTCTGGAGCGAGCCAAAACGGAGCCCGAATCCGATGATTCCGCGGAGGAGAACCAATGAATATCCTGATGACGCTGGACGAAAACTATGTTCCCCAGGGAAGGCTGATGCTGGAGACGCTGAGACGGTGGAACCCGGAGGAGATCAGCGTTTACGTCATGCATACCTCCCTGACGGAGAAGGGCCTGGAGGAGCTGGCCGCATCCGGATGTCGGGTGATCTCCGTCGCGATGACCGGAGAGGAATTTCGCGGCGCCCCCATAACGGACCGCTATCCGCCGGAGATGTATTACCGGCTGTTGGCGGCTCGCTACCTTCCCGAGGATTTGGAGAGAATCCTGTATCTGGATCCGGATATGATCGTCCTGGGATCCCTGCGGGAACTTTATGATCTTCCCATGACAGAAAGAATCTTTTATGCCGCGGCCACCCATTTGAAGGAGTTTTGGCGTAAGATCAACGAAAAGCGGCTGGATCTTCCCCAGGATGGGATCTATGTCAACTCCGGCGTCCTCTTGATGAATCTCGCGGCCCTTAGAAAAAAGCAGGACGAGGCGGAGATCTTTCGTTATATCCGAGATCACGAAAAGGCGCTGTGGCTGCCCGATCAGGACATCATCAGCGCCTTATATGGAGATCATATTTTAGAGATCGATCCCTATGTTTATAACATGACGGATAAGCTCCTCATGCTGCGGCCGGAGGAAGAGGCCTGGATGAACCTGGCCTGGGTGCGGGAACATACCCGGATCGTTCACTTCTGCGGCCGCAATAAGCCCTGGAAGAAAAATTATAAGGGCCTTCTGGGAACCTTCTATCAGGAGGCCCTCGCGGCCTCTAAGAAGGATTCCGCTCTATAAAATGTGCCTCGTGTACAGTTCGTAAGCTTCCGGGCAGACCTTTTTCAATGAAACGGGCCGCCCGGATTTGTCTGTAAAGCAATGGCGGGTCTCGCCTTGCAGGCGGAGAGCGCCGGTGCAGGCGTCTACGATTTCATAAGAGACGGTGAGGCGGATACCGGTAAACTCCGCGAGACGGACATAGATCCGCACGGTATCGTGGAAGCGAACCGGCGATTTATATTCGCAGCGCACGGCAAGGACGGGGCTGGACACGCCCGCCTTTTCCATGGCGTCGTATCCAAAACCCACCGCGTCCATCCAGTCCACACGGGCTTCTTCCATCCAGCGCACATAGTTGGAGTGATGGACAATCCCCATGGAATCGGTCTCGTAATATTGAGCCATCCGGGTATAGGCGTGGCGCAAATCCGGCAGCGTATTTAGATAAGAAGCAAGATCCGCCAGCGTCCCCTGGGGATATGCCTCGATAGGAAGGTTCTTGCGGTTGAGCAGGTGATCCGTCACCAGATAGACGGAGAAGCCCCAATCGGCGGTACACATATCCTCCTCCGCGTCGTTTCCGATCATCAGGCATTCCTCGGGAAGCGCGCCGAGCGCGGTCATCACTTCCCCGTAATATTCATGGGAGGGTTTGGGGTAGTGGCTGTTCTCATAGGTAGAGATATAGTCAAAGTCCTCCGGCTTGAGGCCGGCCCAGGCGACGCGCTGTTCGGTGGCGATCCGAGGAAAGACCGGGCTCGTGGCAAGGCCGATCTTATATCCCTTCTGCCGAAGGTCGTGTAGGAGACGACGGGAGACGGCACAGGGAGAGACGATGGAACGGATCTCGTTAAACTCATGAGTATAGAAATGATCGATGAGAGGCGTCGTTTCTTGCCAACCCTCCCCATAGGCTTGGGGGAAAACATTCCAGAAACGCTCCTCATTGCTCATGGTTCCGTCGTTATGCATCATGGCATAGGTGCCGGCCATCACGGCGTCCAGGAGGCGCTTCGGTTCCGAAAGGCCCCGGGAGGCGGCCAGTTCTCCCAGTTTCTGAAAATATTGTTTGATGAATTCATCCTGATCCATACAGGCCAGGGTACCGTCCAGGTCAAATAGAATTGTTTTCATCATAGTCCGGACTTCCCATATTCATGCATCATGGCTTGTTTCATGTCCCATAGAGGCTGGGACAGATCCACGGGAACGGTTTGGGGGTTGATCAGACGGCGGGACTCCCGGTACAGCGTCTCCTGTTCTTTCGCGCAGTAATCCCGGATCTCCATGACGGAAGGACTCTTATAAACGCAGCGGCCGCCGCGGAAGACGGGCACCAGGATATCCCGCAGGATATAGGAGCCGCCCTTAAAGGTCATGCGTTTCCAGGTATCCACCGGATGGAAGACGGTCAGATCCTTCTCGGGATCGTATACTTCCTCCTCCAGGGCGATCAGGTCCGCCTTCATGTATCCGGAGGCCTTGTCGTAGATGCGCAGCACCTTCTTGACGCCGGGATTTGTGATCTTCTCCGGGTTATTGGAGAGCTTGATCTTAGGCTGCATCCTGCCCTGGGCGTCTTCTTCCGCGGCCATCTTGTACACGCCGCCGAAGGAAGGGTTGTCCTGAGCGGTGATCAGCTTGGTGCCCACGCCCCACAGGCTGATCTGGGAGCCCTGCAGCTTCAGGTCGCGGATCAGATACTCGTCCAGGTCGCTGGAGGCGCTGATGATGGCGTCGGGGAACCCGGCATCGTCCAGCATCTTCTTCGCTTCGATGGACAGATAGGCCAGGTCGCCGCTGTCCAGACGGATGCCGTACATGGAGGAGCGGATGCCTTGGTCCCGCATCTCCTGAAAGACGCGGATGGCGTTGGGAACGCCGGAACGCAGGGTGTCATATGTATCCACCAGCAGAATACACATATCAGGGAAGAGTTTCGCGTAGGCGCGGAAGGCGGCCAACTCCGAGTCAAAACTCATGACCCAGCTGTGGGAATGCGTCCCCTTAGGGGCCACGTCGAAGAGACGCGCGGTCAGTACGTTGGAGGTGCCGATGCAGCCGCCGATGACCGCAGCCCTGGCGCCCAGGGTTCCCGCGTCCGGCCCCTGGGCACGGCGCAGGCCGAATTCCATGACGGGGTCTCCTTTGGCGGCGTGAACCACCCGGGCTGCCTTGGTGGCAATCAGACTCTGATGGTTGATCAGATTCAAAAGCGTCGTCTCCACGAGCTGCGCCTCGATGATGGGGGCGCTGACGCGCAGTAAAGGTTCCTGGGGAAAGACCACGGTGCCCTCGGGGATCGCGTCGATGTCCCCGGTGAAGCGAAAGCCTTCCAGATAGGTCAGGAAATCCTCCCGGAAGATTCCGAGGGAGCGCAGGTATTCAATATCCTCCCGGCTGAAGGTCAGATGGCGTATGTAGTCGATGGCCTGCTCGAGACCGGCCGCGATCGCGAAAGCGCCGTGAAAAGGGTTTTCGCGATAAAACAGATCGAAGACCACCCGCTGGGAGGTCTTGTGATAAATATAATAACCCTGCATCATGGTCAGCTGATACAGGTCGGTCATGAGCGTCAGATGCTGACTGGGATACATGACGGTTCACTCCTTTATGTTAGATTCGGATCCTTTTTATTTTAGCATGAAAGCCGGGGGGATGCAAGGAAATAGGAGCATTTTGCGGAAGAAAGCCGGGTTTGGGATTGATTTTTTTCTGGATGTGTAGTATGATGAATATAATTGGGTTATTATACCCGGACAGAAAGGGGTTATAGTATGTTATCAGGTTCCATTGTAGCGCTGGCCACGCCGTTTTGTGAGGACGGCAGCGTAAATTTCGAACGGCTGGGCGAATGGATTGAGTTTCAGATCGAAAACGGCACCGACGGAATCTTGGTATTGGGCACCACCGGCGAATCCTCTACGATGTCCCACGAGGAGGACGACGCCGTCTGCGCCTATGCGGTGGAAAAGGTGGCGGGCCGCGCTAAGGTGATTGCCGGCAGCGGATCCAACAGTACCGAGACCCAGCTGATGAAGAGTAAGACCTACGCGGGGATGGGCGTGGACGCGCTGCTGTGCATCTCTCCCTATTATAATAAGGCCAATGAAGAAGGAATGTACCGTCATTTCGCCACGGTGGCGGACGCCGTGGATAAGCCGATCATTCTTTATAACGTTCCCGGACGCACGAGCTGTTCCATCTCTCCTTCCGTAGTAGGCAGGCTGTCTAAGCATAAGAATGTGATCGGCATCAAGGAAGCCAGCGGGGATATCAGCTACGCGGTGAAGATCGCGAAATACTTAAACGACGATTTCGTCATGTTTTCCGGCAACGACGACATCACGATCCCGCTCATGTCTCTGGGGGCGAAGGGCGTGATCTCCGTATGGGCCAATATCATGCCCAAGGAGTGCCACGACATGGTGCATCATTATCTGGAGGGACGGTACGAGGAGGCCAGAGAGATGCAGATCCGGTATCTGTCGGTGATGAACGCCCTGTTCATGGAAGTCAATCCCATCCCCGTAAAAGAGGCCATGAACCTGATGGGGATGAAGGCCGGCGGGTTCCGTCTGCCCTTGTATCCCATGACGGAAGAGCATAGGAACCAATTGGCGAAGGTTTTGAAGGAGTTTAATCTGATATGAAAATCGTACTGACAGGATACGGCCGCATGGGCCATATGATCGAGCAGGTGGCCCAGGAGAAAGGCTACGAGATAACGGGACGAGTCGATGTCACCAACGTACCGGATCTAAAGACGATGCCCGCGGCGGATGTGGTGATCGACTTTTCGCACCCCGCCATGCTGGAAGCGGTGGAAGAATATGTGAAGAGGACGGGAGCTGCCCTTGTGAGCGGCACCACGGGATACGACGAGAGCCATATGGAACGTCTGCAGCGCTTAAGCGAATTCGCACCGGTGGTTCACAGCGCCAACTACAGCATGGGGATCGCCCTGTTTCGGCATCTCTTACAGCAGATGCCCCAGGCCCTTCTTGAAAACTTTGACATAGAAATCCTGGAAAAGCATCATAATAAGAAAGTAGACGCCCCCAGCGGCACCGCCAAGATGCTGCTTTCTGCCCTGGATCCGGAGCGGGAAAAGCGCGTGGTGACCGGACGGGAAGGCATGTGCGGCGCCCGCGCCAAGGACGAGATCGGCGTGATGGCCCTCAGAGGAGGAACCGTGGCGGGAGAGCATACGGTTTACCTTTTCGGCGAAGACGAGACGCTGGCGATTACGCATACCGCTTCCAGCAGGCGGATCTTCGCCGTAGGGGCGGTGAACGCCGCCGCCGCGCTCGCGGGCCGGCCGAAGGGCTGGTACCGGCTGGACGATATTTTGTTTCACTAATCCATACAAAGGAGCTGTCCATGAATAAGAAGAGTGGTTCTAAACGGCAACGCTTTCCGAAGTCTTACACGGGGAAGACCCTGGTTATCTATCTGATTTTGCGTGCTCTCGTAATCTTAACGCTGGTGATGGCGGCCATTCGAGGTAATTATGAGAATGTGCTCCTGTGTGTGTTGACCTTGATTCTGTTCTATGTGCCGGATATTTTGCAGCGGAGTCTGGATATCCATCTGCCGGATACCCTTGAGATCATCATATTGGTGTTTATCTTCGCGGCGGAGATCCTGGGAGAGATCCAGGCATTCTATATCCAGATCCCCATATGGGATACGATGCTGCATACCACCACGGGGTTCTTGGCGGCGGCCGTGGGCTTTTCCCTCGTGGATCTGCTCAACCGGCATGAACGTTTTTCCTTCGAGATGTCGCCGGTCTATATGGCCATCGTCGCCTTCGGCTTCGCGATGAGCCTCGGAGTGTTATGGGTGTTCTTCGAGTTCTCGGCGGATCTTTTCCTGCATACGGATATGCAGAAGGATACGATCCTGAACGGCATATCCAGCGTGGCGCTCAACCCGGAACCGGTGAATGTGCCTATTCGGATCGATAACATCACCTCCACGGTGGTGAACGGAGAGACTCTTCCGATCCGGGGATATCTGGATATCGGTTTGTTCGACACGATGAAAGACCTGTTCGTAAACTTCATCGGCGCGGTGGTGTTTTCCGTCTTCGGGTTCTTCTACGCGAAGCATCGGGGCAAGAAGACGACCTTTGTGGAGAACATTATTCCCCAGCCGGAAGAGCCGGAGGAAGAATAATGAGAAGGATCCCTCAAGTTATTGCGGCTTGAGGGATCCTTTTTTGCAACGGTATGATCAGAATATGCTCCCGCATGTCGTGAGCGCCGACAGAAGATCCGGCCGGAAATGGGGATGGGAGGGATCGAAGCTGTTGATAACCACGCCGAAATACCCGCCCTTGGAGGTGGAGTGGATAAAGAGGTCTCCCCCTAGGCTCATGGCGATATGCCCCGGAAAATAAAAGAGGTCGCCGGGTTTCACCTCTTCCCGAGAGACGGGATGCACGGGGAAACCTTCCCGCATGGAAGCATCCCGATAGATCAGGATGCCGTTCAGCATATAGGCCATGGAGCAGAGACCGGAACAGTCGATGCCCAAAGGACTCTTGCCGCCCCAGCGGTACTGTGTCTCGAGATAGGTCTTCGCCGTTTCCGTCACCGCCCGGCGGAAACTCTCTTCGTCAAGTTCAGAGACGGCACGAGGAGGCGCATAAGGGGCGAGAAATCTTCTGCGGATGTATCCTTTGCGTCCGTCCAACAGTTCCACCTCGGCCCAGCCCGCCGGATCCGGATCCTGAGAGAGGAGGCGCAGCCTGGCCCCCTTTGTCAGGGAGATCAGGGGCAGGGCCTGGATACGGGGTTCGGCGAGCACGTCCGCGTAAGATTGTTCCAGGCGGATATCCGCGTGAGCCTCCCAGTCTTTGGTCTGCTCGTTTTCGGGTTGGAGGCAGACGCTATCGATCCAGCCCTCGTAGCGGTAGTGAGTACGTATTAGTGTCCGCCCGGTCTCGGGGGCGGATTCCAGGATCTGAACCTTCATGCCGTATAGGGCTTCGTCCGTTCGTCCCGCCTCGGGAGCGGAAGCCGTATACAGCGTTCCGATAGGGGATTTTATCCATGCGTAGGTCATTTGCGTTACCTCCTATAAGATAGTCAGTGAAGAATCGGACAGGCGGGCCCTGGCACCCAGGGGGAGGGACATGCTGGGCAGGCTGTGACCGCAGGTGTAGCCGTAGACCGTCGGTTTCCCGCAGGGCAGGATCAGATCCTGAAAAACCTCCAAAAGGCTCAGGCTCTTAGCGGGGTCCTTGGCGGCGCAGTCGGTAAAATATCCCAGAAGGATGCCCGCGCAATCGTCGAACTTACCTGCCAGCCGCAGGTGGTTCAGCATGCCGTCGATGCGGTAAGGGGCCTCGTCCACGTCCTCCAGAAAGAGGATCTTTCCCTTGGTATCGATCTCGTAAGGCGTTCCCAGGGAGGAGGAGACGAGGGAAAGGCTCCCTCCCGTAAGGATTCCCTCCGCCGTGCCGGGCACGAGGCAGGAGGCGGGGGAGGAACCGGGCAGTTCTCCCGTGAGGGAGCCGAACAGAGCCTTCCTGAGATAGGCGTCGGTGTAATCGTCCAGCCCTTTATACATCTCCGTGGAGGGCATGTGCGTATGATAGGTGACGAGTCCGCAGGCCTGGTTCAGCATGATATGCAGCGCGGTGATATCGCTGTAGCCAGCGAACCACTTGGGGTGGGAACGAATCGCCTCAAAGTCTAAGAGGGGAAGGAGGCGTTGTACGCCGTAGCCGCCCCGGATGCAGAAGATGCCGTCCACAGAATCGTCCAGGAAGGCGTCCATGACGTCTTTCGCCCGCAGGTCGTCCCTGCCGGACAGGTATCCGTAGGAGGCGGTACAACTGGGGTATAGGACAGGATCCAGATGAAGCGCCCGCAGACAGGCCAGGGAGGCTTCGATCCGAGAAGAGTCCGGCACGGGACTGGCCGGAGAGACGAGCGCCACCCGGGCGCCGGGAAATAAGGGTCGAGGGGTTATCATCATCGGTTCTCCTTTACGAAAGGGCCTTTGCAAGACGCAAAAGCCCTCTATGAATATTTATGACTGAAACTGCTGTTCGTATTCCTTCAATTCTTTTCCGTTGGCCCAGATGAAATGGCCGGGGCGGATCTCCTGGAAAGAGGGAGTATCCGCGGAATAATCGTGAACGGAAGGATCGTATACCTTTAATACCTTATGGCGCTCCCGCTCGGGATCCGGCATGGGGATGGCGGAGAGGAGAGCCTGGGTGTAGGGATGCAGGGGATGGCGGAAGAGTTCCTCCGTCTCGGCCAGCTCCACGATGACGCCCTTATGCACCACGGCGATCCGGTCGCAGATAAACCGGGTAACGGACAGATCGTGGGAGATAAACAGATAGGTCAGTCCCCGTTCTCGCTGAAGTTTCGCCATCAGGTTCAGCACCTGGGCGCGAATGGAGACGTCCAGAGCGGAGATGGGTTCGTCCGCGATGATAAATTCGGGCCCCATGACCATGGCTCGCGCCACGCCGATACGCTGTCTTTGTCCGCCGGAAAACTCATGGGGAAAACGACTGGCGAACTCGGGGAGAAGCCCTACGGAATCCAGGGCCTCGGATACGATCCGCGCCCGTTCCTCTTTAGAGAGGCGTTTGGGCAGGTTCAGGAGGCCTTCGGCCACGATATAATCCACCTTGGCGCGCTCGTTCAGGGAAGCCATGGGATCCTGGAAGATCATCTGGATCTTACGGGTCACTTCCTTATCCAGAGCCTTGCTGATGCGGCCGTTAATCTTCTGACCGTCATAGATGATGTCCCCCGTCGCGGTGGGATTGATGCGGATGATCGCCCGGCCGATGGTGGTCTTGCCGGAACCGGATTCCCCCACCACGCCAAAGGTTTCCCCGCGATAGATCTGGAAGTTAATGTGGTTGACCGCGGTAAAGGGACGGCGGCGGGAACCAAACTGCACGGTCAGATCCCGCACGTCCAGCAGGACGTCCTTCTTATTTGTGGTCATGAGCGGGACCTCCTTTCCGCCAGTTTCTGAATATAATGGGGCGGATCGACCTTGGGCGCCCGGGGATCCAGAAGCCAGGTACGAGCCTTATGGGTGGGCGTCACCTCAAAGAAAGGAGGACGCTCGATAAAATCGATGTTGAGAGCATAGGGGTTACGGGGCGCAAAGGCGTCGCCGTGAATCTCCTGGTGCAGGCTGGGCGGCGTACCCTGGATGGAGTACAGGTCTTCCCCCTTTACCCCGAGCTGAGGCAGGGAACTCAGAAGCGCCCAGGTATAGGGATGGCGGGGATCATAGAAGAGTTCATCGCACTTAGCCACCTCGATGATGTCGCCGGCGTACATGACGGCGATTCGATCCGCCACGTTGGCGACTACGCCCAGGTCATGGGTAATATAGATCGTGGTAAGCTGGTACTTCTTCTGAAGATCCCGGATCAGTTTCAGGATCTGGGCCTGAATCGTCACATCCAGCGCCGTGGTGGGCTCATCGCAGATCAAGATCCGCGGTCCACAGGCCAGGGCGATGGCAATGACCACCCGCTGACGCATACCGCCGGAGAATTCGTGGGGATATTGCTTTGCCCGTCGCTCCGGTTCCGTAATGCCTACGTCCGTCAGCAGGTGAATCGCGCGTTCATGGGCCTCTTCCTTGGAAATCTTGTGATGCAGCAGAACCGTTTCCACGATCTGAGCGCCAATGGTTTTGAGGGGATTCAGACTGGTCATGGGATCCTGCATGATCATGGCGATCTGTTTACCGCGGATGGTGAGCCACTCCTTTTCTGTCGTAAAGGAGGCCAGATCCACGGTTTTGTCGGGATCCTCCGGATCCGGACGGAAATAGATGTGTCCGCCGTCCAAAAAGCCGTTGGAATCCAAAAGTCCCAGGAAGGTTTTTGTAAAGACGGATTTGCCGGAGCCGGATTCTCCTACGATGGCCAGACTCTCACCCTTATATACGTCAAGGCTGATGTCGCGGATCGCGTGAAGGGTCTCTCCCCGCAGACGGAATTTCACATTCAGGTTTTCGACCGATAAGATGGTTTTCTCATCCATATAGACGCCTCCTTAACGGTGATTCTTCGGGTCGGCGGCGTCGGAAAAGGCGTTGCCGATCACATAGAAAGAAATCGTGATGATGGACAAAACGATCGTGGGGAACAAAAGCTGATATCTGAGGCTGGGGCTTGTCATCAGCGCCCGGCCCGTATTGACCAGGTTGCCCAGAGAGGGGATATCCACCGGAAGTCCCAGACCGATGTAAGTCACGAATACTTCGCTGCCGATGGCTCCCGGAATCGTCAGCGCCATGCGCAGCATGATGACGGAAACCAGATAGGGCAGGAGGTTTTTCAGGACGATACGATAGATGGGCGTACCCAGACAGCGGGAAGCCAGGTTATAGTCCCGGTCCCTGATCATCAGCACCTGATTGCGGATGAAACGGGCCATGCCCAGCCATCCGGTGATACTCAGGGCGAAGATCAGCGTGAACATGTTCCGCTTCATGATGTAAGAGAGCAGAATCAGCACGATGGTCTGGGGGATGTTGTCGAAGACGTTATAGAGTTCCGTAAAGAAGAAGTCCAGCTTTCGCACATATCCCCACAGCACGCCGATAGTGATGCCCACGGCAGCCTCGATCAGGGCGACGACAAAGCCGATTCCCAGAGAGGTTCTGGTACCCGCCCAGATTCGGCTCCAAAGATCCTGTCCGGCGTTATTGGTGCCGAACCAGAATTCGGCGCTGGGCTGCCGGTTGCTCAGGGCGGCGCCGGTCTCGGTAAAATAGATCTGGTTCGGATCCGACTGATTCGGCAGAACGGGCTGGATAAACGTGAAGAGCAGGAGCGCGGCCATGATGATGAGCAGCGCCACGGCTACCTTATTATGTAAAAACGTACGCAGCGTGGAACGCCAGTAAGAGTATTCGGAGTAACCGATACGCTCCGAATCCCGCATGTCGTGCTTGGCGAAGGAGAAGAGTTCTTTCTCGCTCATGGAGGCAGCGTCCAGTTGTTTTTTCATCGCCTCGGAGATGTTTTTCTCCAACTTCTCGGATTTATGTTGTTTGACAGAAAAACGGGACATCAGCGAGCACCTTCCTTCTTTGTAAACGAGATCCTAGGATCCACCAGCGTCATCAGAATATCACCCAGGATGAGTCCCAGAATACTGATGATGGCGTAGATAATGACGAGAGCCTGTACCAGTGTATTATCCTGTCCCTGGATGGCCGTCACCAGAAGGCCGCCCATGCCGGGGATGGAGTAAAGTCCCTCCACATAGATAGAACCCACCATGGTCAGCAATAAAGAGGTGGGAATATACTGAACCAGAGGAACAAAGGCGTTGCGGAAGACATGCTTCATCATGATCGTCTTGGAATCCACGCCTTTTGCCACGGCCAGCTTCACATAGTCCTTGTTCGATTCGTCCACCATATACCGCCGCAGCCACATGCCGTAATAGGCGATATTGCCTAGGGACAGGGAGATGGTGGGCAGGATCCAGGTAGCGGGGTTCGTCCGGGAAAACAACATGCTTAAGCCGAAGATCTCCGTCCCGTACATCTGGATAAACAGATAATAAACGGCGGATGGAACCGCGTTAATGAAGACAATGAAGACGGTGCCCAGGTGATCCGGCCATCGGTTCTTACATCGCGCCATAACCGCGCCCAACGGGATTCCCAAGAGCAGAGAGAGAGCCATGGAAGCACATCCGAAGGCCACGGACACGGGAACTCGCGTGGAGAGGATTTCGGTGATCTCCACACCGGGGCGGTATTTATTGGAAATTCCCAGATCCCCTCGAAGAAGATCTCCGTAGAAATTCAAAAGCTGGGTGGGCAGAGGATCCGTCAGACCCAGGCGAGTCAACCCTCGTTCAATCTGCTCCTCCGACATCTTTTCGAAATTATTGAAATACCCCTCGATGGGCATTTGCCGCAGCAAAGTAAACACGATCGTAATGACGATGAACAACGTAATTAGAGATCGAGCGATTCGCTTGGCCAGATATTTGAGCATATCGGCGCCTCCTTCAAAGAATAAACTAGGATCACAGGAACTGTTGAATAAGGATCCTGTGATCCTGGTCTTTATCATCAATTAAATATTCGTAAGATGGGCAATCAGTTGCCGGTAGAAGCCGCCCGATCTTCCTGCCACTTGGCGTAAGCCTCGTTGAAAGCGTCCGTGTTCATGGGCTCTTCCAGGATGTGCTGTCCCTTGTAGCGCAGCGTGGCCACGCCGTAGGGGGCGTACTGTCCCTCGAAGGGATTGAGCTTCGAGGCGGAATAACCGCCGCTGACGCCAAAGGGGACGACCATGGCGTGCTCGATCAGGAAAGCCTCGGCCTCGGCGAAAGCATGATACCGCTCGTCAAGCTGATCGGCGCTGGCATAAGAGTTAGCCTCTTCCACCATCTCGTAGTATTCCTGTACGATGGCCTGGGTTTCGGGATCCTCGCTCAGATCCATCTTCGCGTAAGAATTATCCTCGGCGAAGGGCGCGGCCCAAGTCAGGGGATCCGCGTAGTCGCAGCCCCAGTTGGTCTTCAAGAGCGCATACTGTCCGCCGCGGCGCACCGTGCTTAAGAAATCCTGGGTGGGACCCTGCTCCACGACGATATCGATATAATCCGAACCCAGGAGTCCCTCCAGCTGCTGTTCCACATACAGACACTCGGAATCCCAGTCCGAAACGGAAGGATTATAGGGAAGCAGGATGATGACGGGGAAGCTCGCGCCCTCAGCGGTGAGTTCTTCGATGGCGGCGTCCCGATAGGAAAGCGCCAGTTCCTCATTGAAATAGGCATCCTTGGTGACGGAAGCATCGTTGACAGAAAGAGCGGTGAACACATCGAAATCGCTGTAATCCTGTCCGCCGGAAGCGACGAAGTCGGCCGGGGTGATGGTGTTTTGAAGCAGCGTCTCCGCGTTGTTCTCGTCGGAGATCATCGTAGCCCCCAGACGGTTCATGCCGTACATGATGGACTTACGGAAGTTCTCGTTATTGACCGCCAGTTTCCAGTTATCCGGCTCATACTCCTCGTCAAACTGAGGATCGAAGTTAAAGCTAAAGAAATAGGAATAGGAAGGCGTGATACGGGAAGGATGTACATAGTCCGCGGTTTCCGGATCCGCCAGCCAGCTCTGAGCCATCGTATTGGTGATCGAAGCGCTTTCCAGCTCGCCCCGCAGGTACATCTCTCCGGAGATGGTGGAAGCTTCCCGGTTATAGGTGTTCTCCAGAGAGGTGATATACACCTTATCCTTATCCCAATACAGTTCGTTCTTGACCATCGTATAACGCTCGCCCTCGAGATACTCGCTGAGGTAGTAAGCGCCGCAGTACCAAAGCTGGGTGTAATCGATAGCGTCTAACTCAGAAGAGAAGAGATCCCAGTCTTCCTGATCCCAGGAGGCGCGGTTCGCGTAATCGCTGTCTACTTGACTCATGCAATCTGCGGACATGGGCGTGAAGCAGCCGTAGGTCAGGCAAGTGAGGAAATAAGGACAGGGATCGGACAGGGTGAACTCCAGGGTATGATCATCCACCGCCCGGACGCCCACGTCTTCAAAGCTGCCCTCGCCCGCGAGGATTTCCGCGGCGCCGGCCACCATGGCCTCTTCATACATGTAGGCGCCGTCCGCGTTTACGTTCAGGGCGTATTCGGCGGCGGCCACGAAATCATGGGCGGTCAGCGTGCCGACCTCTTCCCCTTTGTTATTGACCCATTTGACGTCTTGACGCAGCGTAAAAGTCCAGGTCAGATTATCCTCGGAGGTCGTCCATTCCGTAGCCAGAGCCGGCAGGACATTGCCCAGGGTATCGTATTCGATCAGGCATTCCTGGCAGTTCGCGGGAATGGTCATGTCATTGGTGGTTGTGGTATTCAAATAGTTTAGTTTGGACACATCCGCACTGTAAAGAGAACGGTATGCCGTTGAATTGCTGTTGCCGGAACAGCCGACCAAGGAGCCGACGGCCAGTAAAACAGCCAATAATAAAGATAAAACCTTTTTCATGTTCCTTTCCTCCATTTCTTTATCATGTGGAACTTAGAATATATCATACTCTCCTTTACGGATTTCGTCAAGAGTTTTTTCACAGAAATTGCATCTTTCGTTCCTGAAAAATTCATTTTTTTTGCGCGGATGAGTTTGCGAGCAAAAAAGTTGTGTCTTGAATCCATCTCTCGAAAGAAGGCACATAGGTTTCCTCCGACAGAAAACAGGCGATAAAGGGTTCCTCCGCGTACACGATACCCACGTCATGACTGATGCCATCGTCTTCTCCCGTTTTATGCGCCATGGGGACGCCATGCAAAAAGAAGGGCATCTTGCCGTTAAGCCGCTGATTTTTCAGAATGGCGAGCATCTGATCGGAAGGATCTCTGCCGACGATCTTGCCCTCATAGAGCAGGGAGAAAAAGCGTCCCATGTCCTCCGCGCTGACCCGGTTTTCCAGCCCTCTTTTCTGGGCCTCCCCGTCAAAGAGCAGACGCGTCAGGGAAGAATGGGCAAGACCCAGATCCCGCATCCGCCGGTTAATCGCCTCCATGCCCAGTTTTCGGATCAGGAGATTGGTGGCGGTATTGTCGCTTAAGATGATCATCAGCGTGCAAAGATCCAACATCGTGACCGTAAGTCCGTTGTGAAGATAATTTAGCGCGCCGCAGGAGGGAAGTTTATCCTCGGCGCCTATGGAAACGAGCGAGCCGCCGTCGATGCGGCCCTCTGCCATCTGATAGAAAAATTCCGCCATAATGGGCAATTTGATGACGCTGGCGGCAATGAGGGGAGTCGAGCCATCCAAACTTAAGGCTTCTCCCGACACAAGATTTTTGTAATAAAACCCGGTTTTGCCCGGAAGTCTTTTTTTGCCTGCTTTGATCTCTTGAAAAATTGCGTCCAGATTCATGATATTGGATCCTTTCATTATTAATATGCGATACGGGTATATTATAGACTCTAAATCGAAAATTTGCAAGATTCATTCGATAAAAATTCATTTTGAGAAATAAACAGGCCCGAAAAGGCCGGACATAAAATAGGGGTGGAAAGCTTGACAAGCTTCTATAAGAAGAAGTATAATAAAACAGCTATGGCTTTTATATACAAGTTAGAAAGGATGGAATATATATGCTGGAACTTCAGAATATCTGTTTTTCCGCGGGAGATCATGAGGGGATTCTGAAAAACGTCAGCTTTACGGTGCCGGATAACCGCTTTGTGGTGATTACCGGTCCCAACGGCGGGGGAAAGTCTACGATCGCCCGGATCATCGCCGGCCTGCAGACGCCGGATTCCGGCAGGATCCTGTTCAACGGAGAGGATATCACGGGTCTTAGTATCACGGAGAGGGCGCGTATGGGTATCAGTTACGCCTTTCAGCAGCCCGTCAGGTTCAAGGGAATCACGGTGCGGGATCTCATCGAGCTGGCCTCCGGGGAAAAGCTGGACCGGGATCATGCCTGCAAGTATCTTGTAGAGGTGGGGCTGTGCGCGGCCAATTATATCGACAGAGAAGTCAACGAGAGCCTATCCGGAGGCGAGATCAAGCGGATCGAGATCGCGGTGGCGCTGGCGCGTAAGTCGGCCCTATCCATTTTTGACGAGCCGGAGGCGGGCATCGATTTGTGGAGTTTTCGTAATCTCATCGGGGTTTTCGAGCATTTGCAGGATCAGCTCCACGGGTCGATCCTGATCATCTCCCATCAGGAGAGGATCCTGAATATCGCAGATGAGATCATCGTCTTAGCGAACGGGAGTATTCGTACCATGGGACCTCGGGAAGAGGTTCTGCCCCATTTATTAAAGGAAGAAAGTCAGGCTTTCTGTCCTCGGGAAACCAACTAAAAAGAGGAGGGAATCGTATGGAAGACAATGTAAAGTCCATGCTGCAGGAAGTCATCGAACGGCAGGAGATTCCGGAGAACGCGGCCTATAACATTCGCTCCGACGGCAAGGCGGCCGCGAGGCGCAATACTAAGCATATCCAGATCACCCCGAAGAAGGACAAGCCGGGGATCGACATTCATGTATCCGGCGAGGCGCAAAAGGAAGAGGTTTTCATTCCGGCGCTGGTGACCCACAGCGGTTTCACGGATCTGGTATATAATGATTTCTATATCGAACCGGGAGCGGACGTGACGATCGTGGCGGGATGCTCGGTTTGTTCCAACGGATGCGACGCCTCGGAACATCACGGGATTCACCGGTTTTTCCTGGGAGAAAACGCCCATGTCCTGTATCTGGAGAAACATGTGGGATCCGGGGAAGGGACGGGAGAGCGTATCATCAATCCGGAGACGGAGGTATACGGAGACCCGGGAAGCTATATGGAGATCGAGACGACGCAGATACGCGGAGTAGATTCTACGAATCGCGTTTCCAGAGCAGTGATGCAGGATAACGCGAAGATCGAGATTCGGGAGAAGATCCTGACCCACGGGAAGCAATACGCCCGTACGGAATTCTCCGTGGATCTAAACGGCAACGGGTCCAGCGCCCGGCTCATTTCCAGATCCGTCGCCACCGAACAGTCCAGTCAGCTTTTCGTATCCAATATGAACGGCAACGCGGATTGCGCGGGCCATTCCGAGTGCGACGCCATCATCATGGATGAGGGAAAGGTCAGCGCGCAGCCGGAGATTCACGCGGAGCATCTGGACGCGAAGCTGATTCACGAGGCTTCGATCGGCAGGATTGCCGGGGATCAGCTGATGAAGCTGATGAGCCTGGGACTTACGGAGAAGGAAGCGGAGGAATGGATCATCCGCGGTTTTCTGAAATAAAAAGAGATTATACAGAAAAGGAAACAAAAGAGAGATGACAGGAATCATATCAAGATTCTTCTCCTGTCAATATCTATTGAAGGAGAAGGATCGAATGGGGGACATCCCGAGCGATCGGGAAGGGTACGGACGGGCCATCAACATGGCCTGGCCGTCCATCATCGAGTCCGTGCTTCTGGCGCTGGTGACGCTGATCGATACGCTCATGGTCAGCGGCCTGGGTGAGGAGGCGGTAGCGGCGGTCGGCATTACCAGCCAGCCGCGGCTGATCGTGTTGGCGCTGATTTTCTCACTGAATATCGGCGTTACCGCCGTGGTAGCGAGGCGGAAAGGGCAGCAGGATCAGGAAGGAGCCAATAGCTGCTTAAAACAGTGTATGCTGATCTGCGGCGTGATCTCCGTCGCGCTGGCGGTGATCTGTTCGATTTTCAGCGAGCCTTTGCTGCGGTTCGCGGGCGCCCAGGAGGATTATATCGAGGACGCCTGCACGTATTTCAGGATCCTGATGCTGGGAATCTTCTTCAACGCTATGAGTTTAACGATCAACGCGGCCCAGCGTGGAGCGGGCAATACGAAGATCTCTATGCGCAGTAACTTGACGGCGAATCTGGTCAATATTGTTTTCAACTATTTTCTGATCAACGGCCACTGGTTCTTCCCCAAGTGGGGCGTGGCCGGGGCGGCGACGGCGACCAGCATCGGCTATGTGATAGCCTTCTGTATGTCTCTGGCATCCGTATGCCGCAAGCGGGAAGACGCCTTCTTAAGCGTGTTTTCCAAGGTCAGCTGGAAACTGGATATGGGAACGCTGCGTTCGGTCTTTAAGGTATCTTCCAGCGCCGTGGTGGAGCAGTTCTTCATGCGGGTCGGTTTTTTCTTATACGCGAAGATCGTGGCGGGCCTGGGGACGGTGGATTTTGCCACCCATCAGGTGTGCATGAACATCATGAGTATCTCCTTCGGGTTTGGAGACGGCTTTAATGTGGCCTCTTCCTCGCTGGTGGGGCAGTCCCTGGGGGCTAAGAGGCCGGATCTGGCCCGGTTGTACGCCAGCATTAATCAGCGGATGGCGGTCATCTGCTCTACGGTACTGGCCATCATCCTGATTGTTTTCAGGCATCCGATCTTGGGTCTCTTTTCCGATGATCCCCAGGTCATCGCCCGAGGAGGGATCCTATTGATCATGATCGCCTGCGTTACCCATGCCCAGACCTCCCAGGTCATCATATCGGGAAGTCTCAGAGGCGCGGGGGACACTAAATTTGTGGCCATCTGTTCTATGATCAGCATCGCCTTTATACGGCCCACACTGTCCTGGCTTTTGGCCTATCCTATCGGGTGGGGGCTGATCGGCGCGTGGATTGCCGTCTTGGTGGATCAATATATGAGACTCGTTCTGTTTTTCATACGCTTCCGAGGGGGAGCCTGGACGAGGATTGAACTATAGAAGAGGAGGAATTACGAAAATGCAACCGATGATTACGGCAAAACAGCTAGAGAAGTTTCATGAGGATTTTTCGGCGAATAAGGCATACGCCGTGACGATGCGGGCAGTGGTTTCCGCGGGCGTGAACAAGAGCGCCGTTAACTATGAGTCTTGTCGCAAGGATCGGCATGAATATTCCATTCAGCTGAAACAGGGAGAGATTACCAATCAAAAGCAAAGCGGACGCTGCTGGATGTTCGCGGCCCTTAACACGATGCGCTTTCAGGTGATGAAGAACCTGAATCTGGAGACTTTCGAGCTCTCTCAGAGCTATCCGCTCTTTTATGATAAACTGGAGAAATCCAATTATTTCTTGGAGAGTATCCTGGAGACACTGGAGGAGCCCACGGACGGCCGTCTGATCGCCTATCTCCTGTCCGCGCCCCTAAACGACGGAGGACAGTGGGATATGTTCTGCAGCCTGGTGGAGAAGTACGGCGTGGTCCCCAAGGACGCCATGCCGGAATCCGTCTCTTCCTCCGCTACCCGGGAGATGACGGGATGGATGACCATGAAGCTGAGAGAGTATGCCTGCACCCTGCGGGAGGCTTATCGAGAAGGTGCCTCGATGGAAGAGCTGCGGGAGCGGAAGGACGAGATGATGAGCACCGTGTATCGGATGCTTTGCATCTGTCTGGGAGAGCCGCCGAGGGAGTTCGATTTCGAGGTGCGGGATAAGGACGACCGTTTCATTCGGTCTGCGGGAATCACGCCCCAAGAATTCTACGCCAAGTACGTGGGCCTGAACCTCTCCGACTACGTGAGCCTGATCAACGCGCCCACCCAGGATAAGCCCTACGGACACTCTTATACCGTGAAGTTCCTGGGAAATGTGAAGGACGGCCGACCGGTGCGGTATCTGAATGTCCCCATCGATGTGCTGAAGCGCGCGGCCATCGCCCAGATGCAGGACGGCGAGCCGGTATGGTTCGGCTGCGACGTGGGAGCGTTTTCCATCCGGGAGGGCGGGATCATGGATCCGGAGGTGCTGAAGACGGACGAATTGTTCGACACGGAGTGGAACATGGACAAGGCTCAGCGCCTGGACTACGGACAGAGCCTCATGACCCATGCCATGGTGCTTAGCGGTGTGAATCTGGACGAGGCGGGCAAGCCGCAGCGCTGGAGAGTGGAAAACAGCTGGGGCAAAGAGGCAGGCAAGGACGGATACTATGTGATGAGCGACCGTTGGTTTGATGAGTATACCTATCAGGTCGTGGTCAATCGCCGGTATCTTACCGAAGAAGAACTGCGTCAGTACGAAAGCGAGCCGATCGCGCTGGAGCCTTGGGATCCTATGGGATCTCTGGCCTAAAAGACGGCCTGCGGTCAGTTCGAAACCATCCTGACCGAAGAGAAGCAATTCTCGGAAAAAAATAAAACTAAGGGAGACAAAAGAACATGAAAAACAAAAACGAACGGATTCATTTTGTGGTGAAGGCGGGGCTGATCGCGGCCCTATACGCGGTACTTACCTACGTGGCCTCTTTGTTGGGGATGGCCTATATGGGGGTGCAGTTTCGGATCTCGGAGGCGTTGACGGTCTTGCCCGTCTTTACCCCTGCCGCGATCCCCGGTCTCGTGATCGGGTGCTTCCTCGGGAATCTGGGGAGCCCCTTCGGCATGGTGGACGTGATCTGCGGCACGATGGCCACCCTGGTTGCAGCCCTCTTCACTTATGGGGTACGGAATCTTCGGATCCGCAATATCCCCTGGCTCGCGCCGTTAGGCCCTGTGCTCGCGAACGCGCTGATCGTGGGGTTGGAAGTAGCCTATTTCCTGCCCGAAGGATTAACCCTAGCGGGATTCGCGGCCTCCGCCGCGTCGGTGGGAGTCGGTGAACTGGTCATCTGTTATGCCCTGGGCCTTCCCCTCGTCATATTCTTGGAGAAGTCGGGGCTGGCCAGGAAATGGAGTCTGTCGGTATAAACCTAGAGAGCCTTTGCTCAGCGACGAAAAATCGCCGCCGAGCAAAGGCCTTTTCTTTTTTTTCATTGCGCCATAGGGGGGACTTGTGGTACAATAAGCGCGGCGGGACAGTTTTTTCATAGGGAAAAGATAGAGCCGCGCTCCGAGTTTGCCGCCAAAGGGCGACAAACTCCTTAGGGTAATGGGACTTGTGGTACAATAAGCGCGGCGGGACAGTTTTAACAAGGAGGTATGATTCTTGTGAATAATGTAGGCTATTATAATGGAGAATACGGCCCCATCGAGGAGATGAGGATCCCGATGAACGACCGGGCGGTTTATTTTGGCGACGGGGTCTATGAGGCGGTGTTGGTGAAAAACCGCGTGATCTTCTCTTTGGAGGAACATTTGGACAGGTTCTGGCGGAGCTTTTCGGCGCTGAGGATTCCCTTCGCCATGAGCCGGGAGGAGCTTAGGACGGAGCTCTATAAGATGGTGGATCTTTTGGACACGGATGATCCCCTCGTTCTGTACTGGCAGGCCAGCCGGGGAACGGCCTCTAGAACCCATACCTTCCCCAAGGAAGGAAAGGCGAACCTGATGATCACGGTGAAGCCCTTTGTGATGAAAGACATGAAGACTTTTCGGCACAGGCTCTTGACCGTAGAGGACACCCGGTTCTTTCATTGCGACGTCAAGACGCTCAACCTGATTCCCAACGTGATGGCAGCACAGCAGGCGGAAGAGGCGGGATGTACCGAGGCGGTGTTTCATCGGGGAGAACGGGTGACGGAGGGAGCTCACAGCAATGTGAGTATCCTGAAGGATGGGGTGCTGAAGACCGCTCCCTTAGACCATTTGATTCTGCCGGGCATCACGCGGATGCATCTTTTGCAGCTGGCCGGGCAGTGCGGGATTCCTGTTTTGGAAGAGCCTTTTACATTAGAAGAACTGAAAGAGGCGGACGAGGTGTTGGTCACAAGCTCCACGGCGCTGTGTCTGAAGGCGGAAACCATCGACGGCGCGCCGGTGAGGATGTCGGCGCCGGAACTGGTGGAGAAGCTTCAGGAGGCTTACCGGCAGAAGTTTGAGCGAGAGACGGATCCGGCTCTTCGGAAATCATAAAAGGACGGAGGTGCGAGATGGCACAGTATGAATTTGACCGAAAGCAGGTAGAAGAATGGGTGGACCGGGTGGTCAGAAGAACCATGCGCATGGATATGCCCTGGGATTGGCCCAGCGGCGTGGCCTATTACGGAATCTGCCGCGTCTATGAAGCGACGGGAAACAGGGAGTATCTGGATCTTCTGAAGGAGCGGGTGGATGAACTCATCTCCCTGGGATTGCCCTCTCCCTGGACGGTGAACACCTGCGCGATGGGGCATTGTCTGCTCACGCTGTATGCGGCGACGGGAGAAGAAAAGTATCGGGAACTGGTGATGAGCAAGGTCCGCTATTTGCGGGAGGACGCTCTGCGCTTCGGGGACCGGGTTTTACAGCATACGGTATCCGCGAAGAACGATTTCCCGGAACAGTGCTGGGCGGACACGCTGTTTATGGCGGCCTATCTGATGCTGCGCGTAGGCGTGTTGGAGAAGGACGAGGAGTTGATCGACGACGCGCTGAACCAGTATTACTGGCATATCCATTATCTTCAGAACATGGATACGGGGCTGTGGTATCACGGCTATAACCATTGTACAAAGGATCATATGTCCGGATTCTACTGGGGACGCGCCAACGCCTGGGCGGCCTATACGATGGCGAGGGTCGGCCAATGTCTGCCCCAGTGCTATTTGTATCCCAAGTATATGGATGTGGCGGGCTCTTTAGGAGAGCAGCTGTCCGCTCTTAAATTGCTGCAGACGGAGCACGGCATGTGGAGGACGATTCTCGACGACGAACAGTCCTATGAAGAAGTCTCCGCCTCCTGCGGCATCGCGGCGGCCATGGTATTGAAAAAGAATCCTCTGCATATTCGGTATGTGAACCGGTTTATCCAGGGGATCGGAGAGGAGATCAGCCCGGACGGAAGAGTTCTGCATGTATCCGGCGGAACGGCCGTCATGAAGGACCGGGAAGGTTACCGAAACATCTCCAGAGACTGGATCCAAGGCTGGGGACAGGGGCTCGCGCTGGCCTTCTTCGCGGCACTTCTGGAAGCGGATCAGACCGCGGCGGACGGCGCCCTGTAAATTAAATTCGAGAAACGGCTGCCACATGCAATGATCGATCAAAATGTGGCAGCCGTCCTTTTATGCATCGGTTACAGCCTTAAGCTGATCGATCGCGTACAGCGGCAGATTAACAAGCCATTCCTCTTCTTTATAATCTGACATGGAGGTTCGGATAGAAATTTTAGGCGAGAATTTTTGCTGGTAGGTTTTCAGGCTTTTGGCTCTAAGGTTTACCTCTGCCTTGACTTCAACGGGAACAATCTGTTCTCCGGTATCAACGATAAAGTCAACCTCGCAGGAGCCTCTGTCGTTGGTATAATAATAAATGTCTAAGTCTTCGATAGTTTTCAGCTGCTGACAAACATACTGCTCCGTAAGGGCGCCTTTGAATTCAACAAAAAGGTCATTTCCGTCAAGTAAAGTGCGCTGGCGCAGTCCGGCCATACACCCCAAGAGTCCAACATCTACAACAAATAACTTAAATGCTTTCAAGTCTTCATATGCTCGCAGCGGGATACCTGCCGTGTTTACCCGACTGATTTTATGAACAAGACCGCAATCACTGAGCCACAGAATCGCAGTTTCATAGTCCTTCGCCCGGGCGCCTTCGCGGACGAGCCCGTAAACGAATTTTTTATTTTCTTTGGCCAACTGAGAAGGAATACTGTTCCACAGCATACGAAGTCTCGGGACGATCTCATTGGGGGCATGTTTAGAGAAATCTTGTTCATAGGCTGCAAGGATTCGCTTTTGAATTTCACGAACTTCGTTAAAGTTTTTGTTCTCCGCGAAGCTTTGCACGGCTTCAGGCATGCCGCCGACAAAGTAGTATTGCTTTAAGGAATCAATATATGTTTGCTTAAAGCATGTTATCATCTCAAAGTCTCGTTTATCAAGAAGTTCGACAAAACGTTCCAGATCGGTAGCCATTAAAAACTCTTTGAACGAAAGAGGATAAAGTTTTAAGAAATCCACCTTGCCGACGGGAAAAGACGTGCCTTGATGCAAGGCGATACCAAGCAAAGAGCCGGCGCACACAATGTGGTACTGCGGGGCGTTCTCATAAAAATACTTAAGAGATGCCAATGCTCGCGGAACTTCCTGCACTTCATCAAAAACCAATAAAGAATTGTCTGGATTGATTTTGCGGCCGGCATATAACTCGATTCCCATAATTAAACGGTCCGTATCTAAATCGGAAGCAAATAACTCCGCCATTCGGGAATTGGAATCAAAATTGATATATATGGTATCAGTATATGCCTGTTTACCGAACTCTTTCATTAGCCAAGTCTTGCCGACCTGGCGTGCCCCCTCAATAATTAAGGGCTTGCGGCGTTTGCTTTGTTTCCATTTCAACAGCTTTTCCATAGCAATTCGGTACATAGACACACCTCCATCGTTATAATATAAATATAGTATATCACGGCATTACAAAAAATACAACGAGTTTTTGCTTTGTGATTACATTTTTACAGCGATAAAATAGGGGTGCAGCAAAATCAGATCATTTTGCTGCACCCCGTTTGCCCATGAATGATGATTACTCCGCAATGCGAAAATAATGCAGGACGGATAACAAAGCTCCCAGAACGCAGTATGTATCCGTGATGCCCCGGATGAGGCGGAAGATCCAACCCACAAGGGGCATCCAGGTAAACAGCCCCATCACCAGATGCAAAACCGCGGCCGCCATGATATAGACCGCCAGAGAGATAATCATAGAAGTCAGATTACCGCCCTTCGAGATGGTGCTGACGGGAAAACAAAGATTTAACAGACGCATCTTCATCACACTCCTCACAATGTAGTACAAATATTATTATAGCGGATACAAGGGGAGGGGGCAAGAAAAACTTGATGAAAAAAACATTAGAATCTCATTAAAGAGACTGGACGAAGGCGGTGGGCGTCTGTCCCGTGATTTTCTTAAAGACTTGGCTGAAATATTGGGGATTATTCCCGTAACCGACCTTCTGCGCGATTTCATAGAAGGTCAGGTTTCCGAGGCTAAGGAGTTTTTTCGCCTGATCGATGCGAATACGGTTCAGAAAGTGGGAATAGCGTTCGCCGGTCTGCTTGACAAACTGTTTGCTCACATAGTCCACGTTCATGAACAGGTGATTCTCCGCGATCCATTTGAGGGTCAGACAGGGATCGTCATAATGGGCCCGGGTATAGTCGATGCATTGCAGGATGAACTCCTTGGGCAGGCGTCCCGATGTGGGCGGCGACTCGGGAAGGGCGTTTAAGCAGGACAGAACAAGGGAACGTAATTCATCCGCGGAACCGGTCTTACGGAAAGAGGCGAGGAGTTGAGAAAGGGGGCCCCAGGGAGCATAGGGGGACTCATCGTACATCCAGGTGAAAAAGTGAATCGCCACAGCTTGCTGAAAATCCAGGTCCGTATACGTGTCCATCAACGCCAGAAGCTTTTCCAAAACGGCGTCTTTGTGGTCTGGGTGCAGGGACAGGATGGCGGCGTATTCGTGGACGGTGCGGAACAAATGCTGGCGCAGGGTCTCGGAATCCTCCAGTTCCCGAAGACGCACCCGTTTTTGGTGTTCCTCGATGGTCTTTCGCGTGGCGTCCACGATCTGGTCGGGGTCGCAGGGCTTCAGAAGATAATGGCGCACGCCGAAACGCATGGCCTCCTGGGCGTATGAAAATTCCCCGTATCCGGACAGGATGATGAAGTTCATATCCGGGTCGGAGGCGGAGGCGCGTTCGATAAGATCGAGGCCCGAGAGGCCGGGCATGCGGATATCGACGAGGCAGATGTCCGGGCTCTCGTCCATGATGAGATCCAGGGCCTCCAGGCCGTCTTTGCAAACGCCGATCACCCGCAGGCCGAGAGTCTCCCAGTCGATGATCCTGGCGATGGTTTCCCGAATGATCTTCTCGTCATCCGCGATCATTAATTTCAGCATGTTCCTTACCTCCGGTATAGGGTTTACGGGGAAGATGGATCTCCACCACGGCCGTCTCGTCCTGATTATAGACTTTCAGGCCGTATTGACGCCCATAAGTCAATTGAATCCGCTGTTGTATATTTTGGAGTCCGATGCCAAACCCATGGGACTCCTTTTTGATGTGTCCGGACTCGTCCAGAATCCCCTCTTCAAAACTGGAGCCCGTATTACGCACGAAGATGTGGATCTCATTGGAAAAGGGGAGGATATCCACCCAGATCCGGCAAGGATCCACGTTTTCGTCCGCCGCGTAACGAATGGCGTTTTCCACAAGGGGAAGCAGGGTCATCTTGGGAAGCTCGCACCCCAGGATTTCGGGCGGGGCCTCTAGGAAAAAGGAGAGGCGGTCCTCGTAGCGGATTTCCTGGATAGTCATGTAGTTGTGCAGCAGGTCGATCTCCTGTTGGAAGGAGAACAGAGGGGAATCGTTCAAACTGGAACGCAGGATATGGCCCAGTGCATAGACGATCCGGGGAATATGGGTCTCCCCCGCGGCCCGGGCGTACCAGTTAATGGATTCCAGGGTGTTGTAGAGGAAATGGGGATGGATCTGATACTGTAATTCCTTGAGTTCCGCCTCCCGAATCAGAAGCTGCTTCACGTAGTTGTCGTCAATCAGGGAACGAATCCGGCGGGCCATGGCGTCCAGCTGCATATGGGCGGTTCCCAGCTCATCCATGCGCTGGGAATAGTCGAAGCCCACGTCCGGCGGCTCGAAATTTCCCAGGCTGTAGGCGTTCATCTTCTGACTCAAGGTGTGAAAATGCACGGTGATGCCTTGCAGAATACGGTATCCGATAAAAAAGGTGATGACGGAGGAAAGCAGAATCAGGAGAAGGGAGGAGAGGTACAGCATCCGTATGGTCGTATCCACGGATTGATAGGATATCATGTAATAATACTGGAGATCAAGGAAGCCCGCGTCTTGGGAGATGACAAAATACGGAATGTCATCCCACCGAAGGATACCATAGGGCTGGTTGAGACCGAGCAGGGCGGGAAGAACGGAGCGGGCGTCGGAAACATTTGAAAACAACACGGAGGAGTCGGGAGACGCCAGCAGGAGCTTAGGAGAAAGATGGTGACTGGGCGTCGCCAGATCCTTAAGCAGCCTCGGCATGTTGATACGGACGGTCAACACGCCCAGTTCCTGTAGATCGAAGCCCTCCACTCGGCGGATCAGGCGGCAAAGAAAGAGTCCCTCGGGATCCTCTTCGAGCACCGACCAGCAGATCGCGCCGGCGTGTTCAAAGGCGAGAGAAGCCAGTTCGTCCCGGGAAGAGGCGCTGATCATCGAGGCGATCGGGTAGTAACGGGAGTATCGCAGCATCTCCTCGTCCTGCAGCAGGCATATGTAGGAGATATAGGGACTGATGTTGGAGTAGTTGGAGAGGGAGTCGAGCAGGAAGGAGGAATTCGCCGGACTCGAAGAAGAGGATCCCCAGGATTTCAGATGGGACAGGAAGGCGTCGTCGGAAAGCAGCAGATTGACCAGGCCTTCGATGGAATCCAGGGTCGTGTGAAATCGATCGGCGTTATAATTGAGAGCCTCAGAGGTGGACTGATAGAGCAGTTGATTAGATTGTTCCAGCTGAATGCCGAGGGAGATTAGGGCGGAGAGGCTGCAGCAGAGAATGGAGAGGATAAAGAGCAAAAGCAATTTTGACTTGAGGGTACGCAAACGCCGCATGGGACAACCTCCTTTTTGTGATTGTATATAATATACAGCAATGGGAGAAGAATAAAAAGAAAATCGAGCGGTTTGCACGGTTTTGTGAACGGAGAGCACGGTTTTGTTTCTTTTCTTTTCCGGGATGGGGGTATATGATAAAAACAGCAAAACGGAAAAAAACAAACAGGAGGGCTGCATATGGCGAAGCGAAAAACAGGGTATTGGCATAAATTAAAGGTGGACATCCTGCGGGACCGGTGGCTGTATTTCTTGATCCTGCCCGGAGTCATTTGGTTTCTGATCTACCGATATCTCCCCATGGCCGGCCTCAGCCTGGCCTTTCGGGAATACGATATGAAAGGGGGATTGTTCGGAGGAGAATTTGTGGGACTGAAATACTTCCAGTACATCTTCTTCGAGCATAGAAACTTCTGGCAGCTCGTGTGGAATACCCTGATCATCAACATCTACAAGCTGATCTTTTATTTTCCGATCCCCATCCTGTTCGCTATGTTTTTGAACGAGATCCTATCGGATCGCTATAAGAGGGTCTTGCAGACGATCATCTATCTGCCCCATTTCGTATCCTGGGTGGTTTTCGGAAGCATTATTATTACGTTCTTGAACCCGACGGAGGGCATCGTGAACCAGATCATCCAACTTTTCGGCGGGCAGCCCGTCTTTTTCCTCAGCGATCCCAAGTATTTCCGCGGCATCGTGGTGGCCTCCGATATCTGGAAGGAGGCGGGATATGGGACGATTATTTATCTGGCGGCGATCACGGGGATCGATCCGACGCTGTATGAAGCGGGCAGGATCGACGGGGCGAGCCGGTGGCAGGCCATGCGTTACATCACGCTGCCCTGCATCTCCGACACGGTGGTGGTCATGCTGCTTTTGGACATCGGTCGGATCATGAACGTGGGATTCGAGCAGATTTACGTGCTGGCCAACAGCGCGGTATACAGTACCGGAGACGTCATCAGTACATATGTATACCGCCTGGGAATCGGAAGCGGCCGTTTCAGCCTGACGACGGCGATCGGTCTCTTCCAGTCGGCGATCGGTTTCGTCATGATTATTTCCTGCAACGCCTTGAGCCGTAAGATCGCGGACAAGGGATTATGGTAGGGGGGTGCAGAAATGAGAAAGAAACATATCCGGGGCAGAGTGGACGGCATGGTGATCCTTAGCTGCGGGGTCATGACGCTGTTTGCCATCCTCTGTTTTTTCCCCTTCTATTATATTTTCATCGTATCGATCAGCGATCCGGACCGTGTCCGGGAGGGAGCGATGATCCTGTATCCTCAAGGGTTTTCCTTGGAAGCCTACAAGGTGACGCTGACCCACGCGCGCTTCTATTCCTCCCTGCGGGTTTCTGTGCTGCGGACGCTGGCCACGGAATTGCGGTGGTTATCGATTCCATGAAGGAACGAAGCGGAGGAAGGATTACGGATATCGACGCGACGATCATCTGTGAGAGAGACTCTCACAAGGGAATCATCATCGGAAAGCA
>CALWBZ010000103.1 GCA_944376225.1 uncultured Clostridia bacterium | reverse complement strand
CCTTTTCTTTGACTTTAGATGTTACACTGTTTGGTTTTCATGGTCCCTCACCCGCTCTCGCGAGTGCAGAAGCTATTCTATCACAGCTCCCAGCCTTTGTCAACTCTTTTTTTCATCTTTTTTCGATATTTTTTTCGAGTTGACCGTCTTCCCGGTTCCCCGCCGAAGACGCGAGTCGTAGTATACCACTTTTCCCCTCCCTTTGTCAACTCTTTTTTGAAAGTTTTTTGAAAAAGTTTATCCCTTTCTTCTGGTTTCCCGCCTGAGTTCCGCCACCAACTGTTCCGGCCGGTTGATCCACTCTCTCGCTCCGGCTTCTCGGAGCTGATCCAGCGTGCGATAGCCCCAGGTTACGGCGACGAAATCCACCCCCGCGTTCTGCGCGGTACGCGCGTCTTCCGGAGAATCTCCCAGATACACCGTCTCCTCTGGGCTCACGCCGAGCTTTTTCATGAGCCGGATAAGTCCTGCCGGATCGGGCTTTCTGGGGATCTCCTGCTGTTCTCCCTGAGTCACGTCAATCCGCCCCGCAAAAAAGATCCTGCTCAGCGCGCAGGCCGCCTCATGAAACTTATTGGAAAGAATCCCCGTCTGGAGCCCCAGCTCGTGCAGGCCGTCCAACATATCCAAAACGCCGTCGTAGGGCCTGGTACGCTCCTGCATATGAGCCCGGTAGAAATCCTGAAAATATTTTAGACACGCGCTTTCTAAAGCGGCATCCGTCCCTTGAGGAACTGCCCGGTGGATCAGCATTCCCACGCCGTTTCCCACAAAGCGCCGGATCTCTTCCAAGGAACGTTCGGGAAGGCCATACTCCCGCAGGGCCGCATTGGTACTATTCCCCAAATCTTCCAAACTATACAATAAAGTGCCATCCAAATCAAAAATCGCAGCCTTCTTCAATTTTATCCCCTCCCCTATATAACAAGGCCGCCATACGGAGTCCGATATGGCGGCCATTGCTCATAGATTGTTGTAAAAAGAAACCTTGTTATCCTTGGCGAACTTCGTCAGCATCTCTTTGTAACGGTCGAATTTCTCCTTCTCTTTCCCCTTGTAGTATACCAAGGGTTTTTCCTTCCCGCGTACCGTAATCGAGATCTTCTCCGAAGGCTTACCGAAGAGGCCCTCTTTACACTTGTCAAAAGCAATGCTCGTGATCTTGTCGTAGGTCAGATTCAGAAGCGCGGGACGCTTTCCTGTCTCATCCACGACGATGATCTCCGTCTTGTCATACATGATCTTATCATGCTTCATAATGCTCCCCCCTATCCCTATTGGTCAGCGCAGAAAGGGATTCGTTCCCTTCTGTATGTGAACATTATATCATACTTCTTCTCTTCTTGTAAAGGGTAAGGCGGTAAATTATTCCTCTTCCATGATAATGTCCTCGATGGAGCTTCCCGGCGCCACCATCGGAAACACCTTATCATCGATGGGAATATCGCAGATCAGCATGCTCGGGCCCTTTTCCGCAAGACAGGCGCGAATAGCGTCGTCCACCTGTTCCGGCCGATCGATATGCAGTGTGGGAATGCCGAAGGCTTCGCCCAGCTTATCAAAATCAGGCCCCCGATCCAGATCCGTCTGGGAATAACGCTGTTGATAAAACAGCGTCTGCCACTGACGAACCATGCCCAGGGTCTGATTATTCATCACCACCTGGATGATGGGAATCCCGTAATATTTGGCCGTCGCCAGCTCGTTCAGGTTCATACGGAAACTTCCGTCTCCCGCGATATTAAACACCCGCTTATCCGGACGTCCCAGCTGCGCGCCCATGCTGGCGCCCAGGCCGTATCCCATCGTTCCTAAACCTCCGGAAGTAATCAGCGTCCGCGGCTCCTTAAAAGGATAATAAAGGGCCGTCCACATCTGATGCTGTCCGACTTCCGTGGCGATAATCGCCTGCTCCCCCGCCAGCTCATAGATTCTGCGAATCACATAGCCGCCGTGAAGCACGCCGTCATGGGCTACGGCGATAGGATAGCGTTTTTTATTCTCCTGCACCGCCCGAAGCCATCCTCCGTTATCGATCGGGAAATTCTCCAAACGACGGTTCAGCTCCGCGAAAACATGTTTCACGTCGCCGATGATATGCTCGGTCGTGACCACGTTCTTATCCACTTCCGCCGCGTCCACGTCAATTTGTAGAACCTTAGCGTTTCGCGCGAAAGTCGAGGCCTTACTGATCACCCGGTCGCTGAAACGCGCCCCCGCCACAATCAGAAGATCCGAATGCATGATACTGGTATTAGAAACCTTGGTCCCATGCATCCCGATCATACCCGTGAAATTAGGATGATCTCCGGGGAATCCTCCCAGCCCCATCAGGCTGGAACCCACGGGGATCTGAAGCTTCTCCGCAAACTCTACCAATTCCTTACTCGCGTCGGAGATCACCGCGCCGCCCCCAATATATAAAAACGGCTGACGGGCGTTTTTGATCATCTCCACCGCCGTATCCAGCGCCCGCTCCGAAATATAATCCGTCAATGGACGAATTTCCTGGGGCTCCTGATACTCATACTCCGCGGTATTGACCGTGGCGTCTTTCACGATATCCACCAGCACCGGTCCGGGACGGCCGGACTTCGCGATCTTAAAGGCACGGCGCATCGTATCCGCGATATCCTCCGCCCGCTTTACGATGAAGTTGTGCTTCGTGATCGGCATGGTGATGCCGGTGATGTCCACTTCCTGAAAACTGTCCTTTCCTAACAGATGATTCGGTACATTCCCGGTAATCGCCACCATGGGTACGGAATCCATGTATGCGGTAGCGATCCCGGTCACGAGATTCGTGGCCCCGGGGCCGGAGGTGGCCAGACAGACGCCCACCTTCCCCGTTGCTCTCGCGTATCCGTCCGCCGCGTGAGCGGCTCCCTGCTCATGACTGGTCAGGATATGCCGAATCGAATCTTTATAATCGTACAGCGCGTTATAGATCTCCAGTACCTGCCCGCCGGGATAACCGAAAATGGTATCCACTTTCTGTTCCTTCAGGCATTCCAGAACAATCTGCGATCCTCGTAATAACACGACATCTCCTCCTTATGCCCTTTGCCGTCGATAATCCGGTCAAAGGTGAATTTATGCTTCTTCCGTTCCGGGCGTCTTCAGCACCGCGCCCGTGCTGGCCGAAGTCACCATCGCCGCGTAGCGGGCCAGATATCCCGTCTGAATCTTGGGCGGAAGGCTCTTCCAGCTCTTCTTGCGTTCCGCCAGTTCCTCTTCGGATACCAATACGTTCAAGCGATTATTGGGAATATCAATCTCGATCATGTCTCCGTCCCTCACCAGGGCAATGGGGCCTCCTTCCGCGGCTTCCGGCGAGACATGGCCGATACAGGCGCCCCGGGTAGCTCCCGAGAACCGTCCGTCCGTCAAGAGCGCCACCGTCTTGTCAAGACCCATCCCCGCCAAAGCCGAGGTGGGAGAAAGCATCTCCCGCATGCCGGGACCGCCCTTCGACCCCTCGTAGGTGATGACCACCACGTCCCCGCTCTGAATCTTTTTCGCGTAAATCGCCGCGATCACATCTTCCTCGCTGGTGAAGACCCGCGCCGGTCCCGTATGCTTGAGCATTTCCGGAGCCACGGCGGACTTCTTGACGACGCTGCCCACGGGCGCTATGTTTCCTTTGAGCACCGCGATTCCCCCATAGGGGCTATAGGGATTTTCGATGGGACGAATGACGGAAGGATCTTTATTCACCGCGGAAGCGATGTTTTCTCCGATGGTCTTCCCCGTCACACTCATCAGTTCCGTATGCAAAAGATTCTTCTTAGACAGCTCCTTCATCACGGCCTGGACACCCCCCGCCGCGTACAGATCCTCTATATAGGAATCCCCCGCGGGACTCAGCTTACACAGATTAGGCGTGCGGTCGCTGACCTCCTGAGCCATGTCCATGGTGATCGTAATCCCCGCTTCATGGGCGATCGCCGGCAGATGCAGCATACTGTTCGTGGAACATCCCAGGGCCATATCCAGCGTCAAGGCGTTCTCGAAGGCTTCTTTTGTCATGATGTCTCGGGGCTTCAGATCCTTCTTGACCAGCTCCATGATTTGCATGCCCGCCTGCTTGGCCAGGCGCACACGCTCCGCGTATACGGCGGGAATCGTGCCGTTGCCCGGCAGGCCGATGCCCAGCACTTCGCATAAACAGTTCATGGAATTCGCCGTAAACATGCCGGAACAGGATCCGCAGCCCGGGCAGGCGTTGTTCTCATACTCCAGGAGTTCTTCGTCACTCATCGTCCCCGCCTTCGAGGCTCCGACCGCCTCGAACATGTTAGACAGGCTGACCTTTCTGCCTTTTACCCAGCCAGCCAGCATGGGGCCGCCGCTGACCACGATCGCGGGCAGGTTCACCCGCAGCGCCGCCATGAGCATTCCCGGCACGATCTTGTCACAGTTGGGAATCAAAACCAGGCCGTCGAACCCATGGGCCGTGGCCATGGATTCGATGGAGGCAGCGATAAGTTCCCTGGACGCCAGGGAATAGTGCATGCCCTTATGTCCCATGACGATGCCGTCGCACACGCCAATCGAGGGGAATTCCACAGGGGTTCCGCCCGCCATGCGGATGCCCGCCTTCACGGCCTCCGCCAGTTTATTCAAGTGATCATGGCCCGGAATCACCTCGTTATGCGCGTTGACCACACCAATCAGAGGACGGGCTAATTCTTCGTCCGTATATCCCAGCGCCTTCCAGAGGGAACGATGGGGGGCCTTTTCACAACCCAGCTTCACTCGGTCACTAATCATGATACACACTCCTTACCGAATTTTTTCGACGATCCGATCGCCCATTTCCTTGGTACCCACCAGCCGGCACCCTTCCTCGTAGATATCCGCGGTGCGGTAGCCTTCGTTCAGCACCTCGTCCACAGCCTTTTCGATACAGACGGCTTCTTCTAAAGCGTTCAGCGAATAGGTAAACATCATGGCCGCCGACAGAATCGTGGCGATGGGGTTGGCCTTATCCTGTCCCGCGATATCCGGGGCGCTCCCGTGAATCGGCTCAAACATTCCCCGGGTTCCCTCGCCCATGCTGGCCGAGGGCAGCATGCCGATGGATCCGGTGATCTGACTGGCCTCATCCGACAGGATGTCTCCAAAACAGTTGCCCGTCACGATCACGTCAAACTGCTTGGGATCCCGCACCAGCTGCATCGCGGCATTGTCCACATACAGATGATTAAGACGCACGTCCGGATAATCCTTCGCCACCTCTTCGACCACCTTGCGCCACATCCGGGAAACTTCTAAGACATTGGATTTGTCCACGTTCGTGACTAGCCCATGACGCTTCCTGGCCGATTCGAAGGCCACCCGGGCGATGCGGCGTACTTCGTTTTCATTATAGAGCATCGTATCCCAGGCCGACTCCACGCCGTCCTCCGTCTTGCGCCCTCTGGGGCCGAAATAGATGCCGCCGGTCAGCTCCCGGACAATGACGATATCAAGGCCGTCTTTTCCGATGATCTCCGGCTTCAGCGGACAGGCCGCCGACAACGCCGGATAAATCTTGGCCGGACGGATGTTGGCAAACAGTCCCAATCCCTTACGGATCCCCAAAAGAGCCGCCTCGGGCCGCTCGTCGCCCTTCAGGCCGTCCCACTTCGGGCCGCCCACGGCCCCTAAAAGCACCGCGTCGGAAGAAAGCGCCGATTTCATGGTTTCTTCCGGCAGGGGAGTTCCCGTCTTGTCATAGGCTGCGCCGCCCATCAGCTGATAATCGTAAACCATCTTATGGCCGAACTTCCCGGCTACCGCGTCCAGGACCTTTACGGCCTCTCTGACGATGTCCGGCCCGATCCCGTCGCCGGGCAATACCGTGATTTTATATTCCATGATCTCTTCTCCTTATGCCTTTAGGCGCGCGGCAACCATCTTCATGAGTCCGCCCGCGTCGATGATATTCTGAATCGATTCCGGGAAAGGCTGTGCCTGATAGGTCTTCCCCGTGGTCACATCGGTGATCACGCCTGTGGAAAAATCCACCCGAACCTCGTCTCCCGCCGAAATCTCCTCCGCCGCCTGGGGGCATTCGATGATCGGCAGGCCGATATTGATGCTGTTGCGGTAGAAGATCCGCGCGAAGGAGGCGGCGATGACGCAGGAGACGCCGGACGCCTTGATGGCGATCGGGGCATGCTCTCTGGAGGATCCGCATCCGAAATTCTTATTGGCGACGATGATGTCGCCTTCTTTGACTTTCTTCACAAAGTCTTGATCGATGTCTTCCATACAGTGGGCCGCCAGATGAGCCGCCTCGGACACGTTTAGATAACGGGCCGGAATGATAACGTCCGTATCCACATTATCTCCATACTTAAAAACTTTTCCCTGTACCATGATTACGCCTCCTCCTTCTCAAGATCCGCCGGATTGGTAATATATCCGGTCACGGCGGACGCCGCGGCGACGGCCGGACTCGCCAAATATACTTCCGAGTCTACATGACCCATGCGTCCCACGAAATTACGGTTCGTCGTAGAGACCGCGCGCTCACCGGCCGCCAAAATCCCCATGTGTCCGCCCAGACAGGGCCCGCAGGTCGGCGTGGAAAAGGCCGCTCCGGCCTCCACGAAGATCTCCGCCAGTCCTTCCTTTACGGCCTGCAGATAAATGGCCTGTGTTCCCGGCAGTACGATACAGCGCACCCATTCCGCGATCTTTCGGCCCTTAAGAATTTCGGCCGCCGCCCTCAGATCGCTGATCCGTCCGTTGGTACAGGATCCGATGACCACCTGATCGATCTTGATCTTTTCGATCTCGTCCACATAATGGGCGTTCTCCGGCAGATGGGGGAAGGCGACTACGGGCTTTAACTCAGACAGATCGATTTCATAGGTCGCCGCGTACTCCGCGTCCGGATCTGCCTCGAACACATGATAGGGCTTCTCCGAATGCTCCTTCAGATACTCCAATGTCTTTTCGTCCACAGGGAAAATTCCGTTCTTGCCGCCGGCTTCGATGGCCATGTTGCAGACCGTAAACCGATCGTCCATCGTCAGATTCGAAACGCCCTCTCCGGTGAACTCCATGGATTGATACAGCGCGCCGTCGACGCCGATCATACCGATAATATGCAAGATCAGATCCTTGCCGCTCACATGTTTGGGCATCTTGCCTTTCAGGACAAAGCGAATCGCGGAAGGAACCTTAAACCAAAGCTTACCAAGAGCCATACCGCAGGCCATGTCCGTAGAGCCAACGCCCGTGGAAAACGCGCCCAAAGCCCCGTAGGTACAGGTGTGAGAATCGGCTCCCACGACCACGTCACCGGCCGTCACAATGCCCTTCTCCGGCAGCAAACAGTGTTCTATGCCCATTCGGCCCACTTCATAATAATGAACGATTCCGTGCTTATGGGCGAACTCCCTTACCATCTTGCTGTGGGTCGCGCTCTGGATATCCTTATTCGGCGTAAAGTGATCGGGAACGATCACCACCTTATTCTGATCGAACACCTTTTGAATGCCAGCCTTCTCAAACTCCTTGATCGCTACCGGCGTCGTGACGTCATTGCCCATCACGATATCCAGATCGCATTCGATGAGCTGGCCTGCCTTTACGCTGTCAAGACCCGCGTGTGCCGCCAGGATCTTCTGCGTCATTGTCATTCCCATTGTTTTCTCCTCCTCCTAAAAAGTCACATGCTGTTCTACATCTTTAATCAGCTTGATCTCCAGCGAATCCACGAGCGCCTTCAGACTGGCCCCGATGATATCTGTAGAGACTCCGACCGTGGACCATTTCTCCCGGCCGTCCGTCGTCTCGATCAATACCCGCACGATGGCTGCCGTCGCCTCTCTCGTGTCCAGAATCCTGACTTTATAATCCGTTAAATAGATGTTGCGAAGGGCGGGGAAGAATCCTTCCAAAGACTCCCTGAGCGCCTTATCCAGCGCGTTCACCGGGCCGTCCCCTTCCGCGGCGGTGATTTTCACCTGATCGTCCACCCGCACTTTCACCATGGCATAGGCGCTAAAGGGCGTATCCTCCCCTCCTGCTTCGCCGATAATCTTGAAATCTTCGATCTCGAAAAAGGGCCGATATTTCCCCAGTTCCTTGCGGACCAAAAGCTCGAAGGAACTCTCCGCCCCTTCAAACTGATACCCTTCATGCTCCAGCTCTTTCAGGCGATCCATCATCCTGCGCGTCTCTTCCGACTCCTTGGTCAGATTGGGCACGAGTCTCTGCAGCTTGTTTAGGAGATATCCCCTGCCCGCTACCTCCGACATGAGGAACCTGCGGCTGTTTCCCACGCTCTCCGGCGGGATATGTTCAAAGGATTTCGGGTTCTTATTGACGCCGTCGATATGCATGCCGCCTTTATGGGAGAAGCTGGATCTGCCGATAAAGGGCTCTTTCTCCGTTAAGGTGATATTGGCTATTTCCGCGATATATCTGGCGGTCTGGGTCAGCTCCGTCATCTTTTCTTTAGGAACGCACTCGTATCCCATCTTAAGCTGTAAATCTCCCAGAATCGTACACAGGCTGGCGTTGCCGCACCGTTCCCCGAATCCGAGAAAAGTACCCTGCACATGGTCCGCCCCGGCAAGAACGGCCTCTAAGGAATTGCCCACGGCCAGGCCGCAATCGTTATGACAATGAATCCCTATGGAGACATCCGGGAATTTCTCCTTCACCGCGGCGACGATCCGCCGAATCTCCCCGGGCATGCATCCTCCGTTCGTATCGCACAGCACCAGGCAGGACGCGCCCCCTTCCCGGGCGGCCGCAAGAGTCTGCATGGCGTATTCCGGATGATTCTTATACCCGTCGAAGAAATGCTCCGCGTCGAAGATCACTTCCCGATCCCGGGACGCCGCGTAGCGAATCGTTTCGCGAATCATGCGAAGGTTTTCTTCCAGCGTGGTCCTGATAATGTCCGTCACGTGAAAATCCCAGCTCTTCCCGAAAATCGCCACGGCTCGGGTCTGCGCCGACAAAAGCGCGTTCACATAGGTATCTTCCTGGGGATCGCATCCCTTATGGCAAGTGCTCCCGAAGGCGACCAGCTTGGCGTTTTCCAGCCGCATCTGTCCCACCCGCTGAAAAAACTCCAGATCTTTAGGATTGGACGTGGGGTTCCCCGCCTCCACATAATCGATCCCCAAAGCGTCCAGGCTCTTCAGGATCTTGATCTTATCCTCCACCGAAAAGGTGATTCCCTCCGCCTGCGCCCCGTCGCGCAAGGAAGAATCAAACAACGCCACCTTCGACATGCCATCTCCTCTTTCTGTCTCGCCGGTTTTGAAAAGGGCGCGGCCCATTTTTACGGCGCGCCCCTTTTCATCGGCCTATTCTTTATCAGTTATTGATCAGCTTATCTTCGCCGTTCCAACTGTAGAGCTTGCGGATCTCCTCGCCCACGATCTCGGAGGGATGTTCCGCCGCCAGTTTTCTCATCGTCTTAAAGTGAACCTGGCTGCCCGCGTCGGACATATCCAGCAGGAAGTCCTTCGCGAAGGTTCCGTCCTGGATATCCTTCAGGATCTTCTTCATCGCCTTCTTGGTATCCTCGGTGATGATCTTGGGACCGGTGATGTAATCGCCGTATTCCGCCGTATTGGAGATGGAATAGCGCATGCCGGAGAAACCGGACTGGTAAATCAGGTCTACGATCAGCTTCATCTCATGAATACACTCGAAATAAGCGTTTCTCGGATCGTATCCCGCCTCGACCAGCGTCTCGTATCCCGCCTGCATCAGGGCGCATACGCCGCCGCACAGCACCGCCTGCTCACCGAACAGATCCGTCTCTGTCTCGGTTCGGAAGGTGGTCTCCAGGACGCCCGCCCTGGCGCCGCCGATTCCCAGCGCGTAAGCCAGCGCCAGATCCTGGGCCTGCCCGGTGGCGTTCTGATGTACGGCAACGAGACAGGGAACACCCTTACCCGCCTGGTACTCGCTGCGCACCGTATGTCCCGGACCCTTGGGCGCTACCATCGTCACGTCCACATTCGCGGGAGGAACGATGCAGCCGAAATGAATATTGAAACCATGAGCGAACATGAGCATATTGCCGGGTTCCAGATTGGGCTCGATTTCGTTTTTATACAGCTTCGCCTGCTTCTCGTCATTGATCAGGATCATGATGATATCCGCCGCCTTCGCCGCCTCCGCGGAAGTCATGACCTGAAGCCCGGCGGCCTCAGCCTTGGCCCAGGACTTGCTGCCCTCGTACAGGCCTACGATGACCTTGACTCCACTGTCTCTAAGGTTCAAAGCGTGAGCGTGGCCCTGGCTTCCATAGCCGATAATGGCCACCGTCTTATCCTTCAAAAGTGTCAGATCACAATCCTGCTCGTAAAAAATTGCCGCCATAATGATTAATCCTCCTCAAATTTGTTATATTGATCGATTTGTTTGCTGCCCCTCTCCAGCGCGGTAATGCCGGTTCGGACAAACTCTTTGATAACCCCGTAATTATCCAGCAGCGCGATAAACTCCCGCACTTTGCTGGAATCCCCTGTAATCTCGATGACCAGCGACCTGGGCGCCACGTCCACAATCTTTCCCCGGAAGATGTCCACAAACTGGATGATCTCCGCTCGGTTCTGAGGATTGGCCTCCACCTTGACCAAGGCGATCTCTCGAAACACCGCGCGCTCCGGATGCAGTTCGATTACCTTAATGACATCCACCAGCTTGTTCACCTGTTTCTTGATCTGCTCCAGCGCCTGCCGGTCTGCCGTCACGGTCACCGTCATACGTGAAATCTTAGGATCCTGGGTCTCTCCGACGGTTAAGCTGTCGATATTGAAGCCCCGTCTGCTGAACAGGCCGGCCACTCTGGCCAATACGCCCGGATTGTTTTCCACCAGGATGGACAGCACCGTAGACTGATTCTCCATCCATTCACCTCCTACATCCGTTTTCATTGGAGCCGCGATATACACAAAGCCCCGTCCCTGACATGTCTGTCAAAAAGGGACGAGGCTTATTCCACGCGGTACCACCCTACTTGCCTGCTTCGCAGGCCGCTCATTACGCACTGATCGTGCCGCCTGTAACGGAAGCTCCCGGCAATGCCTACTTAGTTCAGCATTGCAGCTCCGGAGTGAGTCCAAAAACAGTTCCCGACCGATTCGCACCAAACATCGGCTCTCTGTACGCGGATGGCTGTCTAGGAATGTCTCCATCTTCGCATTTCGCATATCTACTGGAAAGAAAAAGAAACTTTCCAGATTAGATCCATTATAATCGTTTCCCCGAATGCTGTCAAGCATTTTTTTCATTTTTCTATGATTTCCCAAAGTTTTTTCGCCGAAAGCCACGACAAGCGCGGTCATAGCTCAGAACTTACGTTTTTCTCCCCGGGAACACACCTCTTCACGGCTACAAAAATGGAAAAGACGCGCGCAAGCTAATCCTTGCGGCGCGTCCAACCGGATTCATTAATTATACTTTCTCTTGCGAGCAGCCTCAGACTTCTTCTTACGCTTTACGCTGGGCTTCTCGTAATGCTCTCTCTTGCGTACTTCCTGCATGATGCCAGCCTTGGCACAGCTTCTCTTAAAACGACGAAGAGCGCTATCTAAGGTTTCATTCTCCTTAACTACGACGTTCGACATGT
>CALWBZ010000102.1 GCA_944376225.1 uncultured Clostridia bacterium | reverse complement strand
ATGTAATCCCGGAAGGCATCGACCTCCCGGCTCCTTTGCGACACGTGGGCAAGGCTCGTGGACAGGCTCGTCATAAACGAGGAGAAACCCGTGATCGCGCCAAAATAAAACGTAAATTCTGAAATGTCCAGTTGATTGGCAAAAAGTCCAGCGAAGATACAGGAATAAGCTAAGGCATCCCGTAAGATCAACAAGAGAGTGTCAGAGATACCGATGTAGAGATTGTACTGGGCAAGCCGTCTGGCCCATTCTATACGTTCTCCTATCAGGGCGCTGATCTTCTTTCCCAACCATCCCTGCATCGAAAACAACTTAATATCCTTGTTATTCTTTTCATTCTGCACATACGAAAAGAGATAGTCGGTCTTCCGCTCTATATCCACCCATTCGTCTTTATGGCGATGCTGCGCCCTCAAAATATGGTTAACCAAAATAAGATGACCCATCGACGTAAGAATCAGGACCGCCACGATCCATACGTTAAGCGCCGCGATCATGCCCGTATACAGCAGGATACTGCACAGGCTGCTCCACAGCTTTCCCAAACGCTGCAGCATCCCCGTGACTCCTTGGGCGTCGCTTGTCAGCGTATGCAGCACGTACTGATAGCGATTCTGTCCCTCCTTACTCTCTATATACCCATAGTCCAATTCCATGTTTTTGCGAAACAAATCCGTCAGATAATGAATCTTATTGTTCATCAAATGCGTGTCGTAACCGGCATCGATATAGGCGCGCGCCATATTGCAGATCGTCAGAAAAAAGATCAGGCTTATAATGAGAGTCCACATGCGTGCGGGAGAGATCTCTCCGGAGATCCCCTCAAGGGCCGCAACCGGCAGATACATGCTGATAAACGGCGTGCAGACACCGATCAATGTCTGGAGCGCCAGAATGATCAGGATCATCTTCTCATACTTCCAAGTTTTGGATATTACATAAAGAACGTTGCTCCTCTTCATGATATACCTCCCTCAAGCTTCCCGTCTTTGACCTCGTATACCGTCTGGCAGATCTGTCTTATCCTTTCATCATGTGTCGCGACGATACAAACTCGCTCTTCGGAAATTTTCCTCAGCGTATCGATAAAAATATCAATCGATTCTGTATCCAGATTGGCCGTAGGCTCATCAAAGAGCAACACTTTTTTCCCTTGATATAAAGCTCGCGCAATCGCTATCCTCTGCATCTGTCCGCTGGATACCGCCTGTTTACCCTCTCCGATCCAGGTATCATACCGATTCTCCAGCGTATCAATAAATTGGTCTATATTCGCCATCCGAGCACAACGAACCATCCGTTCCTCCTGTCTCTTTTGTGCCATACAGATATTTCCTGCCACCGTGTCGCGAAAAATCAACTGATCGGCCGGTACAAAAGCACAATATCCGCATCCTGTCACTTGCACATTCTTCTCCTCTTTTCCAAGGCGAAGACATACCGCGCCGTTCTTTGGCGTATACAGACCTGCAATGATCTTCAACAATGTGCTTTTCCCGCTTCCGCTCTCTCCTATAAGCGCGGAAACTTTCCCCAACGAAAAATCCGCATTCACAGACTGTAAGACCGGTACTTCTCCATACGAGAAGGAAACTCCCCTCACTTCTACGCCTCGAATCTGCTTCTTCTCCTTCTCCGGATCCGTACCCTGCTCCGCCTGTTCTTGAGGCAGCTCATAGATTGCTCCTAACCTTCTGGCCGAAACGATGGACTGATTGGCTCTGGAGATCACGTCTCCCAGAGCAGTAAAAGGCCAGACGACATAATTCGCCAACTGTACGATTCCGATCAACGCTCCCACTTCCAGTTCTCCCTGTATTACAAAGTAGGCGCCTCCCGCCATCGCGATCATCATCATAGAAGTACCCAACACGTTGTTCAGAAATGAGGATCCGCCCTCCGCCATCCCCAGGCGTTTCGCACTTTCGATTTTCTGATCCAGAAGTTGATGATTCCTTTGTTTCAGGACACTCCCCATCTCGCTTGTCTTCAGAATCAAAATCTTATCCAGCATCTCCTGCAGGGAAACTCGGATCTTCTCCTCATTTTCCTTATCCTGTTTGCTCATCTTTTGTACAATGGGTGAAAATACCGCCACACAGAAAATCAAAAGAGGAATCACGCAGATCAGAATACATGCCATCTTCCAATTTAAGATAAACAGATATATGAGCGCCAGAAGCGTCGTCAAACCGTTCGCCACCGTCTTTCTTAAAATGGAAGGGACACAGTCAGCCACGTGTTCTACATCTGTCGTCAGGCAGGTCATATATTCTCCTCCATGCCTTTCCTGCATCTTAAGTAATGGCGCATAAAACAGCCGTTCGCCCAATTCCATGCGCAGTCCCTTTCCCGTTTTACTGACGGCCATTCGATAAGACACCATCGTAACGAGTCCCATAACGCCTTCTAACATCAGGAAAAAGATTGCCCATAACACGTTCTCCCACAGGGATCCCTTCAAATCTCCTGCCGCGATATTCACAAGATTCATGAGAACCGTTGTCATTCCCATGTTAACCGCGCCAATCGCTACGCCCGCCACGGACAATAATAGAAAATACCTTCTACTTCCTTTTGTTTTTCCTATGATCCAGCCCATCCCATAGTCTTTCATCTTTATGCCTCCCTTCGTTCCGTTCCCTGCTATCTCTGGTTTTATAGTTCCTTGTATAGAACAGTATAGCATATAGTACCATGTTGCGCAAGATATTATCTTAAATTTTTCTGTTTATTTTTCAATCCTTATGTGCTATACTTTCCATACAATACGACATCAAGAAAGGATTCCACCTATGAACATGAAAGACCGTCTTCACTCCGGCGAACTATATCTTCCTGACGATCCAGAGATCGTCCGTCTACAGCAAGAGTGTCTGGAAAAACTCTATGCATATAACGCCACCCGGCCCGGGGACTCTCAAAAAAGAGCCGCGCTCCTGCAAGAGATGTTCGCGGAGATCGGCAAAGGCTGTCATATCGAACCGCCCCTCCATTCAAACTGGGGCGGACACCATGTCCATCTTGGCGCCCATGTTTACGCCAATTTCAACCTGACGCTGGTCGATGACACGCATATTTACATCGAAGATCATACGATGTTTGGTCCTAACGTGACGATCGCCACCGCCGGTCATCCCATTCTGCCTGAACTGCGTGAGAAAAACTATCAATATAACATGCCCGTCCGGATTGGCCGTAATTGCTGGATCGGCGCCGGGGCGATCATCCTTCCCGGCGTCACGATCGGCGACCATACGGTCATCGGCGCGGGAAGCGTGGTAACCAAAGATCTGCCTTCCCGTGTCGTCGCCGTCGGCAATCCCTGCCGCGTCCTGCGTCCTGTGAGCGAACGGGACCGGGAATACTACTTCAAAGACAGACCGATAGATCCCGACCTGCTTGACCGATAAAATCACAGGGAGGATTCTGATGCATTGAGCGTTTCAGAATCCTCCCTATTTTTATTTGATCTCTTCACTTTTCGCTGCATAAAATCTTTCGTCGCTTTGCCCGGATGCCCAACCCAAGAGTCGCGCCCCATGACTGACCGCAAAACACAGGACAAAGGAGACGGCCATCGCCAGACACGCGTATAACGGGCCGTTCGGCGTGGTAAAACCGGACAGGGCCGCGGGCAGAAAGGCTGTCAGAAAGCCGCCGATCATCCCCGCCCAGGCGCCTGCTTTGTTGAGCCCTTTCCAATAAAGGATCAAAACATAGGGTGCCAAAAAGGAACCGGAAATGATCCCCCAGGAATAAGACATCATCTCCAAAATCGGCGTGGGATAGTTTGCGATCAGAAAACTCAATACGACGAATACCAGACAGAAGATCCGGGTCAGCGCCGCCAGATTTTTATCCTCTATCTTCTTGGCGATATTCGTCTTCACAAAATCCATCGAAACAGTGGAGCAGGCTGTAAGCGCGATACTGGACAAGGTGGATACTGAGGCCGAAATCAGCAGCACCAGAATCACGCCGATGAGCAGATTGGGAAGTCCCGCGGAATCCAACATGAGAGGCACCACATAATCCGTGCCTCCTTCCGGCAGCGTCTCTCCAAAAAACAGATGAGAGAAGGAACCGATAAAATACCCTCCGCCGGCTACCAACAGCGAGAAAAACGTAGAGATGATGACCCCGCGCCGAACCTCTTTCTTATCCCTGATCCCATAGTATTTATGGATCATATGAGGAAGTCCCCAAGTACCAAAACTGGTCAACAGGATCGTGAACACGA
>CALWBZ010000101.1 GCA_944376225.1 uncultured Clostridia bacterium | reverse complement strand
GAAAAGCCCGTAAACTTTTGAAAAAATCGTGAGATTCCGAAATTGGCCGGATCTCCCGGGCAAATCCGTCCCTTACCAAAAACAACAATATTCCATATATCATTCCCGTCCCGACGCCCCATTGGGCCTTTTTTTATACCCATTTTCCAGGCCCCGGGTTACGCTCTCGACGGCGAAATCCCCGGAGCCCCGGAAAAGAGCGTAACCGGGTTACGCTATCGACGGCGAAATCCCCGGGCCCCGAAAAAAAGCGTAACCGCGTTACGCTAACGACGGCGAAACCCCGAGGCCCCGAAAAAGAGCGTAACCCCGTTACGCTATCGACGGCGAAATCCCGGGGCCCCGGAAAAGAGCGTAACCGCGTTACGCTAACGACGGCGAAATCCCGGGGCCCCGGAAAAAAGCGTAACCCCGTTACGCTATCGACGGCGAAATCCCCATTTTCAATTTTTACTTATCCCTTACAGGGGAATGCAGGTCCGCCTTACCGAAACAAAAAAAGGGGGCGAGATGATCGCCCCTTCGTCAAAACTACTTATCATTAAATTGATACTTTTTTAATTTTTTCCCTGTAATGATACAAATCATACTGCCGCTTACACCGAGTATAAACATCATAAGCGCGGCGCCTGAACCTTTTCCGATACCAAAGAGTGTTTTTAGAATCGCTGAATCACCAAATGCAAGCATAAATGGTTCCCATACATTATCTACCATGAAACCGCCCAAAAACAAACCAATCGGGATCGTGAAAAACTGAAGCGTATTACGGCACGCATAAACACGCCCTTGTAATTCTACGGGAATGGTACTTCTAAGAATTACATCCAGATTTGCACTCATAACAGGTACAAGAATCCAGCCAATAATCTGTCCAATACACCAGACAAAGGGCTCCCTGGAAAATGCAAGTAAGAAGTTTTCTGTGCCCAACGAAAACAGCATTGTCAAATAGACAACTTTCACCCTATCCTTTGGCTTCGGCATAACCGAAACAATAAGGCTGCCAATAATCATCGCTACGCCGGAACAAGAAGTTACAATTCCAAGGACTGTCTGACCGCCGTTTGGATTGGGAAGCACATACCCCGGTAACGTTGCATCAAACGCGGAAGCCACCAGATTAACGCCCGCCATAAATAAAATCAGCGTCATAATCATCGGATTTTCTTTCAAAAATCCAATTCCCTCTTTTGCAAGAACAAATACACTTGCTTTCTTTTCGCTCCGGTTTTTCGGAATTTTAATGAAAAACTGCAATGCCACAAAGGCCACTATAAAACTTCCGATATCTACTGCTATCACACCATTCAATCCTATAAAAGAGTACAATGCTGTCGCAATCAAAGGATTTAATATGGATGTCAGCGACTTTGATAAAGAACGAAGACCGCTTGTTTTCTGATAATACTTTTCAGGAAGAATAAGCGTCATAGCAACTTCTGATGCCGGCTGCTGTACCGTATTCATTAATCCCGAAATTGCATTTAGGGCATATAAATGCCATACCATCAAGCGATTTGTATTATATAACCCAAATACAGTTATAGTACAAAGGGCCGCAAACACGTCACAAACAAGCATTGTTTTCTTTTTATCAAATCTGTCTGTCAATGCTCCTGCTAATATGCTCATTAGAACATATGGCGCATACGAGCATATCGTAAGGGCCGCTGTGCTTAGTGACGAACCTGTCTTTTCATATAACCATAAAGTAAGGGCAAATGCTGTGATACCGCTGCCAAGGTGGGATACACTTTGGGTGCTCCAGAGAATCAAAAAATCTTTTAGTTCGTTTCCTTTATTTTTCATTTCTTTGCTCCTTTTCGCATCAATATTTCTCAAAACAGAAGCAAAGTCTGAGGATATCAGCTTAGCGCTGTTCCTCCATGCAGTCTCCTCAGACTCTGCATGGAGCTACTACAATGCAAAGTTTCATTTTTTCTTTTTCCTTTCCATTCATAAATTCGATTTTATCCTAACGCAAAGTGAGAATTTCTATATTCTAGGATTAGGGCATCCGAAAAGAAAAACGAAGAACCTTCTGTCCGGTTAATTCTTCCGTGCGATGATCCGGCTGGCCGCCGCCGACGGTGATTGTATATTCTCCGGATTCTAAGATCTTTTCGCCCTCGTTATCGACCATCATCAGATCTTCTTCGCAAAGGACGAATTCCACTTCCTGGGACGCGCCGGGCTCTAAGGTGATTCGTTTGAATCTACGCAGGGAACAATTGGGGGACTCGAGCTCGGGACTCTTATGAATCGTATAGAGCTGTACGACTTCGTCTCCCTCCATCGTTCCTTCGTTGGTCACTCGCGCCTTCACATGGAGTTCTCCCTCTTTCCAGTAAGGGAACTCTACCGTATCATACCTGTACGTATTATACGAGAGTCCATATCCAAAGGGATACAACGCGTCGTTTTTCATGTATCGATATGTGCGGCCCGTCATCCGATAATCTTCAAATTCCGGAAGTTCTTCGACAGTCTTATAGAAGGTCACGGGCAGACGACCTGCCGGGCTATAGGCTCCAAACAGGAGTTCCGCGACGGCCTGTCCGCCCCGAGAACCTGGATACCAGGCCTGTACGACGGCAGCGCAGCGCTCCTCTGCCAGATTGAGATCCATGGCGCTTCCCGTCATGTTCACGAGGATCACCGGCTTGTCTCCCGCAGCGTCCAAAACCTCTCGGAAAAGGCGTTCCTGCTGTCCCGGGAATTTAAGATCCGGCTTGTCCCCGCTCCCGTAAACATTGGACTGATGCTTCTCTTCCCCTTCCAAAGTATCGTCCAAACCCAAGCATATTACGGTCACGTCCGCGCTCTTTACCAGTCCCGTGGCCTCATAAATGCACTGATTGTCATCGGAGTAATGATTATCCTTAAACAAGGCGCAGCCCACGGAATAGACAACCTCGGTATCATACCCCGCAAGATAATCCTGAACCGCCTCGAGCACCGTAATATACCGATCCGCGTCGCCGTAATAGTTACCTTTAAGGGCTTCCCTGCTGTCCGCGTTAGGACCGATCACCGCTATCCTGCGAAGCTTGGTCGGCTCCAGGGGAAGCGCGTGATCGTTCTTCAAAAGCACCATGGATTTACGAGCCGCTTTTAGGTTCTTCTCCTGATGCGCTTTGGTATTATTGGCGGTCACAGGTATCGCGGCGTATGGCACATGCTCCGGCGCGTCAAACATACCCAGTTTCATGCGAGTCATCAAAAGGCGCATGAGGGCCCGGTCGATATCTTCTTCCGTAATGCGTCCTTCGTCTAAAGCCGCCTGCAGATGCAGATAAACGGAACCGCAGTTCACATCGCACCCCGCGAGAAGCGCCATCGCCGCGGACTCCGGCGCGGTGTCCGTTACATGGTGATGGGTATGGAAGTCTCTAATGGCCCAACAATCCGACACAACATGGCCCTTGAATCCCCACTTCTCCCGAAGGATCTTTTGCAGGAGCGTGGGACTTCCGCAGCAGGGCTCACCGTTCGTCCGGTTATAAGCGCCCATGACGGCTTCCACCTGACCTTCTTTTACACAGGCCTCGAAGGCCGGCAAATAAGTCTCCCACAGATCCTTCTGGCTAACCCGCGCGTCAAACTCATGGCGAAGCCCTTCCGGACCGCTGTGCACCGCGAAGTGCTTGGCACAGGCCGCGGATTTCAGATACTTCGGATCTTCCCCCTGTAATCCCTTGATAAACGCAACGCCCAAGCGGGACGTCAGATAGGGATCTTCTCCGTAGGTCTCATGCCCTCTGCCCCATCTGGGATCCCGAAAGATATTCACATTCGGCGACCAGAAGGTTAACCCCCTATAGATTCCCCTGTCTCCTTCCTCCGAATAGGCTTTGTACTTGGCTCTGCCCTCGGTAGAAATAATATCGGCGATCTCAAAGAGTTCCTGATCGTCGAACATGGCGGCAAGTCCAATCGCCTGCGGGAACATGGTGGCGATACCCGCCCTGGCCACTCCGTGTAAAGCCTCGTTCCACCAATTATACGCCGGGATCCCCAGACGATCGATCGCCTGGGATTGATAGGTCATCTGACTAAGTTTCTCTTCCAATGTCATGCGATCCAGGAGATCCTTCGCTCTCTCCTCGAAAGATAACGATTCGTCACGGTACTTTTCCATTTTCATTCCTCCATGGATTCTTGAAAAAAATATCCCGAAAGGTTTCTCCTTCCGGGATTCGTGGGAATAACTGGGCTCGAACCAGCGACCTCCACGATGTCAACGTGGCACTCTAACCAACTGAGCTATATTCCCAAAAGCAAACTGACAATATTATACACGATTTTTCTGAGTTTGTAAACCCCTTTTATAATAAATATTCCAGCTGACAATCGTAGGGTTCCGCTAAGGCGTGTTTTTCCTGAATTTCCGCCGCGTCCACGCATCCGAGCCCGCGGTAAAACGCCTGCGTTTCCGCCGCCGAATGGGAAGAAATATAGAGTTTCTGTGCCCCCTGGGCCCTCGCCCAATCCGCGGCGATCCGGAACAGATTTTTCCCGATCCCTTGATGGCGCATATCGCAAGACACATGGATACTCGTTAAATCCAAATAATGATGCTGCCGTCCAAGGGGCTCCTTCTCCACCGAGACGAACCCCTTTAACTTTCCTTCTTCCGTGAATGCGCCGCAGACTAAGCCTCCCGTATCGACGGTGTTTTGAAGACAGCGAACTAAAAATTGATAGTCCTCCTCGCTCCAATCGTCGATAAAGGGATCGGGCCTAAGCACCCAATCCTCCCCTTGACGTCTCCAGCAGATATTGACCTCCTGACGCCGGTTAAAATCCCGAAACAATTCCCGGGAGATCTGTTTGATTTCCTGATAACGCATATTGCTCCTCAAAATGTGATTTCCTGAAACACTTCCCCGATATTTTCGTGCAGAACCAGGTCGGCTTCGCCGTCCCAGGGCGTACGGTCTCTGTTGATCAGCGCCAGGTGTTTTCCCCGGAAGTAGCCCAAAAGCCCCGCCGCCGGATATACGTTGAGAGAAGTACCTCCCACGATCAAAAGATCCGCCTCACGAATCGCCTCTATGCTTCCGCTAAGTACTTCCTCGTCAAGCCCCTCCTCGTATAGGACCACTTCCGGTTTGATCTGTCCTCCGCAGACTTCGCATCGCGGAATCCCCCGCGTCTTTGTGATGATCGAAAGGTCGTATTCCTTTCCGCATTTCATGCATCGGTTACGCAGCACGGATCCGTGCAGTTCGAACACCTGCCTGCTTCCCGCTTTCTGGTGCAGGCCGTCGATATTCTGCGTAATCACCGCCTTCAGATTTCCCCTGCGTTCCCATTCCGCCAGCGCCCTATGCGCGGCGTTGGGCTCCGCCTCCGGATAAATCAGATTCTGCCGGTAATACTCATAAAAAGTCGACGGATTCTCCAGGAAAAAATGATGGGACAGAATCTCCTCCGGATCCGCGCCGAATTGACCACGCGCCTTGTAGATCCCGTTTTCGGAACGAAAGTCCGGAATTCCGCTTTCGGTTGACACTCCGGCGCCGCCAAAGAAGACGGCCGACTTGCTTTCCGAAAGCCACTGCCTTAAACACTGCCTTGCATTCATCTTCTCATCTCCTATTCTTTCTGAGGGCGGCAAGGATCCTCTCGAAATAATCCGGCAGATCGATCTCAAAATGCATCCGTTCTCCCGTGACCGGATGGTCAAATCCCAGGACTTTCGCCACCAGAACCTGACCCCCATAGTCCTCCTGGGACACGCCGCGCAGGAAGGCCCTATCCTCTCCGCTTAACCCGCCGGGGCCATACAGGGGATCTCCCAAGAGCGGATGCCGGATGCTCTTCATATGAACCCGGATCTGATGGGTACGCCCCGTCTCCAGTTGGGCTTCAATATAGGTAAACGCGCCGAACCGCTCCAATACCCGCCAATGGGTGACGGCACGCCTGCCGTCCGGTCGGATCGCCATTTTCTTTCGATCCTGGTCGGAACGCCCTATGGGCGCGTTTACCGTCCCCTGTTCCTCTTTTGGATTCCCGTAGACAACGGCATGATAGACCCGTTCGATGTCGTGTACCTTAAGCCGATCCGCCATGCCCTGATGGGCCCGGTCCGTCTTGCAGACGACCAGGAGTCCCGCCGTGTCCTTATCGATCCGATGTACAATGCCGGGCCGCGCCACCCCGTTGATTCCCGAAAGCTGTCCCGCGAAATGATATAGCAGGCCGTTTACCAGCGTTCCGCTATAATGCCCCGGCGCCGGATGCACCACCATCCCCCTCGGTTTATTGACCACCAGGAGATCTTCGTCTTCATATACCACAGAAATCGGCAGATCCTCTGGCTCTACCGAGAGCGGTTCCGGGGGCGGCAGCGTGATTAGAAGACGGTCTCCCTCCGCCACCTTCTCGCTGTTTTTGGCCGTCTGCCCGTTCCTTCTGATATTTCCCTGCTCCAGCAGCTTCTGGATCCTGGATCGGGACAGATCCGGCAATTCTCCCGCCAGAAACTTATCCAGCCGGCTTCCCGCGTCTTCCTTCTCCACTCGAACATTCAGAATCTCATCCATCCAACGACTCTTCTTTCTTAGGACTCACCAGCGGATCCAAGAGACGCGGGCGAATCGCCAGAATCAGGAACACCGTGATGCCGCCGACGACCACGAAGCAGTCCGCCAGATTGAAAACGGGAAAACGAAACCAGTAGAACTCAAACATGTCCACCACAAATCCCCGGAAAATCCGATCGATCTGATTGCCCGCCGCTCCCGCTAAGATCAGCGTATAACACACATGCAGCAGGCGGTACTGCTTTCCTCCCGGCACCCGGTGATACAGATATAAGAGCGCCACCGTGACCCCGATCGAGATCACGGTCAAAAGCACCGTCTGTCCCTGCAAGATTCCGAAAGCCGCGCCGCGATTCTCCACGTAAGAAAAACGAAAAACACCGGGAATCAGATCGATCACCGTGCCGTCCGCTAAAGCGGACAAGGCCCACCATTTCACCAGCTGATCCGCCCCCACCAGAATCACGACCGCTAAAATCAAAATGAAATATCTTTTTCTCATCTTTTCTATCCTCTTCGCTTATGATCCGAATCGTTCCGCCAGAACCTGTACGCGGCCGGACTTCGACGTGCCCGTCGCGCCTTTCAGCCGCAGACGGCCTTTGCCTCGAACGGTGACAAGTGCCTCTTCTCCTACAATCTGATCCGTCTTTGTACATAGATGATGATCGATCTGCACCCTGCCCGCGCGGATCAGATCGGCGGCGTCTCCCCGCCCGATACCGAATCCTCGGCTCAACACCGCGTCTAACCGCAGGGACGCGACACTGATGACCAATTCCTTACCCCGAGGCGTCACGTCCTCGAGACTGCCCTCATAAGGGTATATATCCACGGAAATATGGCCCACCTCCCGCAGATTCTCTATGAGAAATCCGCTCATCTCCTCACAGACGAAGATGAGCGCTCCCTCCTCCCGCACCAGGATATCGCCGATCTTGCGGCGGTCGATCCCGCATCCTAGGACGGAGCCCAAATAATCCCGGTGCTGAGGCGGTTTCTTGACAAACTGAGCCCCTCTGGGACGAATCTCCAGGCACCGGATGGGAAACACATTCTCCTCTTCATATAAAAACGGGGGACAAAAGGAAGCCATCCTTCGTTCGGCCCCTTCGTATCCTCCGTTATATTCTACCTTCACCGGCAGGCGTTTTTCCATGCCATACAGTAATTCCTGCTGGGCCGTATCCAAAAAGTCCGAATACATGGGAATCCCATAGGTGTCCGCCTGCCTTGCCAGGTCTGCCAAGTGACTTTGCAGCCACTTTTCCTCTCCCTGCATAACCTTACTGCTCCGTCCCCCAAGGGAATACCAGGCCGCCCTCGTTTTGCAGCGTCTTGCGGAAATCGATACTGGCCGCGATGTCCACATTGCCCGGCGCAATCATGTAGATCTTATCGGCGATGCGCTGAATATTGCCGTTGAGGGCGTAACAGGATCCGCAAAGAAAATCCGTAATCCGCTGGGCAATCGGCTGCTCCACAAACTCCAGGTTAATGACCACGGGCTTGTTGTTGCGGATGTCGTCGGAAATGTTCTTGGCCTCTTCAAAGGATTCCGGGCTGGCCACCACCACCTCCATCTGTACGTTCGCATGCAGATTCACCACCTTGGGATTGGAGGCGGTCCGTTCCGGCTGCCGATAAGAAGGCGATGAAGTCGCGCGGCTTGTCGTCCGATGGGGACGATAGGGCGCCGGCTCCGGTTCCTCCTCCGGTTCGTCGGAGCGAAAATGGATCTCCCCCCTGGAACTTGCGGCGCGTTCCGCGGAATACACGGCGCTCCTGGGCTCCTCATAGGTCTCGTTGTCTTCCTCTTCCTCCTCGTGAACCTGCGTCCAGCCGATCTTTTCTAATAAATGGTCAAACTTTCCCATAGTTTCTTATCCTTTCTCTGTTTCAGCCCTGCCTCAGGCTGTCGTATACTGACGGGCGCCAAACAAGGCCGTCCCGATTCTCACCAGCGTCGCGCCTTCTTCTATCGCAACCTGATAGTCATTGGTCATCCCCATGGATAACACATTCATTTCTATATTATGAAACGGATTCTCTCGATTGTCAACAAAAAGTTGCCTGAGCGCGCGAAAAACCGGCCGATTTTCCTCCGGATTCTCCACGAAGGGCGCGATGGTCATCAATCCCTCTACCCGAAGATGCGAAAAATGACTCAATTCCTCGAGCGTCTCGGGCAGTTCCTCCACCGTAATGCCGTATTTACTCGCCTCTTTCGCCACGTTCACTTCGATTAATATTTTAGGACAAAGCCCCATTTCTTCACCGATCCGATCGATATCCCGCGCCAGGCGCAAGCTGTCCACGGAGTGAATCAATTCCACTTTGTCCAACACCTGCCGAACCTTGTTCCGCTGCAAATGCCCGATCATATGGAAACGAATCCGATCCCCAAAATGCTTCTTTTTCTCTGCGATTTCTTGTACATGATTCTCCCCGGCGACGCGCATGCCAAGCTGCCATGCCGCTTCCAACACCTCCACCGGCTGCGTCTTCGTCACCGGCAGAAGCGTGATCTCTTCCGGATCCCTTCCGGCTCGCTCCGCCGCGCCGCGGATATTTTCCCGAACCTGCCTGAAACGTTCCTCATAAGTCTCCAGCCCTTCCACTCTACTCTTCTCCTTCCCGTAAAAGATCCCGCGCCTTTTTATAGTCCTTCAGAGCCTCGTCCGGATCCCCCATCTGTTCTCTCACATCGCCTCTTTCCACATAGGCCGAAGCCATGTCGGGTTCGAGGAGGATGGCCTGGGTAAAGTCCGTTTCCGCCTCTTCATACTTTCCTAACGCCGCGTAACACTTCCCCCGGATGAGATATCCCTCGGCATCGGGCTGCTCCAGTAACGCGACCGTATAGTTCGCGATCGCCTGCTCGTACTGCTGCTGGGCATAATACAAATCCCCCAAAACAGCATAGCCGGCAAGAAAACCTTCCCGCATCGAGATCGCCTGCACACAGTCTTCTTGGGCCTGTTCATATTGCCCCGCCAGAATTTGGGCCTGCGCCCTCTGCAAATAATACTCCGGATGATCCGAATCGATCTCGATCGCCTGGTCCAGAAGTACCTTAGCTCTCTCCGTCTCGCCCGCCGTCAAGTACGCGCTTCCCAAAAGCGCCAGATAGGTGGCATTCTGTCCCGGCGCGAGATCTTCCGCCCGCTCTAAATCCGTCTCTGCCTCCTCGTATCGCCCCAAACAAGCATAAGCGGCGGCGCGCCGTCCATAGGCATCCGCGTATTTTGCATTCAAAGACAATGCCCGGGAAAAATCCTCCACGCTTCCCTCGTAATCTTGCAGACAGTATCTGGCAAGCCCCAGATTATACCAATAGACCGTGTTGCCATCATCCAATTCCACCGCTTTTTCAAGATCGGAAAGCGCAGGCTCATATTTTCCCAGTTCCAACAGCACGGCGCCGCGTCCGTTATAGACCGCCCCATTTTGGGGCATGAGCTCCGTAAGTCGATCATAGTCCTGCAGCGCCCTCTGCAAATCCCCTTCTTCCACCGCCTGTCCTGCTTCTCGCAGGAGCTTATACGAATCCACCGGCGAAGACGTACACCCGCTCAGCAGGAGTATCCACAGCACGACGCCTGCTAAAATTCGTTTCATCTGCCTCATTCTGGCCCCTCTTTCCATCGATTATGGGATCAGAATCTGGTCGTACAGTCGAATCCCATCCACGATCGCGTACCGATCCGTCTCATATAAGATCTCCACAATCTGAAGCTCTTGATATCCGCCGTTCACCGTAAACACATAGGACAGCGTCTCTTTTTCCTGTAAAATCATCACCTGATCCGTCCCGCTCTGGATCATAAGAGCGCCTTCTGATAGCCCCTCCGGCAGTTCAAAATAGGCGTAACCCGTCTCTTTTTCTTCCGAACGGGTATAGACCACTTCTATCGGACACAGCACATCGCCGCCTTCCTGCCGAATCATCAGACAGTCTTGTCCCAGACTGTCGTATACATAGCTCAGGGGAACGCGGTAATACTCCCCCTTCATAATGCATTCCTGGGGAATCTGGATTCCTTCTTCCCCGGAGAATTGAAACTCCAGGTTTACAATCCGCCATCCCGCGTAATTGCTCATATAATCCGAGACTTCCAGGACGATCTTATACTGCCCGGCCGCCTGCTCTTTGGCGATCACCTTTCCCCGCAGCGTATTTCCGTCGATATAAAACTCATAGGAACTTCCTTCCTCAAACGTTTCCGCCCGATCCGCGTCCGTAAAGAAGGTAATCTGCCAAGCCTGATCCGTCACCAGACGATACAGCGGATCTCCCTCCTCGATGGTCTGCAGATTCAGGGGAATCGTTTCGTATCCCCCTTGGTAGGCGCTCACAAAATCCGGAGTAATCTGTTCCCAAGTCCACCCTTCGTAGTTATCATAGGTGTAAGCGATCATCCCCGCCTGAGGAATCGTGATATTGGCGCTTTGGCTGTTCAGCTGTTCCTCATAGATTCCCTGCTCCTTGAGCATGGCGTTGATCCTCTCGTTTTGCAGGATCGCGAGGAGGTTCTCCCTTTGGTCCATCGTGGCCACCACGTTGTTCTTCATCGCGTAAAGGGAATCATAGTTGTTGGCGTTCTTACGCCTCACATACGAGGCGATCTGTTCGCCGATCTGCGTATCCAGTCGTTGAAAATCCTCCGCGTACTCGCTGGCCGCCGCCTCGTTACGCAGCTGCTCGTACAGATTGTCCATCTTCTGTTCCAGCAGATCCCCATAATAGTTATCCCGCAAAGAGCAGATCCGCGTTCCCTTAGAGAGATGACGGTTTCCCGGATAATAGTATTCCACGACGCCGCTCTGGGAAGCCCGTATCAGCTGCTCTTCCCGCGTAATGACGCCTGTATAAGACTCCGTCTCCCCTAGGTCCCCGCGCTGTGCCACCACATAATTCAGACTGCTGCTTTGCGCTAAGAAAAAAGACTGTATCACAACATACAGAAAAATCACGCCAATCAGTATGTACATCCAATGGAATCTTTTTCCATTCTTCTTGCTTTTCCCTGTCTTCCTGCTCACCTTCGCACCTTCCCGTATCCTATCGCCTATTCTATCTGTCTCAAAAAATACGACAGAGCCATTATAGCATCTTTTCCTGCAAAAATCTACAGAACCGTCTAAAAAAACATTGACAAATCATTACATATGGGCTGTCGCGGCTACGAAAATTCTGTGCCGTGACAGCCCCTGTATGCCTTTCTCTTATAGCACGATGCAGATCAGGTTTCCCCTGCCTTCGTTAATTACTTTCTCGAGGGCGATCTGCAGCTTGTTTCTGGCTGCTTCCGGCATTCTGCCGACCTTCCCCCCAAGCCCTTCTTTCACGAGCTCCTGAACGGATCGGCCGAAGATCTCCGTCTGCCAGATATCCCCTGTTTGGGCATTCAGATACGTCAGGAAATCCTGGCATTGCTCCTGGGTGCCCACGTAAGGATTGATCTCCGTCACCACCTGGGTGCGGATGAAATGAACCGACGGGGCGGTGGCTCTTAGCTGTACCCCGAATTTTCCGCCTTGACGGATCACCTTCGGTTCTTCCAGCTCCACGTTCTCCATCATGGGCGGCACGATGCCATACCCCCTCTGCATGGCTTCCTTATAGGCGGATTCCAGTTTCTCATACTCTTTCTTGGATCTCGCCAGTTCCCTGATGGTCAGGATCATATCCCGCTCCCCGTCGATCTCCACATCCGTCATCTCGCTAAGCACATCATAAAAAAGATGTTCCTGCAAGACGACCTCCGCCTCCGCCGTTCCCTGGCATAGGTCCATGCCCTCCCACTGCACCTTCTTAATATATGGGTTTTCGCGGATCGCTTCCAATACCGGCGGCAGATCCTTCATCTTGGAAACCTTCTCCGCGCAGCCTCTCAGCATCGTGATCATGGCCTGCTTAACGCTGTGTTCCGGACTCAACGTCTCCATCCAGCCCGGAAAATAGAGTGAGAGCTGTTTTGCCGGGAACTCCTGCAAAAGCGCCTGCAGGATCTCCTCTATATCTTCTTTACCAAGCTCCTTGGCGTTGACCGGCAATACCTGTACGCCGTATTCCTCGGCCAGTTGATCCGCCAAAAGCTTGACCGTCTCCCTTTCGGGATTAGCCGAATTAAGCAATACGATAAAAGGCTTTCCTAATGACTTGAGCTCCTCTATAACCCTATGCTCCGCCTCTTTATAGTCTTCCCTGGGAATATCCGTCACCGTCCCATCGGTGGTAATCACCAATCCCACGGTAGAATGTTCGGCGATAACCTTTCTGGTGCCGATCTCCGCGGCCTGTACGAAGGGAATCTCCTCCTCAAACCAGGGCGTCTTGACCATGCGGTTCTCGTTGTCTTCCATATGGCCTATGGCGCCGGGTACCATATACCCCACGCAATCGATCATCTTTGCCTTAAATCGAACCGGCTCCCCATTCTGATCGGTAAAAGCGACCTCCACCCCTTCGTTGGGAATGAACTTGGGTTCCGTGGTCATGATCGTCTTCCCGTTACTGGATTGGTGAAGCTCGTCAATCTTACGATTGCGCTCGTTGGGATCCTGTATGCCCGGAAGGATCATCATCTCCATAAAATTCTTGATAAACGTGGACTTGCCCGTCCGCACCGGCCCCACGCAGCCTATGTATATGGATCCGCCGGTGCGCCCCGCAATATCCTGATACAGGTTGAACTCTTCTGCCATGTTTGCGTCCTCACTTTTCACAGTATGGTACTGTTACTTTATGAGGATTTTCCTAAAATAGAACCGGCTCTTCCTAAAAAAGACCACCGTCCGCAGACGGCAGTCTTTTGATTTCAAATCTCGATTAGGTAATGGGCGCCGGATTGAAGAAGCAGTGGTAATTATACAAATGATGCTTCTCCGCCCACGTTTGCTTGCGTCCGCTGGCCACGTCGATAATAAACTGAAACAACTCCGTTCCCACCTCTTCGATCGTAGCGTGTCCGGTGGCGATGGTACCGGCGTTGATATCGATCAGATCCGGCCACTGGTTCTTCATGTCCGTGCGGGAACAGACTTTGACCACCGGAGCCTCCGGCAGCCCGTAGGGCGTTCCCCGTCCCGTCATGAAAACCTGCAGCGTGATGCCGGAGGCGAGCTGGGACGGACCGCATACGATATCGCTGGCCGGCGTGGCCGCGTAGATCAATCCCTTTTTCGTGGGCCTCTCCGCGGGAGAAAGCACCTCTACGATGGGGGCGGTTCCCGACTTGGCGATGGAACCCATGGCCTTCTCCACGATATTGGACAGGCCGCCCTTCTTGTTACCCGGCGTGGGATTGGCGCTGCGATCCACCCTTCCTTCCTCAAGATAATGATCGTACCAAAGCATCTCGTCAGCGAGTTTCTTGCCCACTTCCTCGTTGACGGCACGTTCCGCCAGGAGATAGACGCCGTCCCGCACCTCCGTCACCGCGGAGAACAGCACCGTGGCGCCTCCGCTGACCAGGAGGTCGGAAGCGTATCCCGCCGAAGGGTTCGCCGTGACACCGGAAAAAGCATCGCTGCCGCCGCACTGCATACCGATGATAAGATCGGATAGAGGCAGCGTCTCCCTGCGGCGCTGATCCAGCTTCTTAAGCTTCTTCTCCGCCATATCCATGATCGCCTGCACCATCACGTCGAATCCCTGATAGTCCTGAAGCATCAGTACATGTTCCGGATCCACCTGATCGGTGATCATGTTGGGCTGAAGTTTCTCGCAGCCCAGGCCCACAATCATCAGTTCCCCGCCAAAATTGGGGTGTTTCGTCATATTGGAAATGGCCCTGATGGGAATGACCGCTTCCGGGGCGTTAATCGCCACGCCGCAGCCATAGGCGTGATTGACCGGCACTACGCCGTCCACATGGGGATACTTGGGCAGAAGCTCCTTACGAATCCGATCCACCGCCACGTTCAGCACGCCTTCCACACATTGCACCGTGGTAATGATTCCCAGGTAATTCCTCGTTCCCGCATATCCTTCCGCGTTCCGGTATCCTTCCCAGGTCGTCACCGGAGGCTTCGGCAGATCCGTACGAAGGTTGGTAGAGAAGGTCATATGCCTCACATCCGGAGGGATCGGCAGCCGCAGCATATGTTCATTGATCCAGCTTCCCCGAGGGATAAAATCGAGGGCATATCCAAGCACCACGCCATACCGGCGAATGGGGGCGTCCTTTTCGATATCCTCCAGCGCGATCTTATGTCCCTGAGGGATCTCCTGCCTGGATACGACTCCCTCCATGACCTCCGTCCCCGCGGGGATCGCGTGTACGGTAATGGCCACATTATCGTTCTCTTTGATCTTGATATATAATGGTTCAGTCGCCATAAGTTCCTTCCTTTCCTTTCATAAGCTTATTTCCTATTATACAGCAAATTCTCTAAAAATCTATACCCCATTTGAAAAAAACAAAAAAGATCTTGAAGAACCCAGGAAATTGACCTATAATGATTGTAGTTGGACACGCGTCCACATAAGACAGTTTGAAGGAGGAGTACAATGAAAGTAGGATTTATCGGACTCGGCATCATGGGAAAACCCATGAGTAAAAATCTGATCAAAGCAGGCTATGACCTGGTTGTATTTAATCGCAGCAAGGAGGCGCAGGAAGAAGTCGCCGCCTGCGGCGCGGCTTCCGCACAGAGCATCGCCTCTTTGGCCTCTCAGTGCGACGTAATCATTACCATGCTGCCCAATTCCCCCAATGTGCGGGACGTGGCGCTGTCTGAAGACGGCATCATCTCCGCGGCAAAGCCCGGCACCGTCGTCATCGATATGAGTTCCATCGACCCGGTAGAAAGCCGTGCCATCGGCGCCGCTCTGGCGGAGAAGGGCATCGAACTGATGGATGCTCCCGTGTCCGGCGGAGAGCCCAAGGCCATCGACGGCACCCTGTCCGTCATGGTAGGGGGTAAGAAGGAAACCTTCGACCGCTACTATGAGTTGTTGATGCATATGGCCGCTTCCGTCGTATACGTAGGCGATCTGGGTTCCGGCAACGTGGCCAAACTTGCCAATCAGATCATTGTGGCCTCCAACATCGCGGCGGTCGCCGAGGCTCTGACCTTCGCCACCAAGGCCGGCGCCGATCCTGAGCTCGTCTATCAGGCCATCCGCGGCGGTCTGGCCGGTTCCACCGTCATGGACGCCAAGGCTCCCATGATGATGGATCGCAATTTTAAGCCCGGTTTCCGGATTGAGCTCCATATCAAAGATCTGAATAACGCCTTGAACGCGGCCCACGCCATCAGCTCTCCCGTGCCCATTACCGCCCAAATGATGGAAATCATGCAGGCGGTCAAGGCGGACGGTCACGAGAAGGAAGACCATTCCGGTATGCTGCATTATTATGAGAAGATCGCGAACGTGACGGTCGAGCACAAGAAATAATCGAAAGGGAGTCTATACATGTTTAAGCCCTATGGAATCATTCCGCCGATCATCACCCCTTTCACCGAGGACGGTCGTTTTAATGAACCCGTCTTCCGTAAGATGGTCAATCATCTGATTCACGAAGGAGTGCACGGCGTTTTCCCCCTGGGAACCACCGGAGAATTCTATGCCTTTTCTGACGAAGAGGTCCGTTATATTCTGGAAGTCTGCAAAGACGAAGTCGCCGGCCGTGTGCCGGTTTATGCCGGAGCCAACCACATCACAACCCGCGGCGCGATCCGTCTGGTACACATCGCCGAAGAAGTGGGTGTGGACGCAGTATCCGTACTGACCCCCATGTTCGTCTCCCAGACCCAGGATGAAGTCTATGCCTTCTATAAATCGGTAGCGGAGAGCACCTCTCTTCCGGTCATCGTCTACAACAATAAGCCGAAGACGAACGTTACGGTGACCCCCGAGACCATCGCCAAACTGGCTGAAATCCCCAATATCGTGGGAGTAAAAGACAGTACCGGCGACTTCACCAACACCGAAGAATACATACGCCTGACCCGAGGCAACGATCATTTTCACGTTCTTCTGGGCCGGGATACGCTGATTCACGCGGGTCTTTGTTACGGCGCCGCCGGCGCCATCGCTTCCTGCGCCAATGTGGCTCCCAGGATCGCGGCGGATATCTATGATAAGTATATGGCCGGCGACATCGCCGGATCCCTCGAGGCCCAATTCACGCTGGCTCCTCTTCGCATCGCCTGCAACATGGGAACCTTCCCCGCCGTTATCAAGGAGGGACTGGTCATGCAGGGCTTCCCCGTGGGAAAGTGTCTCGAACCCATTGCCGAACTGACCGCGGCCGAAAAGGAAAAGCTGCATAAGGTTCTTTCCGAGATGGGACTGTTATAAACCCGCTGCATACGACTAAAAAACGCGACAGAAAAATCAAATTTTCTGCCGCGTTTTTTTTGCTGTCAAAATTTCTTGACATCCCTCGTCCGGGGCTGTCAAAAACCGTTGTCATCTTTTATTCCGCCGGCGCCGGGATGCTCTTGACCCCAAACACAAAATACAGGATGTGGAATACCCAGACACAGGCCAATACAATCTGTCCTACGGGAACCTGCCCCATCAGAACAAAACCGATGCTCATCAGAAGCGTCACCGTGATCATGATGCGAATCTTCGTCCTCCAGGTCATGCCCTCTCCCTTCACATAGGTCTCCAGATTATTTTTATAGAGCCTTGTCTGGATAAACCACTGATGCAGCCTCTCGGAACTCTTCGCGAAGCAAAAAGCCGCGAAAAGCAGAAAGGGAAACGCGGGCAAAAGGGGCAACACGGCCCCCACCGCTCCTAAGCCCAATCCGATACATCCTAACACAACAAAGATCGCTTTTTTAATTTTCATCTTGTTCCTCCAGTATCTTTTTTTCTTTTCTGCTTTCTGTCACGTGCCGAAGGGCCATGACCGGATGATGAAAGATCATCCGGGGGCCGGCGTAACGCATGACCTCTCTGATTCGCTCCCGCATCTGAGGCTTATAACAATGTACTTTGCAATTTGAGCAGAAAGTCTTTGTTTCCATAAAGGGACAGTGATCCACACGGGCGTCGGCATACCTAAGCAGCTCTTCGCATTCTGGGCACAGCTCTTTCGTATGATGATTTCCTTTACAATAAAGGCGAATCATCAGGCCCACCACTTCCTTTTCTTTCTGTCTCTTCGTTCCCGTATCCACTAGCTGAGCCTCCCGTTCTCCACGGAATATACCTGGTCGGCGATTCGCATGGTGGAAGGACGATGGGATACCAGCACCACCGTCTTTTCTTTCTCTTCCTTAAGAGATCTGAGGATCACCGACTCGTTAAGGCTGTCCAGATTGCTGGTAGGTTCGTCCAGCAAAATCAGCGGCGCGTCATGCAGGAAGGCTCTCGCGACTCCTAATCTCTGCCGTTCCCCTCCCGAAAGGGTGGATCCCAGCTCTCCCACCGGCGTCTTATAACCTTGGGGAAGGGAAACGATGAAATCATGCACCGCCGCCTTCTTGCAGGCCTCCTCGATCTCCTCTCCTATGGCGTCCCATTTGGCCACCCGAAGGTTGTTTTCTATACTGTCATGGAAAAGATGCGTTTCCTGGGTCACATAACTTTCCGTCTCCCGCAGGCTCCTTGTGTTGATCTCTCCGATTGGCGTTCCTGAAACGCGAACTTTCCCTTTTTCCACGTCCCAGAAACGCATGAGGAGTTTCAGCAATGTGGATTTTCCGCTGCCGGAGGCTCCCGCGATGCCTGTAATTTTCCCTTTCTCGATCTCAATATGGATGTCTTTCAAAATCGCGTCTTCGTCGTAGGCAAAACTCACGTCTTCCACCTTCGCGCCGTCGAAGGAATCTATGTCGCGGCCCTGACTCACCTCCTGCACCTGCGGCTCTTCCTGCAGAATATCCAGTACCCGGTCTCCCGCCGCGAGTGTCTGGGCCAGGCCGCTTCCCAGATTGGCTACCGCAAGCACCGGGCCGAAGGAGGATGCCATCGTGATGACCGGAATCAACACGCCCTCGAATCCGATGCTGCCCTGAGCGTATAAAACTCCGGAGGCAAGGAGCATCATCAGCGTGAAAAACAGGATCAGAAATCCGGTGACGGCGCTGCTGAGTCCTCCCTGGTTCTTCATCTTCTCTTCGCTTACAGACATCTTTTGGGTCCGTTCTCCGATCTGCTCCAACCTATCATTTCCCAGATCATATTGCAGAATCTCCCGCAATCCCCGAAGACTGTCCATGAAATAGGCGTTCATTTCGCCGAACCGGGCCCGAAAGGCATCTCCCTGTCCCCTGGTCTTTCTCGATACCACAAAAGGCACTAGGATCCCCACCATGACATAGCCCAACAGGGCAACCAAGGCCAGCATCCCATGAAAAGACCCGATAAAAACGAGCATCATCGCGGAGACAATCAGGGCGATGCAGCAAGGAGAAATCGTATGGGCGTAAAAGACCTCTAACAACTCGATATCACTGGTAATGACGGAGATCAAATCTCCTCGATCCCGTCCCTCCAATTTGGCAGGAGCCAACATTCGCAGGGCTCCGAAAACGCGATCTCGGATCAGCGCCAAGAGCTTAAAGGCGATAAAATGATTGCATGCCTGCTCCGCGTATCGCAGGAATCCTCGCGCTGCGGCGAAGAGAAGGACAAGAGTAAAGACGGTTCCCAGAGGGATCCCTGCCGGATTCCCCAATACCTGCAAGATGGCAAAACCGCCGAATACCGTGATCAAAATGGCCGTAAGAAAACCCGCCACTCCCATGAGAACCGCCAGAATCATAAACGGAGCGAGGGGCTTTACCAGGCCAATAAGCCTTCCCATAATTTGTATCGAGCTTCGGTGTTTCATGCCACGCTCCCCTTTCCGTCGTAATTCTCCAAATCTGCCTGCACATTCCACATCCTGGCGTAATGTCCGCCGTTTTTCAGCAATTCCTCGTGTCGGCCCTGCTCTATGACACGCCCCGCCTCCATCACATAGATCTTCTCGGAAGGCGCCACATTGGCCAATCGGTGGGAGATCAGGATGACATTCTTGCGCTTTGCCAGATCCCGCAGCACCTCCATAATGTCGTTTTCGCTTTCCGCGTCGATGTTGCTCGTCGCCTCGTCAAAGATATAGATCTGGCTGTCATGCAGCAGCGCCCGTGCCAGGGCCAGTCGCTGGCATTGTCCGCCGGAAAGATTGCTTCCTCGCTCTAAGAGGACCATATCCAATCCGCCGTTTTCCCGAACAAACCCTGCCAGGTTCACCTGGCCTAGCACCCGCCACATCGTTTCCTCCAACGCGTCTTTACATCCCATGGCCAGATTTTCCCTTATCGTTCCTTTAAAGATGTAACTGCCCATGCTCATACTCGTCATATGTCTCATGCGGCTTTCTTCTTGTAGATCGGCTGCTTCCTTGCCTCCCACCAGGATACTCCCGCTGTATCCCATCCGCAGCCCCATGATGAGGGATGCCACCGTGGATTTCCCGCATCCGCTCTCGCCTACGATAGACGTCAATCCATGGCCGGAAAAACGCATATTGACATGGGTAAGCGCCTCCCGTTCCCCATCGTAACTGTAAGATACGTCCTTTAATTCGATATCCGTCGCTTCGCCTACTGTCTCCGTCTTCTCGGAATCCTCGGGAAGATCCAGCAGCCAAAAAATACGATCGCTGGCCGCCATACCGTTCATCGCCACATGGAAAAACGAGCCTAACGCTCTCAGGGGCAGGAAGAAATCCGCCGCCAGAAGAATGATGACAAATGTTCCCCAGAACCCCATATGACCGGCCGCGAACTGGGATACCGATACGACCACGCCCAGAGCTGCCCCTCCATAGGCGATCAGGTCCATGATCGTGATGGAATTAAGCTGCATCGTCAACACCTTCATGGTGATCTTCCGAAATCGTTCCGCCTCCTCGTTCATCTCCCGATGTTTTTGTCCGTCTGTCTGATAGATTTTCAGCGTCGTCAGGCCTTGCAGATTCTCTAAGAAATGATCCCCCATGCGGGTGTACTGACCCCAATACTTGGCAAGAAGTTTTTTCGCGAACTTCTGCACCGCTATAATGGATACCGGGATCAGCGGCACGCAGATAAGCAGAACGACAGCCGAAGGAAGATTCACGAAGGATAGGACGATAAAGAGCGTTATCGGCGCCATCATGCTGTAGAAAAACTGGGGCAGATAGGAGCCGAAATACGTCTCCAACTGCTCGACCCCTTCCACCGACGCCTGAACGATTTCCGCCGTCGCTGCCTTTTCGGTGTAACGGCTTCCCAACCGCAAAAGCTTCCCGTAAATCATCTGCCGCAGTCTTTGTTTTACCGACTTTGAGGCTAAGAAACTCTCTCTCGACGCGATCCTGGCACAGATAAAACGAACCAGAAGACCGAGCAGCAATATGATTCCCCATCCCCAAAACGCTCCTGTTTCCCATCGTCTTTCCAAAAGCGCTTCTAATATCCAGCCGATCGTAAACACCATCACGATATTGGCCGCGAGAGATATCCACTGGGCAATGACATTGCCCGCGATGTGACGTTTTGATTCCGGCACGGTCTCGATCAGCCTGCGATTGATCATCATTTGCGTCTCCTCCAAAAAGATTAGATTAATCTAACTCTTATTTCAACTCGAGGGTTAGCATTTGCTAACCCTCGAGTTATTGTACACTAACGCCTTTACTTTGTCAACCCCTTTATTTCCAAAAATATAAAATATTAGGATCCGGCTTTGGGGGCAGAACGCCCATTTCCGGATATCACGCGTTTAAGGGCACGTGATTTTCTCCGTCAGGTTTTTGCGTATTTTGAATGGCATAAAATGCTGCTGCAGCTTTCTGTTCTCCCGTTCCGGAATCGCGATATGGTCAAAATACGCCTGCCAGGCTTCTTCCGTCATGATCTCTCCTGCAGACCGGTACATCCTAAGATCACGGTCGAAGGGGCGTTCCTCCCAATATCCCTTCGCGTACACGCCGGCTTTCTTTCTCCTTCGATCGTGAAGGATAAAACGCTCATGACGCAGACGATCCGCGAAATGAGGCATGATCAGGCCGGTTAAATCCGCCTCCGGCTCGTACGCCGCGTACAGCACGCCCTGGATATCCGAAAAACGAAGCCATCCCAGGAAACGATGCGCCTCCCTCGCTACGCACTCACTGGCTTTCTGAACCGCCAAAATATCCGGGTGCGTCCGGTAAACGTCCATTCCCCGCCCACCCTTTAGGCAAAGGATGATGTAGTTCAGCGTCATCATCTCCTTCCCGGGTAAGTCGGACAAAAAGGCCCTGAAAATCTTCTCGCAGATCTCCTGTCCCAGCCGGCCCTTTAATCCGTCGAAGACTCTATGAGAAATCGTATAGTCTGTGGATATGACCTTTTCATAAAATAACTGCATCTGTTCCCCGCCCTTTATCCGAATGCCGTCGGCCCTCTCCTGATAATAATGGGCATAAACGCAGCATAAGAAACCGTCAAATGTGCCGTCATACAGATAAAACATGCTCGTCAACCTTTCTAAAACAACGACAGCTGTTGATACTGTCCCCTCTGATCCTGTCTCCGCAGCTTGTTCTTGATATTCTCCGGGTACATGCTCACATCCCCACAGAACCTGCCCCCACAGGTTAAGAAATATCTTGCCCGCTTCATGACCACTCCCATACGGCTCAGTCCCTCATAGGAAACGGGCGCTAATCTGCGCTGTCTTACGATCCGTTTTGCGGATGTGGGCCCGATCCCGGGAACCCGCAGGAGTTCATGCAGGGAAGCGCGATTGACCTCCAGCGGAAAGAGCTCGATATGCCGAAAGGCCCAGTCGATCTTAGGATCGAACTCCAGGTCGAAAAAAGGCTGGGAACGATCCAGGATCTCGTCCGCTTCAAACTCATAGAACCGCATCAGCCAGTCCGCCTGATACAGCCTGTGTTCCCGCTGTTTGGGCGGCGGCACGTTGAGCGCCGGGAGGCGGGAATCCTGGTTGATGGGAATATAGGCCGAATAATATACTCTCCTCATGCCGAAGGCGCGGTATAATTTGGCCGAAGCCTGTAATAGCTGATAATCCGTATCCGCCATGGCTCCCACGATCATCTGCGTGGACTGCCCGCCCGGCGCGAAGGCCGGGGCATGGCGGAAATGACTTTTGTCCTCCAGATATCCACTGATCTCTCGGTGTACCTGCCTCATGGGCGCCAACAGAAGAGCCGGCTTCTTTTGAGGAGCCAAGGCCGCCAATCCTGCCTGACTCGGCAGCTCTATATTGATGCTGACCCGATCCGCCAGGAGCCCCGCCTGCCGAACCAAAATCGGATCCGCGCCGGGAATCAGCTTCGCGTGAATATAACCCGCGAATCCGTAAGTCTTTCGCAGAAGGCATAACGTGCGCACGATTTTCTCCATAGTCTCCTGGGGATCGTTTTCCACGGCGGAACTCAGGAAGAGCCCTTCAATATAATTACGGCGGTAAAACTCGACGGTCAATTCCGCTAATTCCTCCGATGTGAAAGACGCCCTAGGAATATCGTTGCTGCGACGATTCACGCAATAGGCGCAATCGAAAATACAGCGATTCGTATGAAGTACCTTGAGCAGAGAAATGCAGCGTCCGTCCGAGGACCAGGCATGGCAGATTCCGCCTAAGGACGCGCTGCCGATCCTGCCCGTCCCATGCCTTTCTACGCCGCTGGACGCGCAGGATACGTCATACTTGGCCGAATCCGCTAAAACTTCTAACTTACGCATCGTCTCTTCTCTCATGCCCTATGCCCCCTGATCATCTTTTGAAGCGAACTGGTTTTCGCTTCATGGTCATAGTATACCACAATCTTTCTCGGAAAGCAAACATTTGTTTGTATTTTTTAGTTAGAAATTTCTCCCATGTCTCACAAAAAAATTTTTTGTATCTATCTTGCAATATACGGTACTTTGTGCTATACTCTTATTGAGATGAATTCTCAAGACTTACGGAAAGGAGTCGATGGCATGAACGCGCAATTTAAGAAAGGCGCTTTGGAACTTTGTGTGTTGTCGGTTTTATCCGAGGGCGACTGCTACGGATACGATCTGGTGACGCAGATCTCCGAACACGTTTCGATTACGGAAGGAACGATTTATCCTCTCTTGCGCCGTCTGAAAGACGATGGACAGGTGGAGACTTACCTGCAGGAATCCAGCAGCGGTCCTCCCCGAAAATATTACCGCATTACCGAGCATGGCCGAGAGGTGCTTGCCGCGTCCACCCAGGAGTGGAACAGCTTCGTGGAGGGGGTCTATTCTATATTACTGCATCGGAAGCTCTCGGATTTCTCCCGGGAATGGCAGAAGTTTCTTCATTCCGAGAACTTAGAAAATCTCGGAAAGGACCTGTGCAGCGTTCAAGAGGACATCGGAAAGATGACGGAAGAACTCTCCGAGGCCCTTGGCAAAACGTTGCGAGCATTTTTCAATGAAAGGAATCATCATCATGAATAAACAGGAATTTATGGACATTCTTCGTACCCGTTTAAGCAACGTCAACCCTCTATGGCGAGATGAGATTCTTGCCGATTTGGACACGCATTTCCAAGAGGCTATGGCCGCCGGCATCTCGGAAGAAGACATCACCGCCCATCTGGGTGATCCGATGGATTTGGCCCAACAGTTTTATGAGGAAGCCGCCCTGTCCAATCAGATTCTGACGGACACCCCTGTTCATACCGCAAAATCCGGCATTCTGGGGCGGCGGAGCGCGGAGAAAGGAGCCCGGATTATACGGGATGTCGCCGATTCCGCCTCTTCCGACGAAACTTCCGCTTCTAAAGAGACCGAGGCTTCCCAAGCGTCCGAAGAAGAGCAAAAAAACCAGGCTTCCGATTTTGGTTTCGAGGAATCCGCCGCGGAAGAATTCACGGATCCTTTTTCCGGCGAGGACGAATTCAAGCATCGTTCCCATCGCTCTTCCCGTCCGCGCGGACAGTTCAGCGCGTCCTTTTCCATGAATCTGGGCAAAGAAATTTCCCGCACCATCCAAGAGGCCATCGACAGCGTAAACCTCTCCAAGACGATGCAGGATGTCTATGACAGCATCTCTTCTGTTTTTCAAAATCTGGACGGATCCTCTCATGATCGCACCTTTACCTTCGGACGGGGCAAAAAGGCCAAGCATTCTTCCCAGGATATGGTTTTCCGGACCGCCGAACACATCGATACAATCTATATTCAGGTGCAGAATGCCGATATCATGCTGGATACCTCTTCCGATCCGGAAACTGCTGTACGGTATGACGATTCTCTCTCCGATCTTATGATTCAATGCGAGGACGGAACGCTCTCTATCGAACAGTCTCCCGAACGCGCCTATCAGCGCGGGCACAGCGCCGCCATCCGTATCAGCCTGCCTGCCGATCTCTGCCCTCATTTTGAAATAGACAGTAAGCTGGGCGATATTGAGCTAAAGTTTCCCATGGCCGCGGGCGCGAATCTAAAGAGCCGTACCGGCAATATCCAATTCCTGATCCCGCAGTGTACCGGTGATTTACATCTTTCTTCTCTGGAAGAAATCCTGGTCCGCACGGAGGATGTGGACGGTGACGTATCCCTTCATTCTACCAACGGAGATATTTCCGCTTTCATCGACACAATCACCCAAAATCTGGACGTAAAAGATGTTTCCGGCGATATTGCCCTTCATTTGGGCGCGATCGCGGGCAGCTCCAAGATTAACAGCGCTTCCGGCGATATCGAAATAAAGGCCGGCCAGTGCGGTGGGGATGTGGTATTCTACGCGGTGAACGGAGATATAGACGTCCAGATAGACTCTATCGCCGGCAGCGGCTCCTTCCGCCTGACGAACGGTTCCTTACAGGCAGAAATCAATGAGTGTGTAGATCTTCTGGCTAAGGCTATTTCCGGCGACCTGGAGTTGACCCTGTCAAATCCTCTGGGCGATTTGAATCTTTCTGCCACAAACGGGGATATCGGTCTGCATCTGCCCTCTCCCCTGCCCTTCACGCTGGATCTTGAGTCCCGCTACG
>CALWBZ010000100.1 GCA_944376225.1 uncultured Clostridia bacterium | reverse complement strand
AAATACCCCCTAGCCATTTGTTGCACATTTCATATTCTTTCGATTTTTTATGCTGCTACCTCTCGGCAGCAGCATGAATTATTCGGCGCCCTCCCGCAGGAGAACCACCTTCACTGTTTTTAAGATGATCTTGATGTCCAGGCCGATGGACCAGTTGCGAATGTATTCGCTGTCTAACTTCACCACGTCCTCAAAGTCGGTGATGGAAGACCGGCCGGAGACTTGCCACATCCCTGTGATGCCGGGCTTAAAGGCCAGGCGGAACTTGTGATGCAGCTCGTACTGCTTGTACTCGTCCAGGGTCGGGGGTCTTGTCCCCACGAGGGACATATCTCCCTTCAGGACGTTCCAGAACTGGGGCAGCTCATCGATGGAGGCTTTGCGGATGAAATGCCCAAAGGGGAAGATCCGCGGGTCGTTCTCCATCTTGAACATGAGGCCCTGCATCTGGTTCTGGGCCATGAGCTCCTTCTTGCGCTCCTCCGCGTCCATGTACATGGAACGGAACTTGTAGATCTTAAAAGGGCGGCCGTTCTTGCCTACTCGCATCTGCGAGAAGAAGACCGGGCCGGGGGCCTGGATCTTGATGATGGGCGCCACAAAAAGAAAGGCGATGCCCGTCGCCAGAAGGCCAATCAGGGCGGAGATGATATCCATGCTTCTCTTTAGGACAAGCTGCGTCCGTGTAACCAACTTCGGAGAAGAGGTAATCGCCGTATAGGGGCCGAACTGAGAGACCGTCTGCGGAAAAGCGGCAGGGAACAAAGACGGGATGTTCAAATGTGCGGTGGAACCCGTCTCCTCGATCGGTAAGATCACCTGGGGCAGACAAGGGTCGTTCAGCTTTAGGGCGATGAATATTTCATCCACCACCTGCTGCCGCATATATTCGCCATAGGAAGACAGATCCGCCACCACCGGGACGCCCGAAACCGTCGCCCCCTCTGTGTGGGCTCGGTCGGTGTATACAACGCCGGACAGGCGAAATCTGTTATAGGCGACACGCTTCAGCTCGTTTACGACGGATTCGGCCTGCGCGGCCGGCGTCACCACCAGCATATAAGGAATGGACAAGAGCGTCTCATCCATGTGCTTGATGACATACCGCAGCAGGATTCTTCCTATATACATAAGAACCGCGCTGAAGACGCCTGTCAGAATCAGGACCGATCTGGAATAACGATCCGTCGTCTGCACAATGAAAAAGTATAACAATAAGAAACCGGCTATCAGAAGGCACTGAACCAAAACCGCGCTCAGCTCTTTCAGATAACCACGCCGAAGAATGCCGGAATAGTTGTCGAAGACAAAGGCGACAACCAGATGCAGCATCGGCAGAAACAAAATCAAGTTCCGGTAGAGAGAATCCGTCATCGGCAGCGAACCGCCGTTACGGATCAGATAGGCCAGAAAAAGAGAAAGCTCCAGGGCGAAGATATCGACAATGATAAAGTCCCAGTGCTTCCCTAAGCCGTTTTTCGTCTGTCTGTACATATATTCATCAATCCTCAAATCGATTATTCTAGTAGAGCAGATCTTTTGTAAAACCGTGTCCCATCCAGATGGGTGATCCTTAGATCCCATCGTGCAAAATGTATGCTTCGCCATTCACGCTCCCATGGATACGTGACTCCTAAAGAAAATATGACATCCCTGCTTCCTAAACGCGACACGGCGACGATTTAAGTCCCAGAGAATTTTTCAGGAACTGGCGAAACGAGCATTCATACGCTGACGTGGTGAATCCTAAGCATTACCCCTTTCTTGACTTTGTCTGCAAACAGTATACCACAAAGTCATCTCATTTGCAACTCGTTTTCAAGATTTTCTTCAAGTGCCTCAGTGAAAAAAACGGCATATTAACCCTATTTTTTAGTAAAAACTATAAGAAGGCTTGTCAAAATCGCGGAGGAATTTCCATACTTTCCCTCCTAAAAATGCACTTTATCCCATCCATATGGTAATTTTGTACATTTTACAAAAATTTTCGCATTGATTTCCGTTCTTTTTCCCATGCCCGTTTCCTACTTTTCCAAAAAAACTAAATAGGTTTACCCGTAATGACGGGAAGTAAAGTTTTTTGTTAGGTATTGTTCACAACGAAAATTTATACTCCTCCTCTACATTTTGTCTTGCTTTTTCTCTAAAAAAACCACTCGGAAGGTATTTTTTCCGAATGGTTTTTTCTGTGAAGCTTTTTATGAGGGCTTGCCCTGTTTATTCTACGGTGACGCTTTTGGCCAGGTTACGGGGTTTATCCACGTCGTACCCCTTCTTGACGGACATGTAGTAGGCGATGAGCTGTTGGGGAATGTTGGCCAGGAGGGAGGTGAACATCCAGTTGCCGGCGGGGATGATGATTCTCTCGTCTGCCACGCCATCCATGAGAGAAGGATCCACGTCCTCCGTGGCGATGCACAGCACCTGAGCCCCTCTGGCCTTGACCTCTTTCAGATTGCTGATGGTCTTTTCCACTAGGCTTTTCTGCGTGACGATGCCGATGACCAGCGTCCCCGGCTCGATCATGGCGATGGGGCCGTGCTTTAATTCTCCGGCCGCGTAAGCTTCGCTGTGCAGATAGGCGATTTCCTTGAGTTTCAGGGAACCCTCCATGCCCGTGTAATAATCCAATCCTCTCCCTACATAAAACACGTTCAGAGGATCGACGGCGTCCACGATCTTCTTGATCTCCTCTTCTTGATTCAGGATCTCACCGATCTTGGCGGGCAGACCGATCAGATCTCCCTTCAGTTCGTGGAATTCCTCCGGCGTCATCTTGCCCCGCAGCATGGCGAAATGAGCGGTCAGCAAATACATGGCGGCCAACTGGCAGGAATAGGCCTTGGTGCTGGCTACGGCGATCTCCGGACCCGCCCAGGTATAAAAGACATAATCCGCCTCCCGGGAGATGCTGGAGCCTACCACGTTCACGATGCCCAATACTTTGGCCCCCGCCTGTTTGGACATGCGCAGAGCCGCCAGGGTATCCGCCGTCTCTCCGGACTGGGAGACGACGATCACCAGCGTCTTTTCGTCGATAATCGGATCCCTGTATCGAAATTCGGACGCGGTCTCCACGATCGTGCTGAGCCTCGCCACCCGCTCGATCAGGTATTTCCCCACCATGGCGGCATGATATGACGTGCCGCAGGCCACCATATAGATCCGTTTCAGTCCGTCCAGCACCTCTTTACTGATGCCCAGATCCTCCATCTTGGGCGCGTCCACATCATCCAGCAGACGGGAATTCAGCGTCTCGCGCACCACGTGAGGCTGCTCGTGAATCTCCTTCAGCATGAAATGGGGAAATCCCCCCTTCTCCGCCGCGGCCACGTCCCACGTCACGTGAAAGACATCCCGGCTGACAGAATGTCCCGCCCGGTCCACGATCCGAATCTGCTCCGTATCCAGGATGGCGATGTCGTAATCCTCCAGGAAATAGACGTCCCGCGTATGGGAAAGCACCGCCGGGATATCTGAGGCGATGTAGTTCTCGTGCCGGCCCAGGCCGACGACGAGGGGACTGTCCTTGCGAGCCGCGTAGAGCTCTCCCGGACGGTCGGCAAACATGATGCCCAGGGCATAGGACCCCCGCATACGGCTGATCGCCTGGGATATGGCCCTTACCGGATCCCTGTCCTTCTCGTAATATTGGGCGATGATATGAGGGATAATCTCCGTGTCCGTCTCCGACAAAAAGGTATCCCCGTTCTGAAGAAGCTCCTGGCGCAGCTGCATGTAGTTTTCGATGATCCCGTTATGTACCACCACCACGTCATGATTCTGGCTCCAGTGGGGATGGGCATTGATGTCCGAGGGTTCCCCATGGGTCGCCCAACGGGTGTGCCCGATGCCCGCGTATCCCTTCGGAAACCCGATCTGGGCCAGATGATCCGCCAGGTTGACGAGTTTCCCCTTCGTCTTCTCCACCAAGATGCCGGAAGGGGTGGCGAGGGCGATGCCCGCCGAGTCGTATCCCCGATATTCCAGCTTCGCGAGCCCTTCCATAATCATGTCGGAAGCCTTTTCTTCCCTGCCGATATATCCGATAATTCCACACATATCTTTCTATTCTCCCTTCTGCTCTTCCTGCTCCCGCAGGGCCTCCTGTGTCTTTCTATGGATCTCCTCGATTTCTTCCGAAGACTGATCCTCCTCCAAAGAGACCACCGCGCCCTGGGTTTGCATGAGCCTCACCTCGTAATTCTTTCTTTCCGTATCTTCCGCCTCCGGAGGCGCGGGCTGAGGCTCTTCCTTTCGCTGTTCGTAAAGCCCCGCCACGTCCGGAACAGACACCTGCGCGCGTTTCTCATAGATCTCCAGCGCCACCCGGGTTCGGATCACCTCGGAAAAAAGATGCAGCTCCAAAAACGCCAGCCTTTTATGACGATCGATCTTGCGAATGCTGGCCTCGTGGCCCATCAAGGGGCCTTCTGTCACGATGACCCGGTTTCCCTCGATGATGCCTCGGGAGGCGCGAACCACCTGGTCGGCGCTGCCGAATTCCTTCAGAAACGCCTCCTCCGCCGGGCTGATATACAAAATATCCTCTCCGGCCTTAAGCAGGTTCTTCCATCCGCTGATTTCCCTGAGTTCCCGCAGAAGCTCCTTCGGTTCTTCCGTAATCATGAAAACATATCCGGGAAAGAGGATCTTTCTCGTCACCGTCCACACGCCTCGGATCTTCCTCATCTCATCATAATATGGCAGGAAGCTCTTCTCCAGAACCGGAGGACAAAGATGTTCCTCGCATTTTCGCCGGAGCTCCTCCTCCTGTCCCGTAGGAACCTGCATTACGCACCACATGACCCTTCTCCTTCCAGTGAGGCCAGATAGGTCCTGGCCGCCTTACAGCCGTCCATCGCCGCGGACATGATGCCTCCCGCGTAGCCGGCGCCCTCTCCCAAAGGGAAGAGCCCCGGTATGGAAGCCTCCATCCTCTCGTTGCGCAAAATCCGCACGGGAGAAGAACTGCGGGATTCCACCCCGGTCAGCACGCCGCCCTTTTCCGCGAACCCGGGCATGCTTTTCTGAAAATCCAGAAGGCCCAGGCCGATGGAAAGCCCCAGTTCCCGGGGCAAAAGCTGACTCAAGTCCGCTTCCGCTACGCCCATCGTATAGCTGGGGACGGCGGCTTTCGGAAGATGCCCCGCCTCGGGAACAGAAAGGCCTAGGCCCGCCAGGTAATCCGACACGTCCTCTGCCGGCGCCCGGCCGGAGGATCCGCCCAGCCGATAAGCCTTCCGCTCCAGATCCCGCTGAAAGGCCACGCCCGCCAGGGGACCTTTGCCGTATCCTTCATAATCCGCGGGGGTAACGCCCACCAAAATCGCCGCGTTGGCGTTGGCTTCGTCCCTGCGGTAGTTACTCATCCCGTTGGTCACAAGGCCGCCCTCCTCCGAGGCCGCGGCCACCACCAGGCCGCCGGGGCACATGCAGAAAGAATACACTCCCCGGCCGCCCGTCCCCTTCCCCGTCACCTTGTAGGGAGCGGGGCCCAGACTTTTATGTCCCGCGTACTCCCGGTACTGCACCAGGTCCACCCACTCCTGGGGATGCTCCACGCGAAATCCCACGGCAAAGGGCTTTTGTTCCATGGCCACTCCCATGCCTTCCAGCATGGCGAAGGTATCCCGGGCGCTGTGACCGACCGCCAGAAAGAGGGCTTCCGTCACCCAGGAAGCTTCCGACGCGCCGCCACAAAAGACCCGCAGCCCCTCGCTTCCCTGCCCGATGCCGCTCAGACAAGTAGAGAAATGAATCTGCCCGCCTAAACTTAAGATCTCCTGCCTGAGGGAACGCACCACCTCCCGCAGACGATCGGTGCCGATATGGGGCTTCGCGTCGTAAAGGATCTCAGGGGGCGCGCCGAAACCCACGAACTCTCGCAGAATGAAGCGCCCGATGCCTTCCCGGTCCTTCACCAGCGTATTGAGTTTCCCGTCGGAGAAAGTTCCCGCGCCGCCCTCCCCGAACTGCACGTTGGAATCGGGATCCAGGACCCCCTCCTTCCAGAAACGCTCCACGTCTTGCACCCGTTCTTCCACCGGACGTCCCCGTTCGAGGACGATGGGGCAGAGCCCCGCCCGGGCTAGGAGCAGGGCGCAGAACATGCCCGCGGGACCGAATCCCACCACCACGGGCGGATGCTTAGGTTTGCGTCCCGGCACATGAGGAAGGATCGGCGGATCTTCCTTTCGCCGCTCCGCGTCCTTTCCCGAAAGTCGCCTCATGCAGCCCTCCTCGTCTTCCACCCAGACATCCGCCGTGTAAGAAAAGCGAAAGGCGTGTCCGCGCCTGGCGTCCAGGGAACGGCGTACCACTTCCCACCGCTTAAGATCCCGCAGACGGATCTTCAGCTTATGACAGATCTGTTTCTCCAGGGCCTCCACCGGTTCTTCGATGGAAAGCCCAAGCTGTGTGACTCGGATCACTCCGTTCCCTCCCTTCCTCTAAACAAACGTCCCTGGCAGATACCCCTGCGGGTAAACTCCTGCTGGATCCTTCCCCGAACCCTCTTCTTATCCCCGCTCCATAAAGGCGCCGCTAGCAGCCGCTTAGGCCCGTCCCCGGTGAGCCGATGGATCACGATGGAAGGATCCAGCCGTTCCACGCAGTCTCCCAGGATCTCCACGTAATCCTCCAGGCTAAGAACCCTGAAGGATCCCTCCCGGTAGAGCCTCTCCAGGGGCGTTCCCTGAAGCACATGCAGAAGCTGCAGCTTGATTCCCTCCGCCCGCGCCCGGTTCACGCAGTCGATCGTCCGAAACATGTCTTCCCGGCTCTCCCCGGGGAGGCCCAGGATCACATGGACGATGACCTCGATATGCCTCTCGTGCAGGGCCTTTACGCAGTCTTCAAAACACTTTAGCGGATATCCCCGCCGAATGAACCGCGCCGTTTCCTCCTTGGCGCTTTGAAGTCCCAGTTCCACCCACACCGGCTTTACTCGGTTTAGCTCTTGCAAAAGCTCCAGCACCTCCGGCCCCACGCAATCCGGCCTGGTGGCGACGGACAAGGCCCTAACCTCCGGGTCGGACAGGGCCTCGGTAAAGATGCGCCGCAGATAACCGATCTCTCCATAGGTGTTGGTATAGGACTGGAAATAAGCGATATAGGAATGGCCCTTATACTTACCACCGATCTTTTCCTTCGCCCGCGCGAGCTGTTCCGGGATGGGGAGCGTGGCCTCCGCCGCGAACTCCCCGGAACCTCCCGCGCTGCAGAAGATGCATCCGCCCCATCCGATCGTCCCGTCCCGATTGGGACAACTCATCCCTCCGGAGAGGGCCAGCTTATAGGTCTTCTCTCCGAAGCGCCGGATCAGATCGGTATGGAGATCCCGATACATGGTTCCTCCTCCGTAGAAAACATCCGGGTCGGCCGGTCCCTTAAGGTCAGCTCCACATGATAGGCGCCGGGGCCCAGGCGGTTTTGCAGTACGGAAAGCACCGTACTCATGGCCAGATCCGGCGTGTTGTTCTCTTCACTCAGATGGGCCAGGATGAACTCGCAGTCCGGGTTCTGGGGAATCAGCTCCGCCAGAAGGTGACCGCAGTCTTCGTTGGACAGATGCCCCAGGTTGCTTCGGATGCGTCGTTTCAAAGACCAGGGGTAGGGGCCTCCCATGAGCTTTTCGATATCGTGATTCGACTCTACCACGGCGATCCTGGCGCCCGAAAACATCTGCCGCATCTCTGAGGACACCATGCCCGTGTCGGTCATGATCACGAGCTTCTCCTCTCCCAGGGTAAAACTGTAGCCCACCGGTTCCGCCGCGTCGTGATAGATCATGAAAGGCTCCACCCGCAGCATCCCCATGCGATACCCCTTGCCCGCGTGAATGGCGTAGCATTTCTGGGGATCCATGCGCCCCAGGCTTCCCGTCATCCCCCGCCAGGTTCCTTCTGTGGCGAACACCGGGATCCGATACCGCCTGGCCCAGGCGCCCACGCCCCGGATATGATCCGTGTGCTCGTGGGTAATAAAGACCGCCTGAACGGATTCGGGATGCACCCCCAGCTCTCTAAGGCTCGCCTCCGTGGCCCGCATGCCGAGGCCGATATCCACGAGGATCCGGACTCCTCCGGCTTCCACAAAATGACAGTTGCCGCTGGAACCGCTGGCAACGGAGCAATATCGCATACTATTCCCACTCCTGTTTCTTCCAAAATTCCGTAAGCGTCGGGCCAATCTGCTCCTGGCTTACCCATACCGGCGTCCAATCCGCCGGGAAATTGCGTCTGTACCGTTCTTCCCGGTATCGATGATCGATGAGGAGAATGATCCCCCGATCTTCCTCGGTTCGGATGACCCGTCCCGCCGCCTGAAAGACCTTGTTCAGCCCGGGATACCGGTAGGCGTAGTCGAATCCGCTTCCGTGGGCTTTGTCCATGTAGTCCCGGACCAGATCCCGTTCCGGGCCGATCTGGGGCATCCCCACGGAAACGATGACGCAGCCCACAAGACGCCGGCCCCTTAGGTCGATTCCCTCCGAAAACATGCCCCCCAGCACGGCAAAACCGATGCCCCGGGGACCTTCTTCTTGAAAATGTTCCAGGAAGGCGTCCCTCTCTTCTTCTTTCATCCCCGCTTCCTGGATCCACAGCCGAATGGAGGGATAGGCATCCCGAAAGAAGTCCGCCACCCGCCGCAGATACAGATAGGAGGGGAAAAACACGAGATAGTTTCCCTCCTTCGCCTGCGTCGCGCGGTAGATCGCCGCCGCCACCGCGCCGATCGTCTGCTCCCGGTTCTGATAATCGGTACGGATCCCCGCCGCGATCAATACCTTTTTATGGGAAGGATCGAAGGGCGAGGGCAGATCGATGGCGGGCATGGGAGTTTCCGGATTGTTTCCTCCCAGAAGTTCCTTATAATACGCCACCGGCAGGAGGGTCGCGGAGAAAAGGATCACCGCCCGCACCTTGCGGTAGGTCTCCTCCAGCTTCTTGGCCGGATGAATGCAAAAAATATGATAGATAAGATCCCCGTCCTGACGTTCCCAGTAGGTCACGGAACTCTCGTCGTACTCCTCCCGCATCTTGAGGAAAAAGAGTAAGGAGAAATAAAATTCCATCCACTCCTCCTCATTCTCCTCTTCAAGATACTCCGAAAGGCATAGGAGAAAATCCTGCAGGAGAAGGCAAAAGGCCTCCGAAGGCGCCTCTTCCCTGAGCATTTCCCCAACTTGAAGACTATCCTCCTGCTCCGTAAGATCGTCGAGGATCTCCTTTAGCTTGCGCCGGAGCCGCCTGATAGAGGAGCCTTTCTTCCCCTTCAAGGACTGGGCGAACCGCCTGAAATCCTGACTGCTCACCTGCGCGCTAAACATGCTTCTGGCCCTGTCCGGAAGGTTATGCGCCTCGTCCACCAGAAGCGTATAATCGCTTTTTCCTTCCTGAAAGAAGCGCTTTAACGAAGCCGTGGGATCGAAGGCGTAGTTATAGTCTCCGATGATCACGTCGGCCCAGCTGGAAATATCCAGTTCCAGCTCGAAGGGACAAACCCGGAAGCGTTCGGCGTATTCCAGCACCTTCTGCCGGTAAAGGCTCGTCTCCTTCCCTATCGCGGCATAGACCGCGTCCATGACCCGGTCATAGTGGCCTTTCGCGTAAGGGCATTCCCCGGGGGCGCATCTTTTGTCCGGGAACGGACAGATCTTATCCTTCGCCGTCAAAACGATGCTCAGAAGCCGGGGACGCTGACTTTTAAGCCTCCCCAAAGCCTCCTGGGCGGAGAGGGCCGTGGCGGTCTTGGCCGTGAGGTAGAAGATCCGCCCCGTCAGCCCCTGTCCCATGGCCTTGAGGGCGGGAAAGAGGGCGGAGATCGTCTTGCCGATACCGGTGGGCGCCTGCAAAAAGAGGCCGCCGCCCTTCTCGATCGTCTTATAGATATAGGCGGCCATGGTACGCTGCCCCTCCCGGTAGGCGGGAAAGGGAAACTCCAGCGTCCCCAGGGACTCCGTCCTTTTCTGCCGGTGATCTTCCTGCCAGCGGATCCATTTGGCGTATTCCGACAGCGTCTCCTGAAAGAAGGTTTCCAGCGCAGGAAAATCCCACACTTCGTCGAAGGAATATTCCTGATCCGTCTCCATCTGATAATAGGTGAGACGCAGAAGAACCCTCTCCCACCCTTTTGTCTTACACAGAATATACCCGTAACATAAGAGCTGTCCCCGGTGAGTCGGCTGGAAGGAAAACCCGAGCCGATCCGCCGGGGCATAGGTAGACTTTATTTCTTCGATACAGGCGGGAGGATCCTTCTCGGGAAATTCTTCCACGCCGTCTGCCCTTCCCTCCACTTGAAGGATCAGTCCGTCGGAAAGGATCTCCCGCGTCTTCAGGGCGACCTCGCTCTGATAAGCGCCGGAACGGCTCTTTTGCAGCTTCTGATGCACCCGGGTACCCTCCAGGGCGCGCTGGACGCTTCCTCCGAATCCTCCGGTCAGATCCCCCCTCCGGCAGATAAACTCCACCATCTGCCGGACGGAGAAGACATAGGGTTTCTGCTCTTCCATGGCTCCTTATAAGAGCCAGTAGGGCATATCCTGCGTAAACCGAACCGAATCGTTAGACTTTTTCTTTTCCACCGGAGAGGCTGCCTTGACGGCCTCCTTCTTCGGTTCGCTCTTTTTCGCGGGAGCCTTGGCGCCGGAAGCGCTCCCGCGGCCCTTCTCCAGGAGAATTTCTCCGTCGGAAATCTTGGCCGGGAAGAACTTGGGACGCTCATTGGGCGTCTGATTCGGCTGGTGCACGGTCATCAAAAGCTTTCCCTCGAAAGTCTTAAACACCATGCCGTGTCCGCCGTCCTCCTGGAAGGCCAGGCGCTTATTCTGTTTCCAGGGGCCTAAGATGCCGCCTTCCGAGCAGGCGGAACCCATCGCGTAGCCCTTGGGGCCCCTCCCCGACCAGAGCATGATGAGCCTTCCTTCTTCTTCCACCAGGAAGGGCCCGTCCGTCACGTAGCTCAGGGCGTCTAAATCGCTCTCCGGGTGTCTTTCCTTCCAGGGCCGTCCCTGGGCCCAGGGGGCCTCCGAGGCGGCAAAGAGCTTCACCGGCTCTCCCGCCGGAGCGGTTAAATCCTTCTTCAAAGGCATCGCCACGATCTCGCCGTCGATGATCTGGGTCCATTCATGGCAGAAGACGATCCAGGGTTTCCCCTTGGGATCCAGGTAGAAGGTTCCGTCCAGACAATCCCAATCCCCGGGGGTGACGGGACCTTCCGAGATCGGTTCATAGGGTCCTTCCGGCTTATCCGCCCGCAGAATCTGCGTTCCCTTAAGACGTCCTTCGGCGCCAAAGGTGGCGAACATATAGTATTTCCCCTTGTAGCGGTGAACCTCCGGGGCCCAGAAATTCTTATCGGCCCAGAAATCCTCCTTCGGACGGAAGGCGGCGATGGGCCCCTGCCAGGTCTTTAGATCCTCGCTGACGAAGCAGTCGAAGCCGTAAAAAGGCCCCTTCCAGCAGCTGGGATCCGTGGTGCCGAACAGGTAATACTTCTTCTCTTCGGGAACCGGCAGCACGAAAGGATCCCGCATCTGGATCTGATCCAGGCGCAAATACCCCGCCTCCGTCAGCTTGGGGGCGAACTTGCGAATGTTGACGCCCACATCCTGCATCATCTGTAACAGCGTATAGTGAGGACGCATCTCCTTGCAGTACAAAAGCGCCTCTAAGGCCACCTCTCCTGTGATGAAGGGCAGTCCGGTCCAGTCTCTCACCGCCCCCACATGCTCCATGGCCTTACGCATCTTGTCCAGGGAAGGCAAGGTCTCCCGGATCATGGCGTTGATCGTCCTGCGGTTCTCTAAGATCTTGTTCAGCCGCTCGATCCTTTCTTCCGCGTCATAATGATAGTCCGCCAAGATCGCCGGCGCGGCGGCGCCGTAGACTTTCGCCAGCGTCTTGCGGTAAGCCTCCACGTCGAATTTTCTCAGCCTCGGGATCACCCTGCGGGCCTCGATCTCGATGTTCAGAAACTCCCGGTACAGCCGGTCCATGATCAGGGTTCCCACGCCCACCTTGGTGCCGTGGTAAATCGCCGGTTTCCCGTTGAGCTGCAGCCACATCTCCCAGAAATGAGAGAAATGATGCTCCGAGCCGGAAGCCGCCCGGGAAGAGCCCATGTAGCTCATATAAACGCCGGAAAGCACCAGCCCTTCCATCAGTCTTTCCAGAAGATCGTCGCCGAATTCACCCTCTTCCGGCGCTTCCAGGGCCAGATCCATGATCTGATCCGTCACCTCGAGCATGGCCTTGGCCACGAAATCACAGTAATACTCCCCCGTGATCAGGTGACTTAAACGCCAGTCCAGTCCCGAGTTATACTTGGCCGCCATATCCCCGATCCCCGCTAGGGTCATAGAACGGGGCGCTTTCGCTAAAATCGCGGTATCTCCCACGATCACCTTGGGCGGGTCGTAATATTCCGTCACCTTCAGGTTATTCCTGACCAGCGCCGCCACGGTGGAGGCGTACCCGTCCATGGAAGCGGCGGTGCCGATCACCCACTGGGGGGCGTCCACCATGCTGCCGATGACCTTGCCCAAGTCGTTCATGGTACCGGATCCTACGGAAATAATCACGTCCGGCCGCGTCTCGCACCCGTGAAAGAAGGCGGCGCCCTCGTCCATCGCCTGTTCGTCGGCGGTGACCCAGCCCTCCTCCCTTCGGTAGATCATCTCATAGACGGTGATGCCCGCTCCCCGGATGATCTCGGCGGCCTGCTTTCCCGCGGCGTCATAGGTATGGGTGTCTTCCAAGAGCATGACCGTCCCCATGCCCCGCTGGGTAAGGAGCTGGGGCACGTATTCCATCGCTCCCTGTCCGATCACCACGGCGTCGATATCCGCCCGATGGATCTTGCCGCAGTCGCAGACGATGTCCCGGTTGAGCACGTCCGCGAGCGGCATCATTTCCTGCAAAGATTTCTTATTCATCCTGTGTGTCCCCCTTTCCGTCTTCGGCCTCCGGCTCCTCTTCTTCCTCGGGCGCCGTAAAGCCCACATAACCGGTCTCCCGGAATGCTTCTTCCGTAATCTCTTCCGGATATCCCAGATATTCCAGGATCCGTATGCCGTTGGGCACCCGCAGGACGCCCGGCTTGAGCTTATAGTCGAAATCCAGCGATTCCTTCGTCACCTTCTCGCTGAAATGATAGCTGTCGTATAGGTCTTTCACCTTCTGGGTGATCTCGATATCATGGGTGGCCACGATGACCATCGTATTATGCCTGGCCAGGTATTCCAGCAAGGCCGAGGCGGCGGCTACCCGCTCGATCGGGTTCGTCCCTCGGAAGATCTCGTCGATGAGCAGGAGCGACGTACGGTTTTCGTCCAGCACCTGCACCATCCGAAGCAGCGCCTCCGCCTCCGCCATGTAGTAACTCTTGCCTTCCATCAGATCGTCGCTGGGACTGATGGAGGTGAGGATGTTAAAGAAAGACGCCTCGTAGCTGTCCGCCACCACCGTATAAAAGGTCTGCGCCAGGACGGCTCCCGTGGCCAACGTCCGGAGGAATGTAGACTTTCCCGACATGTTGGAACCGGTGATGACCACGTTTCCCCCCTTCATTTCCAAGGAATTGGGCACGCCCTGGGTCAGCAGGGGATGAACGATGTTTTCCGCCTTGAAATACCGGGGTTCAGCTACGAAGACCGGCTTGGTGACCCGTCGTAAGCCTCTGCGGAAGGAGGCCACCGATAAGAGAGCGTCCAGCTCGCCCAGTTTTCGATAAAGCACCCTCAATACCGGCGCTTCCTGCTCCACGTACTTTAGACAGCGGATGAAGGCCCGATCCTCCGTGAGGAACAAAATCTTGGCATACTCGAAGATGCCGGTGGGATCTCCCCCGCCGATGCCCAGCTTCCCCGCCTTCTTCTTGATGATCTCGCACTTCTTGACACACTTACGGAAAAAGCTGCTGTAATGCTTTTCCAACTGGGGGATCTGAAAATTCCCCAGTTCCTCCGCCACCGTCAGCATCCGCGCGATATTGCGCACGCCGGGCATGGTGGCCTCGGTACTGATGTTCAGCTTCTGATGGAACATGGTGTTGACCACGAACATGATGACCGTGGCCATCAGCCCGCCCAGATGAAAGAAGGGGATCGCGACGATGGCCGCCGCCATGGCGATGGTCAGGCCGTTGGCATAACTGGCGTAATCCGGGAGCTTAGGGATTCCCTTAAAGAGAAGGGAGGCCGTGCCGTCATATTCCATCTTTCCCAGATAGAACAGCAGGCAGGAGATCTTATCCCTTGCCTCTTTGTTATGCTGGAAAAACTCGATGACCCGGTCCCGTCGTTTGAGCTCCTCCTCTTCAAAGATCAGCGTGCGCAGCATGTTATAGAGCATCTGCTGTCCCTGGCTCGTATAGGTCCGGTTCAGCTTGCAGTAGACCCTATTGAGCTCCATGTCGTTCCAGGTCTGATCGTCCAGGATCCAGTCCGCCCGTTTCATCATGGCGACAAAGAAATCCTCCAGGTCGCGGAAATTGAGTTCCTCCAGCAATCGTTCCGTAAAGTCTTTGCCCCAATGGGACTGCACGTATTCCATCGCGCCTTTTTTATAAAACTTAGGCACCGGTCGTTCCTCCCTCGTCTTCGTATATGCGGTTATTCATTGGTCTCCTCCGGCTCCACCGTGACGGAAATCGCGCCGGGCGCGTTGACCGCCGTGACGCCCTCCGGCAATATGTAGACGGCTTCGACCTCGTAGACGCCGTCTTCCGCGAAGGCCCCCACATCGAGCTCTATCCGGATGTTGGCCGCCGTCATGTTCTCTAAGTCTTCGGCCTTTCCCTTAAGGGTCAGGGTCTGATACCCCGCCGAAAGCTCGTAAGTTTTCCCCTCCGCCTTATTCTTAAAGCTATAGTTCGAGGCGCCGAGGGTAAACTGTTTCGTCGCCTTCTTTTCTAATTTTACCGTCAATACCGCCTTCTGCTCGCTTCCCTCGGCGAGGCCGATATTCGCGTTATATTGCTTTGACAGGCTGGCGCACACGGACGAGAGGTCATAAGTATATTCAAAGTCTCCCGTCTGTCCCTGGGTCATCACGGAACTGAGCGTGATGGAGCCGATTTCCTCAAGCACCTCCGCCGGTCCGTACACCCTGACCTCTTCTAAGGACAGGCTCTGGCTCTCCACCGTATAATCACTGTTCGGATCCTCGATGACCTCCACCGGATTCACGGGCAGGGTTCGCACGGTATAAACCGGCAGGCTCAGCCGGGTCATGAGTTTCGCCGAAACTTGCAGGTCCGGATACTCCTCCAGGCGGATTTCCTCTCCGTCCACTCCCCGAAATTCGATGGCTTTTCCCTGGCCGGATACATCCTCCGAAGCGCCCTCCACGTCGATGGTGACTGCCGCGGAAGAAATCAAAGCTACCTGGGACTTGGGCCCCGAAACGACCACCGTGCTGGGCTCCGCGATCATATACGGATCATCTTCCGCCACCACATACCCATCTTCCGGGGTTCCCTCGGTCTGCACCTCCACGGCCAGCTCCTTACTGATCATATCTTCCACGGAGAGCTGGATATAGGTTTGGCTCAGATCCTGAATCGTCACGCTTCGGTTGCTGCTGACACAGCGAATCTGTCCTCGGCCGACGACCGGATCCGCCTCCATATAGTCCACCGTGGCCGTAAAATCCTCCGCGGAAAGCTTCTCCACCTCGGAGCGGCGGCCGCTCACCGTCACGTTGACGGAAAGCTCCGATTCTATCGTCACATACTGATCGCGCTCGGCAAAGTAATTCTCGTTTTTGACGGTCACCGGCACGTTATAAATCGTCTGGTTCGTCACAGGATCCAATTGATTGACTACCACGAGCCATAAACAAAAGGCGAACACAAGGGAAAAGGCTTTGATCAGCAAATTCTTGGAAAAGAATTTCTTCAGGAAATCGATCATTTTCTTTTGCCTCCCTTGTCCTTCCTCAGCTGAACCTTTCGGCGCAGCGCCGAGGTCTTCTTCTCCTGCTTCTCTTTATGTTGAAACTGCCCCAGGATAAATTCCCGGTCGATCTGTCTCGTGATCTTTCCGCCCTGGGCCATGGACATGGCTCCCGTCTCTTCGGATACGACGAAGATCTTGGCGTCCGAAACCTCGCTCAGCCCCAGGGCCGCCCGATGCCGGGTGCCCATGGCCTTACTGATGTTCATGTTGTCGGAAAGGGGCAGATAACAGGTGGCGGATACGATGCGATTGTCCCGGATGATCACGGCGCCGTCGTGTAAGGGCGTGTTTTTCTCGAAGATATTGATCAGCAGCTGGGAAGTCACAAGGCCGTCTACGGCGATTCCCGTCTGCTCATACTCTCCCAGCCTTACCTCCTGTTCCACCACGATCAGCGCCCCCGTCTTCACCGCCGCCATCTGTTCCATGGCCTCGGCGATCTCCTGCACCGTCTCCCGGGATACCCGATCCTCTCCCTCGTCGCTGGTGAGAATGGAGAACAGGCCGCTATGCCCTAATCGTTCCAACGCCTTGCGGATTTCCGGCTGGAAGATGATGACCACCGCCAATACGCCGTAAACCATCGTGTTCTGTAATAGCCAGGACGTCATGTTCATTCGGAGCATGGAAGATGCCAACGCGATGACTACGAGCAGAATCACGCCCTTAAACAGCGTCCATGCCCTCGTCATCCGAAACCAAACCAGAATCTGATACACCAGAAACGCCACAAACAGAATGTCTAAGAGATCGATCCATCCCAGCTTCGGCATGAAGGTAATCCCCGTACTCGTCTGCAGCCATTCCATCACCTGATCCAACCAACTCATCCCGCCTTCACCTCATTTCTATGTACCCCGTGTACGCTTTTACCGTCTAACGTCGTAAGGGCTGCCTTACCGGGGCAGCCCTCTGATATCTCTATTTATTGCCTGTTCGGATCCTCATCGTCTTCTGCCTCTTTCATATCCAGATCCAATCCGGCAAAGAAATCCTTAATGGTCTCGTCCGACCATCCGGTGCGCTTGGCCAGCTCCTCTACATTCTCCTTGGTAGGGATCTGATCCGCAAAAGAACTCTCCGGGATCACCTCCTCGGCGTCTTCCTGAAGGGGTTCCTCCGGAGCCGGCTCGGTCCAGGGCTCTTCCGGCATAATCTCTTCCGCCATGAATTCCTCTCGGGATAGGGCTTCCGGTTCTTCCCCTTGTTTTCCTTTGCTTCCCTGCGCCTGCTTTTCCTTCACTTGGCCCCAAAGATCCTTGGCCTTGTCCCCCACCTGGGTGAACAGCTCGCCGATCTTCTGGGTCGTATGCATCAGCTTTTCCGTCAACGCGGAGGGCTGGGCAGCCGGCTCCTCCTCCCGGGACGGGGACGGCGCGGGCTGTTCCCTTACCTCTTCCACCGGGTCGGTGTTTCCGGTGATGCGTTTGACCTCGGTCTTATTCTTGATCCCCAGGATCTTGGGCACGGCCTGAACGTAATAATAGTATTCGTCATCCACAAAGGTAAGCCGTTGGGCCATCTTGTAATTGAGCGCCATGTGGAAGAACTCTACCACCACCATGATCGCCAGGGAGATGACCGGAATCAGGAGCGCGGAGAAAATCCCCGTGTCCGTCATGCCCACCACGCGGCCTACGATCATGCATACGAGTCCCACCATCGCCCCGGCCGCCAGGGAGATGTAACGCATGTAGTTGATATTGATTTTGTTCAGCAAATAAATGACCAAAACCACGCCCGCGCAGAGTACCATCATGAAAATCAGGTTTTCGTTTAGGGCGAGCTGATCGATGATATAATTTGCCGTGTCGGAAAAGGCCTCCGGAAGCTGTTCAAACTCCGTCTCGCTAAAGGCCAGAAAAGCGGGAAGGATACGCAGGATTCCCCATACCAACACGCCCCCCACCAAGGGGATGATGGAGAAGACTCCCATATACAGCCCCGCAAACAGGGGCACGATCATAAACATGTTCCATTTCATCGCCAGGGGCAGGAGAATCATGAGCACCGTCTCGTCCGGGCACAGCCTCGCCACCATGACGTAAAGAATCAGCAGGATCACCGCCGCCATCAAGGCGCCCCATAAGGAAACCTGATAGATATTGTAAATGATAATCCCAAAGGAAAAGAATACCGCGAAGCGGGAGGGCAGCAGCACGCATAAAAGCGCCAGCAGCATATGCACGGAAAAGGCGTTTAACACGCCCGCGGAAGAAAATCCGTCCCAACCCGCGATCTGCCGAAAAATAAACAAGTAAGCGCAGAATTTCAACAAAACCTTCGCGATTAACTCATACTGCATGAAAAACCGGCAGATCACGCCGCGTATCTGATAAATCGTTTTCATAGAATTATACCTCGTATCTGTTTAGCCTTAAAGGGGGCGTCTCACGATGCATAGCGATCGATCTGATCCAACTTCTTAAAATAGCCGGCCATCCTCTTCTCCGCCTTCGCGTAGCGGCTGCCGTATACCGCCGAGGTGATCAGCGAGATACCGATACTGATGGCTAAATACAGCAGCACATTTTTGACCACGAAGCCCTGATAATCGTAATGCAATAGATCCACGCTCTCCACATAAACCTGCTGGAACATATATGCCAGCAAGGCGATCGCGTAAAACACCGTCATCCAGGCTTTGGTAATAAAACGATTGAGCGCAATGTAGTCCGCCTTAAAATAGCGTTTCACGAAAAAGTCCCGGCGATACTGCTGGCTGCTCTCGTATAAAGCGGCCTGGGTCATTGCCCGGACCTTGTATTCATTGACCACTCCGTTCACATCCTCTACTTTGAAATTAGACCACTGACCCGAGTTTTCACAAACTAGGATCCCCAGTTTCTATCATACCACATACCGGCGTATTTCGCCAGTTTTTTTTTGGAACTTAAGAAAACTTTTAGGAACGCCTCAGTCTTCCCGGGGCTTCATGGCGGGGAACAGCAGAACGTCGCGGATCGAAGCGCTGTTCGTCATAAGCATGATCATACGGTCCATTCCGATTCCCAGTCCGCCGGTGGGAGGCATGCCGTATTCCAGGGCATTGAGGAAATCCTCGTCCACCCCGGTGGCTTCCTCGTCTCCCGCGGCCTTAAGCGCCGCCTGGTGTTCAAAACGCCGGCGCTGGTCGATGGGATCGTTCAATTCGGAGAAGGCGTTGGCATACTCCCCGCCGCCGATAAAGAGCTCGAAGCGCTCGGTGTATTCCGGATTCTCCGGACAGCGCTTCGCCAAAGGCGAGATGTCCACGGGATGATTCATCAGGAAGGTGGGCTGCTGAAGCTTCTCTTCTACGAATTCTTCCACAAAACCGTTCAGAATATCCCCTTTTGTGTGACGGGCCTCGTATTCCACATGATATTGATCCGCTACGGCTCTCGCTTCCTCGAGGGTTTCGATCTTGGAGAAATCGACGCCCACGTATTTCTTGACCGCCTCTACCATGCTGATTCTCTCAAAGGGCTTATCGAAATCCACTACCAGATCGCCATACTGCACCTGTCCGCCGCCGCAGACCCTGTGGGCCACGCTGCGGAAGATCTCTTCGGTGATATCCATCATGCCGTATACGTCCGTATAGGCTTGGTAAAGCTCCAGGAGCGTAAACTCCGGGTTATGCCGGATGTCGATCCCTTCGTTGCGAAAGACCCGGCCGATCTCGTAAACCCGCTCGAAGCCGCCCACGATCAGACGCTTCAGATGCAGCTCCAGCGCGATCCGCATATACATATCGATGTCCAGCGCGTTATGATGAGTCGCGAAGGGACGCGCCGCGGCGCCGCCCGCCATCATATGCAGTACGGGGGTCTCCACTTCCAGAAAGCCCTTCTGATCCAGTACCCGGCGCACTTCCTGAATGATCTGGCTCCGCTTTACGAAGGTCTCTTTTACCTGGGGGTTCATGATCAGATCCAGATACCGCTGGCGATATCTGAGCTCCACGTCCTTCAGGCCGTGATACTTCTCCGGCAGGATCTTCAGACTCTTGGACAAAAGACGGATCTCGTCCACATGAATGGAAATCTCGCCCTTCTGGGTCTTAAAGACCTTTCCTCGGACGCCTACGATGTCGCCCACATCCATCATCTTTTTGAAGAGGGCATAGGTCTCCTCCCCTACCTCGTCTCTGCGGACATAGATCTGAATCTGTCCCTGTTCATCCTGCACATGGCAAAAGGACGCCTTGCCCATCACACGCTTACTCATCAAGCGTCCCGCCAGGGAGACTTCGCTCCCCTCCATGGTCTCAAAGTGTTCTAACACCTGCTTGCTATGGACGTTCGCCTCGTACTTCGTCACCTGATAAGGATCCTGTCCGCTGTTTTGCAGCTCCGCAAGCTTTTCCCGGCGCAGCCTGTAAAGCTCGCTCATCTCCTGCTGGGACATGTCGTTTTGCTGTGTATCTTGCATTCGCCTCATCCTCTCTTTTTTCGTTAACGGGAAATCTCCAAAATCTTAAAGATCATTTCTCCCTGGGGAGCCTCCACCTTTACGTTTTCTCCCTCCTGGGCGCCCAAAAGGGCCTTGCCCACCGGGGACTCGTTGGAAATGCGTCCCTGGGCGGGATCCGCCTCCGTGGAACCGACGATCGTATAGGTCAGCTCTTCCTCGAATTCCGTATCCAGAAGACGCACCTTGCTTCCCAGAGACACCTTGCCTTCCTGGGCGTCGTCCTCGTCGATCACTTCCGCGTTGCGCAGCATCTTCTCCAGCTCCGCAATCCTGCTCTCGATCTCTCCCTGCTGATCCTTCGCCGCGTCATACTCGGCGTTCTCGGACAGGTCCCCCTGAGCCCTGGCTTCTTTAATCTTCTGCGCGACTTCCTTGCGCTTGCTGATCTTCAAATCATTCAATTCCGCTTCTAATTTTTGTAATCCCTCGAAGGTTAATACTACTTTCTGCTCCATTCTTTTACTTCCTTTCAATCCATCGGGCGGCATATGAAAACTCATATCCCGCCTGCCTTGATTCCAATCAATTGTTCCATATTATATAGTACCGTCTCGGAAATGTCAATCCTTTATTGTCTCCTCCGGCGAAAAGGCGTTCATCAACTCCTCGAGCTCCCGATAGGAGGATAACTGCTGCGTCGCGCCTCTCAGGCGGCTGCTGCCCCGGAATCCGCGGATGTAAAAGCCCATATGGGCCCGCATCTCCCGCATGCCCGTATACTCTCCCTTTTCGGCGCAGATCATGCGCCCGTGCTCCAGGACCGTCCCCCGGATGTCCTCCCAGGAGGGAGCCTCCGGCATGGGCTCACCGGCCAAGACCGCCCGGATCTCCCGAAAGATCCAAGGATTTCCCCTGGCGGCCCGCCCCACCATGACGCCGTCACATCCCGTCTCTCGCCTCATGCGGGCCGCGTCCTGTCCGCACCTTATGTCGCCGTTTCCGATGACCGGGATGCTTAGGGCTTCCTTGACCTGTCGGATGACGTCCCAGTCCGCGTGACCGCTATACATCTGCGCCGCGGTCCGTCCGTGTACGCAAACCGCGCTCGCTCCTCCCTCCTGGGCCGCGAGCGCCGCCTCCACCGCAAGATTATCCTCTCGGATTCCTTTACGGATTTTGACGGTAACGGGAACCCTCACCGCCTCGGACATGGCTTTCACGATCCGATAGATCTTATCCGGCTCCGCCAGCAGCGCGGAACCCTCGTGATTGCGAAACACCTTGGGCGCCGGGCACCCCATGTTGACGTCAATGCCCGCGAAGCGATCCTGGATCCTCTCGGCTTGAGACGCCAAGATCTCGGGCTCCGACCCGAAGAGCTGTACGAAAACCGGCTCCTCTTCCGGATCGGCGTCCAGGTATTTCCATGTATTTTCGTTATTATAGGACAATGCCTTGGCGCTGACCATCTCCGTCACCACCGCGTCGCACCCCATCCTTTTACAGATCCTGCGAAAGGTTTTGTCCGTATAGCCGGCCATGGGCGCCAGATACACACCCCGGCCCAAATCCAGCCCGCCGATCTTCATTGTCTTTTGCGCCCCACCTTACGGTACCACTCCGACAGACGCTCTAACAGGTCTTTCTGCTCCCGTTCCACTTCCCGAATGAGCAGACCGGCGCTGATCTCGTCGTATCCCAGGTCGCCTTCCTCGCAGGTGCTGGCGAGATAGATCTCTCCGTCCTCTTCGAATCCCATCACGGTGATGCCGCCGGCCTCCTCCGTGATCATAATGAGGAGGACCAGCACTTCCTTGCGGATCTCCTCCGGAAGGGGGCCCAGTTCTTCGTTCCAAAAATACTTATCCGTGTATTGGCTGACCATCGCCAGGAGGACTCTGTCTTCCTGGCCGGTGGATCTTGTGCTTTCCATCATTCTGTCTGAAACAACTCCTCAAACTCCGCTCCGGTGATTTTCTCCCGCTCTATCAATAGAGCCGCTCCCTTGTGCAGAATCTCAATGTTTTCCTCTAAAATCTTCTTTGCCGTTTGATAGGCCTCGTCTACCAGCTTCTTGACCTCCCGGTCGATGGTATCGGCGATCTGTTCGCCGTAATTCCTGGCGTGACCGATCTCCTTACCGAGAAAGACCTCTTCGTCCTTCTCCCCGAACTGCAGCGGCCCCAGAGTGTCGTTCATGCCGTACTTGGTGACCATCCCCCTGGCAATCTCGCTGACACGTTCGATATCGTTAGAAGCCCCCGTGGTCACATCCCGGAAGATGATTTCCTCCGCCACGCGGCCGCCCAAGAGCCCTGCCATCTCCGCCTTCATCTCCGAACGGCTCCAGTACATGCTGTCATCCTGGGGCAGGGACATGGTGTATCCTCCCGCCATTCCCGTGGGAATAATGGAGATGGCGTGTACGGGATCCAGTTCCGGCAGCAGATGGTGCAGGATCGCGTGCCCCACCTCATGATAGGCCGTGATCTTCTTCTCCTTTTCGGAGATCCTGCGGCTCTTTTTTTCCGCGCCTACGCCTACCCGCACCAGGGACGCCTGTACGTCCGCCATGGAAATATAGGCGCGCTTCTCTCTGGCCGCCATGATGGCCGCCTCGTTAAGCAGATTCTCTAAATCCGCCGGCGTAAATCCCGCGGTAATCCGCGCGACAGAATCCAGGTCCACATCGTCTCCCATGGGTTTTCCCTTGGAGTAAAGCGTGAGCACCTCCCGCCGTCCCTGGATGTCCGGACGGTTGACTACGATCTGTCGGTCGAAGCGTCCCGGGCGCAGAAGGGCCGGATCCAAAATGTCCACACGGTTCGTCGCGGCCATCACGATGACGCCCTGATTGACGGTAAAACCGTCCATCTCCACCAGGAGCTGATTCAGCGTCTGCTCCCGTTCGTCGTGTCCGCCGCCCAGACCCGCGCCCCGGCGCCGGCCCACCGCGTCGATCTCATCGATAAAGACGATGCAGGGGGCATGTCGTTTGGCCTGATCGAAGAGGTCTCTCACTCGGGAGGCGCCCACGCCCACAAACATCTCCACGAAATCCGAACCGGAGATGCTGAAGAAAGGCACTCCCGCCTCGCCGGCCACCGCCTTCGCGAGGAAGGTTTTTCCCGTTCCCGGAGGCCCCACCAGGATAACGCCCTTGGGAATCCTGGCGCCTAAGGCGGAGAAACGATCGGGATTCCTCAGAAAATCCACGATCTCCTGCATCTCTTCCTTTTCTTCATAGGATCCGGCCACGTGGCGAAAGGTCACCGGATTGTTGGCCTTCGTGATCATACGGGCCTGGCTGCGGCCGAAATTCGCCATCTTGCCGCCCCCGCCGCCTCCGCCGCCCTGGGCTCGGCTGCTGACGACAAACAGGATCACGATTCCGATCACGAGGACCATCAGATAGGGCAGCATCCGCACAAAAATGCTGTCCTCTTCCAAGGGATGGCTGTAAACCGGAAAATCGTAGTTTTCGCTCACCATGCCCCGGAAAGACTCCACGTTGGATACGAAGAAGTAACGGACCGTCTGGGTACCGTTTGCTCCTTCCATATAAAACAGGGCGCGGCCGGATTCTCCGCTCCCCACACGTATGGGTTCAATCTCGATCCGCTGGATCGCTCCTCCGTCCAGTAAGGCCTGCGCCTCCTGATCGCTCAGCCATACTTCCTGCCCTCCCACCTGGTTCCAAACCATCATCAGGATCAGCAGCAGAATCAGGATGGACACGAAGTATAACCCCACACCCTTCATTCCGTCTCTTTTGGGTTCCAGCAATTGTTCTCCTCCTCTTTCTTAGGATCATATTCTATGCACACGACCTGCGTAACATGTTGGGTCAGCCGCGCTTCCTCGCTGAGTCTTTTTCCCACGACCCAAAGGACGTGGGATCCGCAGGCCAGTACCGCCATCCGATCCCTTTCTTCTCTGGGAATCTTGGCGTTCACCATATACTTTTTCAGGCTCTGATGCCCGCCCCCAACGCCCAGATAATCTCCCTGACGGCGGGTACGCGCGACGAGCTGTTCTGTGATTGTATCACAATTTACCCATTTTGTATACGGTAAATCGGGGATTTGCTGAAAATTTTGAAAGGGATTTTCCATCTTTCGGACCCGAAACCGCCCCCAGGGCGTATCGTGCCAAAGCCCGTCCCAGGCCAGTTCCACTCCCGCTTGCGGCAAGGCCCGATCTTCTTTTTTCCTCATCAGGAGACGGTCGTAACTTCGGTAAAACACCCGGCCGCCCGGCGCCGTCCCCTCTCCTCCCTGGGGCCCCCGACAGATCTCTTTTAACATCTGAATGTGGACTCGGCCCACATTCCGCGTCCCGCCCTTCTGCCGAAGAAAACAAAATAAGACCCGGCCCTGCAGCGCCGCGGGCGCCTTCTCCAGGATGGGGATGGAAAGCCCCTCCCCGTCATAAGCCTCTCTAAAGACGGCTTCCGCCTCTCTCTCCATATACTCTTCGTCCTGACGGGCCTGATCCGCCAACTCGCGTAAGCTCCTTTGAACAGCCGGGTTTTTCTCTTCCAGGAGGGGAATGAGACGATGCCGCACCCAATTTCTCGTATATCGCAGATCTTCATTGGAGGCATCCTGCCGCCAGCATAACTCCCGTTCCTCCATGTATTTCACGATCCGCGCGGGCTCCACCCCCAGCAGGGGCCTAAGAAGCCTGCCCCGCTGGGCGGTCATGCCGCCGAGCCCCCGCAGTCCGCTGCCCCGCAGAAGGCGGAGCAGGACCGTCTCCGCCTGGTCCTGGGCGTGATGGGCCGTCAGGATCCAGGCGTCTTGTTTTCGCCCTTCCTCCTCGAGCGCCCGGTAACGCAGCGCCCGCGCCGCCTCCTCGACGGATTCCTTCGTCTGTTCCACCCGTTCTCCCACGTTCACGTATGCCACGGTGAAAGGCACCTCCTGGACAAGACAGCATCGCCTGAGCCATGCCGCCTCCTCATCCGCCTCCCGGCGCAGGCCGTGATGCACGTACATCGCCCGCAGCCGGTATCCCATCAGGGGCCGCAGTTCTACAAGCACATGAAACAGGCACAGAGAATCCCTGCCGCCGGAAAGGGCGAGTAAGAGACAGTCTTTTTCCCCGATCCCCCGCTCTTCCAGGAACGATCGGACTTCCCGCGCAAGTTCCATTTCCTTCACCTCTTATCTCCGGATTACTTTCTGGCCACCCCTCGAAGTGAAATTTCCGTCGGAGTTTGCCGCGCCTATTGTACCATGATTCACAACAATCTTGGGAGTTTGACGCCCTTTGGCGGCAAACTCGGGGCGCAGCGCAGTCTCTTTCCTTCGAGAATGCTTTCATGCTGCGCCTATTGTACCATGTCCCGCCTGAAAAAGCAAGGGAGGCGGGCGGTTAGGGCTCCTCATAAAATCACCGCCCGAATATCTCTATCCGAACGGTGAAAAAATAGGGTTATGACCGGAGATTACTCTGGATCCGGACCGCGATGATCGTCATATCGTCCTCCTGCTGCCACCCGCTGCAAACCGCGTCGTAGATGCTTTGGGCCATCTTGGCGCTCGCCTCCCGGCTCTGGCGCAGCATGATGGCGCGGATCTTTCTTTCTACGCTTTCGCTGTCCCGCTGCTGATCGAAGACGCCGTCGGAGGCGAGCACGATCCAGTCTCCCTCTTCCACGTGATCCTGAAAAGCCTCCCACTCCGCCTTCTCCATAATGCCTACCGGCACGTTATCCGAGCGGTACACCTGAATCCTCCCTTGTTTTTTCAGGATGGTGGCCGCGCTGCCTGCCTTGGCGATGTGTACGCTGCCCGTATACAGATTCATGACCACCAGATCGATGGTGGAGAAATGTTCTCCGTCCCCGCAAAGAAGAAGCATCGAATTCAGCAGGCGAATCGCCTCTTCTTCCTCCGCTCCCGCCTCTAGTAGGAGCCTTAAGATTCGCAGGGCCCTCTCACTCTCCCCGCCTGCCTGGCTGCCGATTCCCATGCCGTCGCTGATGGCGACGGCGTAACGCCCTCCCGGAAGCCGCCCCATCCAGGTGCTGTCCCCGTTGACTCTTTCCTTGCCTTTAGAAAGGACGCTGCTCTCCACCCGCAAGCGGCAGGTCTCTTCGATCTGCCAGTCCCAAAGCCCCTGTTTGATCATGCGGGAGCCTGTCACCTGCACGGGACGCTCCAGCATGGACTCCAGCCGGGCTTCCAACTGATGTTTCAGCTTCTGACTGTGGCCGACCCGCGCCTCCAGATGCAGGGTGTACCGATCCGTCTTTAGGTCCTTCAACACCTGTGTCCGCAGAATGGGCAGGCTCCCCCGAGTCCATTCCTCCTGCACCCTCTGGCTCAGGTTCTGATCCAATTCCAGCTGGGCGCATAGATAATTGCGCATGTTTTGCAGCATGTCCGCCATATGATGAAGCTGATCCGCCGTGATCGCCGCGCTCCTGCGCATCCGGTTCTCCCAGCTGAGATTCAGGCGGTACAGCTCATAATGCCGATTGGTTCTGCGAATGAACTCCTCGCTGTTTTGGCATCGGTTCAGGAAATAAAGGGGCACGTCCTTCTTCTCGATGATTCCCTTGCTCCTGGCCGCCTCCATGATGGCCTCGATGGTCTCGTAGGTCTCGCTGAAATGCCCGCCCCAACACTGATCCCGGCCCGGACAGCTCCCGCACACCCTCTCCGCCAGATCCTCCAGGATCCGGCCGGTATCCAGACTGTCCAGCGTCTCTTCTCCCGTCGTCTCCCGCAGCACCTCCCCCATTTCTTCCATGGACGCCGCGCTGCGGGCTAACATCTGATTCACATGCTGCTGCATCGTGCGCACCTGGGCCGTTCCGGAGGCTTCCTGCCATATCGGCCCCCACAGCTTTTTCTCATACCAGGAGGCGGGCACCCATAAAAAGGCAAGCCCCGCCGCGAGAAGGGCTACGATTTCCCATAGCACGACCTGGCCCTGATACAGGAGCAGAATCATCACGCCGCCCACCAGGTTGGCCAGTACCACCGTAGCCCGGCCCAATTCTCTGAAGAAGCTGCATAAAACGGCGCAGAAGACGCAGAGCAAAAGAAGACTTTCCCCCGATACGCCCAGGATCCGCAGGACCGCCGCCGCCGGCAGACTCACCAACAGCCCGTATCCGATCCCTCTGCCGTAGGAGGCGGCCATGGTGAAAAACAAAAGGGGCGCCTTCCAGGCCACGTCCCAGGGAAGAATCGCCAGGAAACTGCCGAGACAGGCGGACAGCGCCATGGTCTGCTCCTCCTCCGAGAGCATCCACCCCGCCGTCTTTCCCTTGCGCAGCGCGTCCGCCCCCATCTGATACAGGAAGATCCAGATCCAGAACATGCCGGTCTCCACCAAGATCAGGAGAAAGGAATAGCCGCTTTTGAAAATCCACGCCGAAAGCAGCGCCGCCACCGGCAGCATGAGGGCCAGGAGGAGACTGCGCCCCATGTCGGAGATTCTTTTCTTCCCGTGCCGAAGCCACTCTTCCGTCGCCCAGACCGCCAGGACCAAAATCCCGTACTTGCCGATTCCGGGCTCTCGATACATGCTGAGGATCCCCAAAAGACACCAGAGCGCTCCCAGGCGTCCCCTGGCCGGTCTGCGCGTCAGGAGGCACAGATACGCCGGTCCCAGGATGTACAGGTTCAGAAAGACCGGTATCCGCGCTAAAAAAAGAGCCGGCACGCTCCATAAAAGATCCGCCGCAAAGGCCGGCAGCGCCAGACGGCCCGCGTCGTTCTCCGTCCGGCGCAAAGGCCGATTCAGTCCTTCCATAAGACACCTCCCCAAAGAAGCTCGTTTCGTCTATTATAGAAGGTTTGTCCTACAAAGGCTGTCAAAATCGGGGAGGCCCTCGCAAAAATTTTAGGACATTTTTCGTCTTTATAAAACAAAAAGGGTACATCTTCTTCCTCTAGGGACAGAAGATGTACCTACTCGAAAACATACATGTGCTCGCCTTCCTTCAGAAGGTGAAACCGCTCTCGCGCCAGCCGTGCGTAATAATCGTCGGTTTGCAGATAACTCTGCTGGGCCTTCAGATCGATCTGTTTCTCTAACTCCTCATCCACCTGATACTCCACGGCCTGGGTCTTCTGGTGAATGGCTGCAATCTGGTCCTGCAGCTGCTGATGATGCAAAAAACACCCGAACACGAAAGCAAGAAAGAAACCGGCGATACAAAAATTCCTGAGTGAATGCCCCAGCTTTTTGCCTGCTGCTTGCTCCCTCGCTGCCATGCCGCGTTTCTTTTTCTTCTTCTGGTACGACATGATATCCCGCCTTTTGCTTTCATGCTTACCATGATATAATATTTTTCGCTATCCGTCAATGCTTTTTTTCGCATTTTCCGAAACTTTTCCCGTAACTTTTACAGTCTTTTCGTATCCTGCCCGAAATCCGCCGAAAAAAACGTACCGGTTTTCCAAGAAGAGGATGAATCCCCCAGACGTACACTAGCCCGGAAAGGCCGATTCCCAGAAAATAGTATCCCCGCAGCTGTCCCTGGGCCTGACTCCATACGCCGTATAGGAACGCCGCGGCGCAGAGGGCGAAAAACAGCAGATCTTCCCCGTGAATGAAAAGGAGCGAGTGAGGGATCATCCTGCGAAAGAGCCGCAGGAGATCATAACTCAAACACGCTCCGAATCCGTATAAACAGGCGAAAAGAAAAAAACGACAGGCCTCGCTCATCCTCATCCACCTTTTATCCACTTGCTCATCAGTCCTGTTTTCTGCTTCTTTAGCGTCCCAGGCTCTTCATAAAAGATCTCCGCGATCTCCCCCGCCAGAACCAGGAGCCCCTTCTCCAGCGTCATGGTGTTCATATGCAGCTGATCTCCCCGGATGTTCAAGACTCCCGCGGAAGTCTCCAATACGATCTCCGTCTCGTCAAACATCAACAGGTCCAGCACTCCCGTGATCTCCATGTGCGCCCTGTTATCTAAGATCAGCCGATGCGGCGACATCCCTTCCACTCAACATCCCCCCGTTCGTGTTTGGAATCCGGCTCCTTTGTTCAATATATGAGGGCTCTTGAAAGATTATTCCAAACTTATGGCAGAAGCCTGTACATTTCTTTGGCCTCTTCCTTTCTGGTCGTGTCCGCGATCAGGAGCACCTCCGCCCGCAGGACGTTCGTGCCGAACTGGATCTCGATCCTGTCTCCTTCTTTCACCGTCGTGCCGGCCTTGGCCACTTTTCCGTTCACCGTTACCCGGCCCGCGTCACAGGCCTCGTTGGCCACGGTGCGGCGTTTGATCAGCCGAGATACCTTTAGGTATTTGTCGAGTCTCATCTGTTCCCCCTCCCCTCTTCCCGCGTTCGGGAAAAAAAGCGCCTCCGGATCTCTTCTCCGCAGGCGCTTGATGGCATCTTACTTTTCGTTAACGGCATCCTTCAGGGCCTTGCCAGCCTTGAACTTCGGGGAGTTTGCTGCCGGAATCTCGATCGTCTCCTTGGTACGGGGATTGATACCGGAACGAGCCGGTCTCTTTCCTACTTCGAAGGTACCGAAGCCGACCAACTGCACCTTTCCGCCCTTTCTCAGCTCGTCAGTCACCACGTCCTCGAAAGCCTTCAGAAACTTCTCGGCCTCCTTCTTGGTCACTTCCATGGATTCTGCCAGCGCGGCTACAAGTTCTGCCTTGTTCATCGTAAAAATTCCTCCTTAAAATATTTGGATCAAAGCACAGGGACGCATCATCCGAAAACCTTAAAGATGCTTTTTCTGCATCCCTGTGGGCTATCCCAGTCCCTTATCTCTGTCCTATTCCTATTTATACTCATTTTTCTTATGTTTGTCAAGGCCCAAATGCAAAATAATCCCGGTTTTACCGTTTTTTTGCCCTAAATCCTCCCTTTTCTCCGTCTGCGTAAACTTTTGCCCCGCTCAAAGTATAAATTGGTTTCCTTTTTCAAACAATAGCCCCATCACCCTAAAATAACCATAAGGAGACGAATATATATGAAAGCAACCGGAATTGTACGAAGAATCGACGATTTAGGCCGCATTGTCATCCCCAAGGAAATCCGCCGGACCCTGCACATCCGGCAGACGGATCCCCTGGAGATCTTTACGGATCAAAACGGCGAGATCATCCTGAAGAAATACTCTCCCATCGGCGAACTGGGGGACATGGCCCATCAGATCACGGACGCCCTCTCCCAGACCAGCGGACTGACCGCCTGCGTCTGCGACCGGGATCGGGTCATCGCCGCCTCCGGAAAATATAAGAAGGATCTGTTGGGCCAGGAAATCACCCCGGAACTTCGCCAGCTGATCTCTGGCCGGACGGGAGTCACGGCACAAAACACCGATAAAAACTACGTCGTCCCGGTTCCCTCTCTTTCTTCCAAGCATTTTTCCTGCGAGATCGTCTTCCCCATTCTGGCGGAGGGGGACACGGCGGGCGCCGTGCTTCTTTTATCCCCGGAATCGGTCCTCTGCACCGACGGAGACGTCAAGCTGACGCAGGCGGCGGCGCTCATCCTGGGGCGTCAGCTGGAATCTTAAATTCTCTTAAGACCCCTTAATTTTGTTACAATTGTATTAAGTTTCCTTGCATTTTCCAATGATCTGTGCTATCCTATGTCTGTGTACGATAAAATAAACGAGAAAGAAGGATCCACTGGTTATGAAAGTGCTTATTCTTTCCTGCAATACCGGAGGCGGTCATAATGCTGCCGGAAGGGCTTTATACGAGGAGTTCCATCGTCGGGGGATCGACTGTGAGTTTCTGGATACGCTGTCCTTTGCCGGCCCCCGCGCTTCGAAGCAGGCCTCTTCGATCTATATCAACGTCACGACGAAAACGCCGCGATTGTTTCAAATCGCCTATAATATCGCTCATTGGATCAGCTCCCCCCATCGCAAGTCGGTGGTATACGCCTTTAATCGAAAATATGCCTCGAAACTGGGGGAGTACATCGAAGAAAATCGTTTTGACGCGGTTGTCATGCCCCATCTGTTTCCCGCGGAGGCCATCACCCATCTGAAGAAAAAACAGAAGATCACCGCCCGCACCTACGCGGTGGCCACGGATTATACCTGCATCCCCTTCTGGGAGGAAACAGAACCCGACTATTTCTTCATTCCCCATCGGGAGCTGTCGAGGGAGTTTATCCGAGCGGGGATTCCTCACGAGAAATTGATTCCCCTGGGCATTCCTGTGCAGCGCACCTTCGGGGTGCGCCGGGATCAAAAGGAGGCGCGCCAGGCTCTGGGACTCCCCACGGATGGCCCCATGGTTCTCCTGATGTCGGGCAGCATGGGATACGGTCATCTGGGACAGATGGCCTCCAGTCTCTGTAAGGAATACGGGAGTCGTCTCAGCCTGGTCGTCCTTTGCGGCAGCAATACCAAGGCGCAGGAACGGCTGAAAAAGCAGTTTTCTTCCTATTCCAACGTCTTCATCGTCAACTATACGGAACAGGTCAGCCTGTATATGGACGCGGCGGATCTGCTTCTCACAAAACCGGGAGGACTCACCTCCACGGAGGCCGCCTCCAAGAAACTGCCCCTGATCCTGACCGACCCGATCCCGGGCTGCGAGACGCAAAACGCCTCCTTCTTCCTGCGGCACGGACTCGCCCTGGTGCCGGAGAAGAAATCCGATTACCTTGAGGCCGTCCGTACCCTTCTGGACGATACGGGGACGCGGAAGCGCATGCAGGACGCCCAGGAGCTTTATGTGGATCCCACGGCGGCCGCCCAGATCTGCAGTTTCGTTCTGGCGGACTGCGATAACGACGAAACCGCTTCCGAAAGCGTCTCCGTCCCCGATGAGGGGAACGAGGCCGCAAAATGATCTAAGCCTTAGATGCCGTGCTGTGCCAACAGCACGGCATTTTTGCTTCCAAAAAGGAGGCCCGCCTGCCCGCGAGCCTCCTTTTTAGCGTCTTACTCCGCCCCGATCCATTGCCTGAGGTTTTCTATGATCCGCTGCCACGCTTCCATATGTACCGTGACGGAAAGCTCCTGCCTCCATTGATCGATGGTGGATTCTATGCCTTCTTGGATCATCTTTTGGGTCATTTCCTGCCTGTATTCCTCCCTGGCTTCTTCCAGCTTTCTGTGGTACAGAGCCCGATCGTTAAGCTCTTTCTCGGGAAATCCGACGACGCGAACGATGAGATATCCGTACTCCGTGGTGAGAATCTCCGAGTTCTGCCCGATGGGGATCCGAAAGAGCTCCTCCCATAGATCCCTCTCCAACTGTCCCTTGAAGAAAATATTGCCGGATTGGGCCTGCACGACTCCCACGGTAAAACAGGGGGCTGAGGCGATATTCTTCTCTTCATTATATTCCTTTTTAACCGCCTCGAAAGAGGCGCCCTCGTCAAGGGCCGCCTTGGCTTCTTGAGCCTTTTCGTAGGCCCCCTTTCCCGTGGCCTCTACCCATTCGCCGTCCATAAACTGTCCGGTATAGATAACCACCGCGTCCAGCCAGATCCTCTCCATATACTCGTCCACATCCACATGATCATACCAGACGAAGTATTCATCCACCCGCTCCTCAATCTCCTCTTCATCCGGCAGATAGGTGATCTGCTGCAGCGCCTGGTAGACGCGATAATCCTCGGACACACAGCTTTCCACCTGTTCCTTTGTGATCCCCCATCCTTCCAGCGTCTGCGCCCCGATCCGTTCCGTGAGATTCTCCGACGAGCGCCGGATTTCCTCCTCGTCGCCGATCAGCGTGGTCTGCGTTCCGTGGCGTCTAATCAGCACCGTCTTGTTCCGGATCATCGATTCCATGGCGGCTTCGCAGGCGGCGTCGAAGGCGTCCACGCCTCCGATCCGCATGTTCCATATCTCTTTTCCCGCCTGTTCTTCATAGGCCTTCAGGGTAAGCGCCAGGTACAGCGTCGCCTGCTGTTCGTACACCGTCTCTCCCTCCACCGTGACCACGGCTGCGGGCCTCTTGCATCCGCCGAGGAGAACCAGCAGGATCCCCAGGGCAAAGACTGCCTTAACTCGTTTTCTCATCCCATTCCTCATCCTTTATCCTGGCTTCCCTGAGCCGTTCCAAGAGTTTACGGATACGAAGCAGCCGCGCCGTATCCTTTTCTTTTGGTCCTTTCAGGAAGGGCAGGATCAGTCGCACCGTATCCTCCTTGGGCACCAGCCTCGCCCCCTTCCCAAGGGAATAGGTAATCTCCATGAGCTTGGCCGGATCCAGGGGCGCGTCCTTACGAAAGTGCATACGAAGCTCCTTTCCGTCCTCCTCCAGGCTGTCCGCCCCGAGGGAGCTGGCCAGCGCCTTCAGGAAGCTGATATCCACCAGGTTTCCCACGCAGGCGGGCATGTCGGAATACCGGTCCAGGAGTTCCTCCTGCATCTGTAGGTAGTCTTCCTCGTTGGTGATGGCCGCGATCTTCTTATATACCTCCAGTTTCTGGGCCTCGTTGGCAATATATTCAGAAGGAATGTAGGCGTCCACGCCGATGCGCATGGTCGTCTCGAAGGTGGGACGAACCGGGGTCTTACGCAGCCGGTCCATGGCTTCCTGCAGCATCTTACAATAAAGTTCATATCCCACGGCGCCCATGTGGCCGTGCTGCTCCGCCCCCAGGATATTGCCGGCGCCCCGGATCTCCAGATCCCGCATAGCAATCCGAAAACCGGACCCGAATTCCGTGAATTCTCCGATGGCCTCCAGCCGTTTCTGGGCCACTTCCTGCAGGACTTTTCCTTTCCGGTACATGAAATAGGCATAGGCCAGCCGATCGGAACGGCCCACCCGGGCCCGAAGCTGATAGAGCTGGGCCAGCTCCATGGTATCCGCGTCCGCGATGAGGATCGTGTTGGCGTTGGGGATGTCCAGTCCCGTCTCGATGATCGTAGTGCAGACGAGGACATCGATCTGTCCTTCGACAAATTCCATCATGACGTTTTCCAGTTCCCGCTCCGCCATCTGACCGTGGGCGAAGGAGACCCTGGCCTCCGGCACCATCTTCTGGATCCGCAGCATCTGCTGTTCGATATTTCGCACTCGGTTGGAAAGGAAAAACACCTGGCCGCCCCGTCCGATCTCCCGGTAGATCGCCTCTCGGATCAGCTCTTCGTCCTCCTCCATCACGAAGGTCTGGATCGGATGGCGTTCCTGGGGAGGCTCCTCTAATACGCTCATATCCCGAATACCGGAAAGGCTCATATGAAGCGTCCTGGGAATGGGCGTCGCGGTCAGGGTCAAAACATCCACGCCGCGTTCCAGATCCTTGATTTTCTCCTTATGCCCGACCCCGAACCGCTGCTCCTCGTCCACTACCAGCAGTCCCAAGTCCTTAAACCGCACGTCTTTGGAAAGGATTCTGTGGGTGCCGATCAAGATATCCACCGTGCCCGCGGCGGCGCCCCTGATGGCTTCCGAGATTTCTTTCTTGCTTCTAAAACGGGAAAGGAGGCCGACCTTAACAGGATAATCCCGCATCCGGGCGCTGAAGGTGTTGTAATGCTGCTGGGCCAGGATCGTGGTCGGGGCGAGGACGGCCACCTGTTTACCGTCCTGTACCGCCTTAAAGGCCGCCCGGATGGCGATTTCCGTCTTGCCGTATCCCACGTCGCCGCAGATCAGCCGGTCCATGATCCTGGCGCTCTCCATGTCCCGTTTCGTATCCTCGATGGCCGTGATCTGATCATCCGTCTCCTCGTAGGGAAACATCTCCTCAAACTCCTGCTGCCAAACCGAGTCCGGCGAGAAGGCGAAGCCCTGCCGCGCCTGTCTTTCGGCGTACAATTCCACCAGATCCTCCGCCAGACGAGCCACGGATTCTTTGACCTTGTTCTTCGTCCTCTGCCATTCCTGGCCCCCCAGGCGGTTGATCCGGGGTTTGGCGTCTTCGCCTCCCACATAGCGCTGCAAAAGATCCAGGGAGGTGGTCGGCACGTATAGGACGCCGCCGTCCCGATATTGAATCTTAAAATAGTCCCGGTAGGCGTCGTCGTTCTCTAATTGCACGATCCCCTGATAGATGCCCACCCCATGGGTCTCATGCACCACGTAATCTCCTACGGTGAGTTCTCCGAAACTCTCGATCCTCTTTCCGTCCTTAAACCGTCTGCGGCGCTTCCGCTGTTTGCGTTTCTCCCCGCCTTCCTGCTGGCTGACCAGGACCCATTTCGCCTGGGGGCAGACGAATCCCTGCCGCAGGCTTCCCCGCATCACCGTCACGACGCCTTGTTTAAGCTCCGCCTGGGAATCCTCCTCTCCCCTCGCGGGAACCTCCTCTTCCTGGAGATAGGATACGGTCATGGGAATCCGAAGCGCCGACTCCACCAGAAGAACGACCCGATACCCCTGCTCCGTGTACTGTTTGAGATCCCGGAGCCATTCCTGCTGTTCCCGCATGAGAACATTCATGGATCTCGTCTGCATTTGAAAGATCTCTTTCACGGGAATCAGATTCTGCCCGGAGGACAGGAGAGCGCATAATAGAAGGCAGGGTTTCTTCCTCATTCTCTCGGCGATCTCCTCCCATTGAGGGAAAAGTTTCCATTGGCCGGGCAAAAGATACCCTTTCTCGATCCTTCCCTGCATGCCGGAGGCGAGCTCTTCCTGGTACACTCGAATCTTCTCTCGGATTCTCGCCGGCTCCTGAAGGATGATCAGCGCGTCGTCCCCCATATAATCCAGGATGCATTCGCTGTTCGGATAGAAATAGGGAATGTATCCGTCTAAGGTACGGGAACGATCCCCGTCCAGGCGGTATAAGAAGGATTCCGTCATCTCGCGGATCCTGCCGGCTTCCTCCTCCCGTCCCTCCGCGCTCAGACGGGCGGCCTCCTCTTCCGTCTCCTTTTGGATAAGGGCCAGGGCCGCCTCTTCCTCCGTCTCTCCCGCCACGATCTCCTTGGCCGGAGCCAGACTCACTTCCGTGAGCCGGTGAGCCGAACGCTGCGTCTGCGTATCCAGTACCCGGATCGAATCGATCTCGTCTCCCCAGAGTTCGATCCGGTAGGCCGTGTCCCCGGTCACGGGAAACACGTCCACGATCCCGCCCCGGACGGAAAACTGTCCCGCGTGCTCCACCTGATCCCGGCGCGCGTAGCCCATCTCCACCAGACGCTTGGCCAACTTCTCCGGCGGGAGTTCCTGCCCCACCTTGCGGTGCAAAAAGAAGCCTGCAAACCGCTCTCGGGGCACCAGGCGGTCGAACAAAGCCTCCACCGGAAGCACCAGCACTTTGGCCGATCCTTCCCGGACGCGGCATATGGCGCGGATTCGCTGCTCCTCGATGGCTCCGCCCCGCACGTCCGCGCTGTAAAACAGCGGATCCTTGGCCGGGAAGAGGCAGGCCCCCTCCGGCGCGTAGAAGGCCATGTCCTCCATGACCTGCCGGGCGCTCAGCTCGTTGGCCGTGACGATCACCGCCGGCCGGTTCAGATCCTGAGCGAGGGCCGCCGACAAATAGTCCTGCACCGAATTTCCGATACCGGAAACAAGCGCCGATTCTCCTGCGAGAATCCGCGCCTTGATCGATTCGTATCCCGGCAGCTCCGCCGCCGGCTGAAAGATTCCTTTCATATCCGATTATCCTTTCCCTGGCTCCGTTATGGTTTCCGGCTTCTTCCGGGGAGTATTAAAGCGGTTCATCGCCTTCTGCATGCCCTCTTCCGCCATACAGAGGGCCGCCTGGGCCGCCCGAGCCACGGTCTCCCCCATCTCCTCCTGCTCCCGGGGGGTCATCCGGCACAGGACATAATCCGCCAGATCCCATCCGGCGGGCTTTTCCCCCACTCCGATCCGGATCCGCGGAAAGTCCGTGCTCCCCAGCTGCTCGATGATGTTTTTAAGGCCGTTATGCCCTCCCGCGGAGCCTCCCGCCCGAAGCCTGAGATGCCCGAAGGGGATACTCACGTCATCGCACAATACGATGATACGAGAGGGCTCGATCTTGTAAAAGGCGGCGATCTCCCGCACCGCCAACCCGCTTCGGTTCATATAAGTCAGAGGCTTGGCCACCAGACAGGACTCGGCGCCGATCTTCCCTTGGGAGATCTCGCTGTGAAACCGAAGCCTGGGAAGCGCGCAGCGACAGAGAGACCGCAGGCATTCTGCGGCCTCAAACCCCACGTTATGCCGTGTCCCGGCATATCTTTCCTCCGGGTTTCCCAACCCTACGATCAAATACAATCTGTTCCCTCCCCGGTGTTTACTCTTTTTCGCTTCTTTCTTTCGGGCTGACCCAGCCCTCTTTATTGACCTGTTTCGCCCGGGCGATGGCCAGGTTTTTCGCCGGGACGTCCTCCGTGATCGTGGAACCCGCGGCGGTGAAAGCCTCTTCCCCTACCCGCACAGGAGAGACGAGGTTCGTGTTGCAGCCGATGAAAGCGTCATCCTCGATGACGGTACGATGCTTTTTCACCCCGTCATAGTTGACCACCACCGTTCCGCAGCCGAAGTTCACCCGTTCTCCCACGTCCGCGTCCCCGATATAGGTCAGATGGGACACCTTGGTTCCCTTCCCGATATGGGAGTTTTTGATCTCCACGAAATCGCCGATCTTGACTTCCTCGCCGATCCGGCTGCCCGGCCGCACGTAGGCATAGGGCCCCACATGCGCTCCCCGTCCCACTTCGCTTTGAAGCACCGTGGAATAGGCGATCTCCGCGCCGTCTCCTACGGAGGCGGAGACCAGACGGGAGTTCGGACCAATCACACAGTCCTCGCCGATCACCGTCCTGCCTTCCAGGTAGGTGCCGGGGTAGATCAGCGTGTTCCGGCCGATGACCGTATGGGGAGTGATATACGTCGTCTCCGGCGACATGATCATGACGCCGTCGTTCATATGCCGCTCGTTGATTCGGATTTGAAGTTTCTTTAACACCACGGCCATCTGCACCCGGTTTCGGATGATGTCAAAGGCTCCGCAGCCCGGGCGTATCCGCTGTTCCGCCCGGCCGCCGTCGGCCACCACCCGGGTGAGGATATTCGTCGCCGCGTATTTCGATACCGCGTCCAGCGCGTCTGCCAAGTAATTCGCCCGAAAACAGAAACAGAAGCCGTGATCGTAGCTCATCACCGGCGTCCTCTCCCCCGCTTCCGGCATATAATACGTCGCCGCGTTTCCGTGTTCCTGATGCACCTGTACCAGGTCTTTGATCTCTTCCGCCGCTAAAAGGGGCGTATTGGCGGAGACCAGGATCACATCCTCTTCTGTCTCATCGAAGAATCCCGCGTCCTTCGCCGGGGTGCTTCCCTTCTCCCCTTTCAGATACCAAATCTTTTCCTGCTTTCCTAAAACCGATTCGTATTTTTCGGGCTCTTCCGAGCTTAAAACACAGATCTCCTTGGCTCCCGCCGCAAGAAGCGCGTCCAGCACGTACTGGATCACGGGGATTCCCAATAGCGGAAACAGACAGATCGGCTTTCCCTCGACCACGCTGCCGTCATTTCTGCCCGCCATCACAATCGCTTTCCATTGTCTTTCCATTCTGAATTCCTGCCTTTCTTTTCGGATCCCATCCGACTCTTATTTCCATGCAAAAGACGGCACCCTTAGGCACCCTCCCTACCATTATAACGGCTTTTACGAAATGGGTCAAGCTTTTTCCCATATGCGCCTTTACAAATCGAAAAAATGTGGTAAAATGAGATGGATTCGAGGATATATTATTCAATAAGAAGCAAGAGAGGTTCTATATGAAGCATTTTCATTTTATAGGCATCGGCGGCATCAGCATGAGCAGCCTGGCCTGCATCCTGAAATCCCGGGGATACGAGGTTTCCGGCTCCGATATCAAGGAGACGCCGATCACCCGCTCCCTCGAGGAACAGGGCATCTCGGTGGCCATTGGCCAACGCGCCGAGAATATTGGTCCGGGTATCGACGTGGCCGTTTATACCGCCGCCGTTCATGAAGATAACCCCGAACTGATCCAGGCTCGCAGGTCCGTGCCCAGGGTCATCGAGCGTTCCGTCCTCTTAGGCGAATTGATGGACGAGTACGAGCATTCCATCGGCATTGCCGGTACCCACGGCAAGACCAGCACCAGCACCATGCTTTCCTATATTTTCCTGGAAACGGATAAAGACCCCACCATCACCATCGGGGGCATTTTAGAAAACCTGCACAGCAACTACCGTATCGGCCGCTCTTCCTATTTTATCGCGGAAGCCTGCGAATATTCGGACAGTTTCCTGCATTTCCATCCCCAGATCGGCATCGTGCTGAACGTGGAGGCGGAACATCTGGATTACTTCAAGACTTATGAACGGATGGTGGATTCCTTCCGGAAATACGTGGCCGGACTAAAACCCGGAGGGTGCCTGATTCTCAACTACGATTATCAGTCCCTCTTCCCCGATTATCAGGGACAGATGCTGACGGTCTCTTTGCAGAACGCTCAGGCGGATCTGACCGCCGCCCGCGTCGAACCCGCGGAGGATCATCTGGGCAGCCATTTCGACTGTATTTATAAAGGCCAAAACCTGGGACGCCTGACCATTCACGTCCCCGGTTCCCATAATATTTTCGACTGTCTGTGCGCCGTGGGCGCCGCCTTATGGAGCGGCGTCTCCTTCGAGGAGATCCGCAGAGGACTGTCCAAATACCGGAGTCCGAAAAAGCGTTTTGAATTTAAGGGGATGTTTCAGGGGGCCAAGGTCATCGACGACTACGCCCACCATCCTTCGGAGATCCGCGCCACCCTCCAGGCCGCGAAAGAAGTGGCCGAGAAAGATCTCTATGTGGTTTTCCAGCCCCACACCTACAGCCGAACCAAGGCCTTCTTTCACGATTTCGTCAAGGCTCTCTCCCTGGCGGACCACGTCATACTGGCCGACATCTATTCCGCCAGCCGGGAGAAGGATCCGGGAGACATCCATTCCCGCATGATCGCCGACGCGCTGCGAGAACAGGGGGCCGACGCCTACTATTTCGGTTCCTTCGCGGAAATCGAAGACTTCTTACGAAAAAAATGTTGTCCACAGGATCTGTTGATAACCATGGGGGCCGGAGACGTGGCAACCATCGGAGAAGATCTGCTTAGTCAATAACTTATCCACGATATCCACAGTTGCTTGAGAAAACTTCTCCTCATGCCCTGTGGATATTTTTCACCTTAAAACCCCTGATTTCTCCATAAAATAAAAAGTTATCCACTTATTCACACCCCCTGTGGATAACTTTATCGGAAAACCCGGTGTATATCTCGCCCTTCCCAAAAAAAGAAAAATCATGTATAATAGGTGTACTTACGATTCCTTGGCGCCTTGCCTCGCGAGGCGGCGCGCGAGGCCGCATCCGTCCCCGCGCCAAGGACCTGTTAGCCCCATGGCTCTAATTTACATAAGGAGGCGTTCTCATGCCCACAGTGACCTTTTCTGCTTGTTCTTCTCCCTATACCCTGGTTTCCAACGCGTTTTTGCTGCGGCATATGCCCCAGGCCAATGGAGCCTACGTCAAAGTCTACCTCTTCTTTTTATGTCACAGCCAGACCCCCCAAGGGGAGCCGACGACTTCGGAGGCGGCCGAGACCCTGCATATGATCGAGTCCGACGTACTGGAAGGCTTGCGTTACTGGGAGAAGGAGGGACTCGTGCAAATCCGCGAAAAGGAGGGCGCTATGGAGATTTCCTTCTCGGAGGGTTCCGTCCCCCCGCCTCCCTCGGGCGTCCCGGAAAAAGCCCCGGCGAAAGTCATCCGGGTGGAGCAAAAGCCCACCTATTCCCCGGACGAGCTGAGCATCTACGGACGGGATCCCCAGATCCAGCATCTGTTCTCTTCCGCCGCGGCGTCCCTGGGGCAGATCCTGAGTCAGCCTAACCTGTCCACCCTGTACAGCTTCTATGACTATTACCGTCTGCCCCTGGACGTGATCGAGTTTCTGATTCATTATTGCGTGCGGGGCGGTCACCGGGATCTTCGCTATATCGAGCGGGTGGCCCAGGACTGGGCGGATCACGACATCCGCTCCGCGCGGCAGGCTCAAGATTACGTACAGCGGCTCGACGTATACCGTCCCTTGCTCAAAGCGATGGGCCTAAACCGATATCCCACCGACGAGGATTGCCGCAGTCTGGACCGACTCCAGCAGCAGTACCAGATGCCGGAAGAGATGATGATGGAGGCCTGCCGCCGCACCCAGATACGGGCCAAGACGCCGAGTTTCCGTTATCTGGAAGGCATCTTGTCCGACTGGCATAAGCACGGGGTCCATACCCGCCAGGAGTTAGAAAAAGCGGATTCGGCCTACGAACAGAAGGCGGCCTCCGACCGAGAACATCCGTCCCGGCGTGCCGCGAACGGCCGCTCCCAAAACAGTTTCCTAAATTACACCCAGCGCAGCGATATGGATTATGATCAGCTGGAAAAGGAACTGACGCAGTTTACATATGGCGATCCCGTCTGACTTTACATATGATTTTCACGCAAAGGAGGAATTCCCATGCCCGTCTCAAAGGAGATCCTGCAGCAGATCCTGAAGGAATACGAGGACCGGCGCGCCGCGGAAAAGCTTGCCCGGGAAAACCGGCAGAAAGAAGTCTATGAGCGTTTGCCGGAGGTGAAGACGATCGACGACGAGATCGAATCTTTTAGCTTAAGCGCCATGGGCGCATACCTGAAATGCGGCAAAGACCCCCATAAAGCGCTGTCCCGGCTGCGTCAGCGGATGGATGAATTAAAAGAACGCAGGGAAGCGCTCCTTTTGGGGGCGGGATACCCCACGGATTATATGGAAACGCGCTATGCCTGCCCCCTCTGCAAGGACACGGGATATGTGCAATACGAGAAGTGCCGGTGTCTAAAGCAGGAGCTGATCAACCGCGCCTATCACCAGTCCGGCCTGGAGCGGATCCTGGAACGGGAAAACATGGCCTGTTTTGATCTGTCCCTGTTTGAGGATCGTCCCGTCCCCTCCGAGACCCTGACTCCTCGTCAGAACATGCAGCAGATTCTGAAGCGGGTACAGGGTTTCCTCGGGAGTTTTTCCGAGAACCCGGGACAAAACCTGCTCTTCAGCGGTCCCACCGGTACCGGCAAGACCTTCTTATGTAACTGCGTGGCCAAAGAACTGCTGGACCAGGGTTACACCGTATTATATGTGACCGCCTACGATTTATGCGCCCTTCTGGAGAAAGAACGGTTCCAGGATCGGGCCCGTTCGCCGCGGCTTTCCTTCACCTCCGAGACCGTCGAAAGCTGCGACCTGCTGATTCTGGACGATCTGGGGACGGAATTTCGCAATACCCTGTCCGTGACGGAGCTTTTCCACTGTGTCAATCAGCGGCTGTTGGCCCGCCGCTCCACTCTGATCTCGACCAATCTGACCTTCGCTGATCTGGGCGCCGCCTATGGGGATCGATTCTCTTCCCGTATTTTCGGCTCTTATACGTTCTGCCGCTTCATCGGACCCGACCTGCGCAGGAAAAAGCGTCTTAGAGAGGAGGGCGCCCTATGACCCTGGAAGAAGCCCTTGGCAAGATTTTACAAGACGCCCCCAAACGCATCGTCCTCAGCCAACCCCGGGGAGAAGAAAAACTCTATCCCCGTCGGGAGATCCTGCTAAAAGAGGAGGGTCGGCGATACTATCAGGAAGCCCGGCGTACCGCGACCCAGGTCTTTCACGAAAATTATGATCCTCAGGAATTAGAAGGCCGTCTGCACGCCCTTCTGCCCGAGCGTTACGCCCAGCTCCATGCCTGGACGGACAATCATGAATACAGCATCCGCCTCTCCAAGAAGAATCGCGTGCTCTTTCACGAGGCTCTCTCTAAGGGCGCCGCCATGCTGTCTCTGGCCCATAACCGGCCTAAGCGCCACCTGCTCGCCTCCGACACCGTGATTCCCGCCCTCGTGGACATGGGAATCTTCACCAAAGAGGGGACGCTCATCCCTTCCATGTCGGATAAATACCGACAGATCAACCGGTTCGTGGAGCTGGTGGACGACGCGATCCGCGATCTGCCTCCGAAGCCCCTTCGCATCATCGATTTCGGCTGCGGCAAGTCCTATCTGACCTTCATCCTTTATCACTATTTCACGCAGATCCGTGGTATCCCCGTCTCCATGTTGGGCCTGGATCTAAAGGCGGACGTGATCGCTCGCTGTAATGCCGCCGCGAAACGCTACGGTTATGATACGCTTCAGTTTCAAGTGGGGGATATCCACGGTTTCCGTCAGGAACCCAACGTGGATATGGTGATCACCCTTCACGCCTGCGATACCGCCACGGATTTCGCCCTGCAAAACGCGGTGGCCTGCGGCGCTTCCATGATCTTCTCCGTTCCCTGCTCTCAGCATGAGTTGAACGGACAGATTGGGAGTGACGATCTTTCCATCCTGACTCGTTACGGCATCGTGAAAGAACGCCTCTCCGCCCTGATGACGGACGCCATAAGGGCCAATTATCTGGTGACCAAGGGATATAAGACCCAGCTTCTGGAATTTGTGGACCTGGAACATACCCCTAAGAACCTGTTGATCCGGGCCGTCAAGGCGCCGGTCTCTCAGAGCGCGAAACAAAAGGCGGCCGAGGAAATCGAACGCCTCTGTGAAGCCTTCCGTCTCCACCCCTCCATCCTAAAGGAAGAGGATTAACTCCGAAAAGGGGAAGCGCTGTTTTTTTTGGCAGCGCTCCCCCTTTTTTAATTGGTTTCCAGAATGCAGGCCCAGGCCTCCCGCAGCCGTTCCAGGCTCCAGGCCGCGTTGGCCGGACTGGTGGAAGGAAGGGGATGAATCGGTCTGCCGCAGGCCTTTTCACAGTAACGGCGGTAAAGCTGACAGGCCTTCGTCCCGTTTCCGTAGATCTTCCGGATACTCGCGCGGTTCAGGATTTCCCCAAGATCCACCGGCCGCACATTGCGTATGCTGGTGTCGCTGGACCCGATGATATCGCAGCTTTCGATGACATCCCACAGGGCGATGTGTCGCCGCAGCAAGAACGCTCTGCGCTCTTCGATACTCTGGGGGAAATTCTCCTCATATAAAAGACTGAGAAGACGCCAGAAACGGTTCTGGGGATGATGATAATAAAACGACGCTTCCCTGGACTTCACCGAGGGAAAAGACCCCAAAATCAAGATTTCCGACGCGCCGTCGCAGACCGGCCCGAAGGCGTGTTCCGCGTGTTGATATTCTCCCATCTTAAGACCGCCAAGAAAAACGCAGGCAGATGCAGCGGTTCATCATTCCCAGGTTTTCGATGTTCAGATTCCGTCCGATGGTCTTATCCTCATAGGTCCACCCCGAAACCCGCCGAAACGCCTCCCAGGCATCCAGATCCACTAAGATCCGTTCCCCGTCCACCCGCAGCATGGGATGATTTCCCGCAAACATTTGCAGATAGGTCTTTCCCGTGGCCGTCTTGGCCAGTCCTCCCAGGACCGTCATGAGACCGGCCGTCTTCTCCGCCTCTTCGATATAAGAAAGGCTCAGGGCGTGCATCCCCTCTTCAAACATGAGTCTCTCGATCTTCACATAGTATCTCAGGCTGATGCCCCCGCCAAAGGAGGACTGCCCGCTGAGATAGGCCGTATCCGGCTCGATCCAGTGAAGTTCCAGGTCGGTCACGGAATACTTTTTCAACAGGGGCAGCGCCCGCCATTTAACATCCAGGTTGAATAAGTCCTCGTGGATCCCTACGATCACGCTCTCCCAATGCTCCTGTTTCAGCCGGTCCCACAGTTTCTGCGCCTCATCGAGCGTCTTCACCAGATATACCTGTTCTTCCATCGTCGTCTCCTTTCAAGGTTTTTCCTCCGCAAGCCTTCTGCAGCCTGTTCATGAACGCTTCCCCTATGCCTTCTCTCGAAATGCTCTCCGCGAAAAGGATCTCGCACCGCTCCTCGTCGAATCGGCGCAGGGCGTCGAACAGGCGGGCGGCCATGCCCTCCGGATCCTGGCGGGATCCCAGGCTCAGGATCACTTCCGCGTCAAAATCCCCTCGATGCTCGTCCACCGTGAGAACTCCCCGACGACTCCCTTTCGCCGCGAGAAGGCCCCGGCGGATCTGCTCCTCCTGCTCTTCGGGCGAACCCAGCGCCATCCACATGGGCGCCTTGGGGGCGTAGTGACGGTATTTCATTCCCGGCGCCTTGGGCACCGCGTCCTTCTTGACGGCGAGTCCCGGATCCATGCGAACATCCGGCAGGATCTCTCTGATTTCCTCTATGGTGAGTCCCCCGGGACGCAATACCATCGGCGGCTCCGCCGTCATATCGATGATGGTGGACTCGAGCCCCACCTGACAGGCTCCGCCGTGCAAAACCAGGGGAATCCGCCCCTTCATGTCTTCATACACATGCTCCGCCGTGGTGGGGCTGGGCCGTCCGGACAGGTTGGCGCTGGGCGCGGCGACGGCGAGTCCTCCCCGGCGCATCAGCTCCAGCGCCACGGGATGGTTGGGCATGCGAACCGCCACCGTATCGAGACCCGCGGTAATGAGCGGGGAAAGGCCCGGCGCTTTCTCGAAAATCAGCGTCATGGGCCCCGGCCAGTAGCGTGCCATCAGCCTTTCTGCCTGCGGGGAAATCTTTCTGGCCACCCGGCCGACATCGTATCCCGGATAAATATGAACGATCAGGGGATTATCCGACGGCCTTCCTTTGGCCCGGAAGATGCCTCGCAGTCCTTCCTCCGATCCGATATATCCTCCCAATCCATAGACGGTTTCCGTGGGAAAGGCCACGTTTTCTCCCGCGAGAAGCAGGCGGATCCCTTCCTCATACCCTCTCTCAGCCTCTTGGGGATTCTCCATGTGAATCCATTGTGTCTCCATTTCTTTCCTCCTCTAGATATGCGTTCATTCCCGAGTAAATACTCCAAGCGATCTTTTTCTGATAGGTCTCATCGTTCAGGCGTTTCTCTTCCTCCGGATTCGTCAGAAAACCGCATTCCACCAAGATTCCCGGCTCCTGTCCCTGCCTCAGCACGTAGTAGTCCGTATTGGCCTTATGCTGCCTGTCGCTTCCCGTGAAGATGTTAAGCTGTTCTTGGACTTTACGGGCCAAGACCTCGCTCTTCTCAGAATCCGCGTAGTAAAATACCTGAGGGCCCCAATAGCGGCTGTTCGTATAACTGTTTTGATGGATGCTCACGAACAGGTCGGGCTGAAGCTCCCGGATCTGTTCTCCCCTGAGCTTCATGTCCTCTTTTTTGGTTCCCCCTCCCAGGGTTTCATCCTCGGTTCGGGTCATATAAACCAAAGCGCCGCCGGCTTCCAGATAGGCCGCGAGCTTCCGGGCAACGGACAGATTGATGATCTTCTCGTCTTCTCCCTGACTCCCGGTTTTTCCGGGATCGGCTCCCCCGTGTCCCGGGTCGATGAGAACGACCTTGCCCGCCACGGGCAGCGCGGCCGGATCTCCGTTTGCGGAGGCGGCCAGGATTCCCCATCCCAAGAAGCTTCCTCCCAGGAGAGTGATCACCAGGATCCATAGGAATTTTTTTCGCATATACGGCTCCGCCTTTTTTGACAGTCTATGTCTTTATGGCAGGAGATATTCCTTTACCATGCTCCGGTACTGCTCCTGGGTACGCACCCGCAAATAGGTGCCCTCCTCCCGGTATTCCTCTCCCAGCACCTTGCCGTTCTGCCTCAGCAGGCTGACCAGGCGTCCCTGGGGATAGGGAATACAGACCTCATATTCGACTTCCTGTTCCTCCAAGATCCGGTCCAGCGCCTCCAGCACCTGAAGGCGGTCTTCCTCCCGAAAGGCGGATACCTTTAGCTGCGTATAGCCTTCCTGGGGAAAGATCGTCACCCGGCGCATCTCCTTGAGGCAGTCCTGCTTATTCATCAGCCGCAGCACGGGTCGGTCTCCCGCGCCCAGCGCTTCCATGGCCTCCATGGTGACCTTGATCTCCATGCTCGCCTTCTCGTCCGAGGCGTCCACCACATGCAGCAGCACGTCTGCGTAACGAACTTCTTCCAGCGTCGCCCGGAAGGCGTCCACCAAATGATGGGGCAGCTTATGAATGAAGCCCACCGTATCGGTGAATAAAACTTCCCGTCCGCTGGGAAGCGTCGCCTTGCGGGTCGTCGTCTCCAGGGTGGCGAAGAGTTTGTCCTCTTCCAAGACCGCCGAATCCGTGAGGCGGTTGAACCAGGTGGATTTGCCCGCGTTCGTATATCCCACCAAGGCGATGACCGGGATCTGATTCTTCAATCGACGGCTGCGGGCCACCTCCCGCTGACTCTCCAGATCCTTTAGCTGGCGTTTCAGCACGTCGATTCGCTGCCGGATATAGCGGCGGTCCAGTTCCAGCTTGGTTTCTCCCGCTCCCCTGGAATGATTGCCTCCGCCCACGGATCCGCCCTGCCGGGACAGTTCCGTCCCCAGGCCCGCGAGGCGCGTCAGACGGTAATTCAGCTGGGCGAGTTCTACCTGAGTCTGTCCCTCCTTGGTGGATGCCCGCTGGGAAAAGATATCCAAAATCAGCAGCGTCCGATCGATCACCTTGCTTCCGAGGGCCTCCGACAGGTTGCGAAGCTGGGCGGGCGTAAGTTCATCGTCCGTAATGAGGCCGCTGGCTCCTCGGGACTCCAGCATGGCCTTTACTTCTTCTACCTTTCCGCTGCCCAGATAGGTCTTGGGATGGGGGGATTCTCGCTTCTGAATCACACGACCCGCTTCCTCGCCCCCCGCCGTCCGGAGGAGATCCGCCAATTCGTCCAGGGACTGCTCGGCGCTGATTTCCCCTCCCTCTTCTTCTACGGCGGCCAGGATATAATTCTCCAACACTGCCCCCGTCTCATAGAGTCCTTTCTTATTTTCTTCCATACTATTTCTCCTTCTTGATGCCGCAAGACCGGGCCCATAGGGGCCCGGTCCTTCCTTAATTTCCGCCGTCGAGATAAGAGGCTACCGCATCTAGTACCTCCTGTGTCTCCCAGCCTTTATACCACATGGCGACGCCGCCCAGATTTTGTTCGACCGCCAGATCGATTCGTCTTTGCATGGACTGCACATCCTCCAGCCATACCTGGATACGGCTGCCGTCTCCGTACACCAGCTCCGCGAAATACTGCTCCGTGCTGCTGTCCCATTCCGGCGTGACGCCCCAGTTTTCGGTGACCGTATCCCAAGCCATCTGCATGTCCACCGTGTCCGTCCGATCCGTCATAACCTCGCCGCTGCTGTCCAAGGTCCAGAAACGGGTATACAGAGGCATACACAGAACCAGCTTGTCCGCGGCGATTCCCTCCGTCAAAGAGTTCTGCACACCGCTGAGCACCCAGGGATAGGAAGCCACGCTTCCCGCGGTGGTGTCTCCCGCGTAATGCTCGTCGTAAGCCATCAGGCACACATAGTCGCAGACCCTTCCCATGGTTTCTCGATCATAATGAGAAGTCCACTCCGAAGGAACGCCCAGATCCACGGACAGCATACAGCCCGCGGGCCGCAAAACGGCGGAGAGTTCCCTCATGAACTGCGCGAAATAAGGCCCGATCTCGTCTTCCAGATCTTCCAAGTCGACATTCAGGCCGTCGAACCCGTATTCCTGGTACCACTGAAGAATCTGCTGCACCAGCGCTTGACGGCTCTCCGTATGGGAAAGCAGTTCGAACAGCTTCTCGTCGATATCTTCAAAGGTATTGTCCACGTTTTCCAAGGTGACCCATACTTTGTAACCCTGCTGATGGGCCCAATTGATGTATTCCTGATTGATGGAATTTTGGATGGTGGGATTGCCTTCCTCATCTTCCCATACGTGCAGCCAGATGGGCGCCAGAACCGTAAGGGCGTCTTCCGTTCCGGCATAGTTTTCTACCACCGAATCGTCGAAATATCCGTAGCCGGCGGAATAATAATCCCAGATCACCGAGATCCTTTCATCCAGCTGAAGTTCTTCCGGCATTTCATAGCTGTCCAGCGTCACCGTCGGCGCTTCTTCATACTGCACCTCTCCCACGGCCTCCTTGGCCACATAGCCCAGTATGCCGTCGGTATCCGCCACGCGGTAATAATCTCCGTCTTCCCCGTACACATACAGGGTCTCTCCCGCAGCCAGCTCCCGATATACCTGATAGCCGTCGGTCTTGCCGAAGACCGTCATAAGGGGGGATCCTTCTTCCGGATGGGCCTTCAGATACACCGTATACCCCGGATCCTGCACCGTAACCGATCTTGTCATCTCACTTTGAAGAATCAAGACCCTGTTCTGCGGGGAGAAGCGGAAGTTTACGCCATAAAGATCGCTCACCTGATCCGCCAGGATATAGGCGGTTCCCTCCGGCAGCGGCTCTTCTACCGGTTCTTCCTGGGAAGAATCCTCGGAGGAAGACTCGTCAATGGGCGTCAGCACGCTGGCGCTGTCCTCCTCACTTTCCTCCGGCTCGGGAGCCTCGACAAAAAGAAAGGTGGCGCTCCCCCCGACGTTTCCGTTCCCCGTCAGATCGTAGCTCTGGCCGATGCCGCAGTTTCTGATCCGGGTGGAATCGGTATAGATGACCGTATCCGTAGCCAGATCCAGGAAGAACCTGTCAGCGGCGTAGTGCTCGTTCACATAATCCAGGGAAACATACAGTTTTCCGCCGAGCATCTTAAAATCCTCATTATCCGTAGAATAACCCTCGGCGGACAGGACGATCACGCCTTCACTGTCTTCCGTCTCGGGCAGGACCGTCTCCGTCCCTACAAATACCATATCCACAATGCCTCGGATCTCGTTGATGCCAAAAATCACAATAAACACAAACAGCACCAGGATGATCCCGCCGGCGATCCAAACATTCTTCTTATCCATGTCTATCTCCTAGCTTGTCATCATCTTGTGAGATGATTTTCTCCTAATGGGTCACAACAGGTTTATTCTACCCTATATTTCATTATCTGTCAAGAAAAGGATCCTCATCCGCGAAAATTCCATAAAAACAAGAGGTCAGGATGCTTCCTGACCCGTTTCATCCGTTTCCTTCGCCGGCGGATTCGGCTTTCGCACCTTCGCCCATTCGATGCGATGGGACTGTATTCTTTCAATATATACCTCCAGCCCCGACACCGTATAAGGGCCAAGGTCTTTTCCGTCGTCCGGGATGCCTCCCAGGGCATCGAAGATCATCCCGCCAAGGGTATCGTAATCCTCGTCCGGCAGTTCCATTTCCAGGATTTTTTCCACGTCCTCTAAAGGCGTGGTTCCTTGAATTCTCCAGGTTTGCTCATCCAAGGGGATAATATTCGGTTCCGGCTTCTCGTTCTCGCTCCATCCGTCCCCGATCTCTCCCACCAGCTTCTCCAATAAGTCATGGATCGTCAGGATGCCGCTTACGCCGCCGTACTCATCGATGACGATGGCAAAATGATGCCGGGAAATCTGCATGTCCCGAAGCAGCGTATCGATCTTCACGGATTCCGGCACGTAATAGGGTTCCTTCAAATAAGGGCGAATCTCTTCCACACTCCTGGCGCCCCGACGCAGGGCTATATAAAAATCCTTTACGAACAGCGTCCCCACCACGTCGTCCACATCCTTGCCGCATACGGGCAGCCTGGTATGACTCGCCTGTTCGATCTGCTCCAGCCACTCTTCGATGGAATCATCCATCCACAGCACCTGCATATCGGTCCGATGGGTCATGGCTTCTTCCGCCGTTTTATTTTCCAGCTCCAGGACGTTTGTGATCACCGCGCGTTCCTGTGGATCGATGGATCCGTTCTCCGACCCCAGATCCACCATGGCCCTGATCTCGTCCTCGGTCACATCCTCCGCCTTCTCCACCTCCCGAATGCCGCACAGATGCAAAATGCCGTCCGCCGCGGCGGAAAGCAGGAAGGAAAAGGGCAGACAGATCCAATGAAGGACGTTGACGACCACCGCGGTAAGCCGCAGGAAACGCCACTCGTTATGCATGGCCCAGCGCCGGGCCAAAAGCCACCCCAACCATCCGAACTCCAAAACCAACAGCGCAAGCAGCATCAGGATGCTCAAAAAGTGCGCCGCTCCCGCCGGCATGTTTCTCTCTATCATCCATTGAGACAGGAAGGGCCCTTCGTAAAAAGCCAGCAGCAGGGCCCCCAAGGACAGGCTGATCACCTGCCCCAACCGCAGGGCATGAAGCGTCCTGTGGTAATGTTTCCACCATCTTTCCACGATCCTGGCGGTCATTTTTCCCTTCTCTTTTTCCTGCTCCAGCTCCGTCTTATCCACCGCCCCTAACGCGGCCTCCGCTCCGGCCATCAGGGCGAAAATAAGCAGAAGAAGGAGCTGCACCCCTATTTGTGAGGGCAATTGATCCAAGTCAAATTCATCCTCTCTTACTTGATAATCTCTTTTTGCCGGAAGATCAACTCTTCCATCTGTCCCGAAAACTCTCTCTGCTCCGTCTTGCTCATGTCCTTTGTCTCGATCGGCTCTCCGATATACACATGCACCTCCGCCGGCTTGACCCGGAAGCCTTTATTCCCTTCGAAGATCTTGTACGCGCCGTCGATGCAGACGGGCACCACCGGCACCTTAGCCAAGAAGGCGGGTTTCACGCTGCCGCGCTTAAACTCATGGGTCTGCTCACCCCTGCTGCGGGTCCCCTCCGGGAAGATGACCATATTGAGCCCCTGCTCCATCTGCTCCGCGGCTTCACGGATCACCCGCACGGACTGCTTAATGTCGTCCCGATCGATGAACAAACACCCCAAATTCTCCATCCACTGGCGCAGCATGGGGATCTTGCCCAAGGACTCCTTAGCCACAAAGGCCGTTCCCCGATCCATCACGTCCAGCAGGATAGGAATATCAAAGTAACTCTGATGATTGGCGATGAAGAAAACGGTCCGATCCTCCGGAATATTCTCCAGCCCGTGATAAACGACCCTGGCTCCCGTATGGTTCATCAAATTCTTCACCAGTTTCTGCAAAATGAGCAGGCTTTCATTCCAGCGCTGGGGAACCGGCATCTGCGCGTACCGTTTCGCTTTGCGGCGATTGCAGACAAGCTCCCAGGCCAAATGAAGAAAAACACTCAACGCTCGTAACATAGCGGCCTCCTTCGTGAATCTTCTTATGCGTTTCTTTCATCTTACACTATTTAACCGATAAAATCAAGCGTCTTGCGTATCCTGATGAAAAAATTCATACACCGCCCGGGCGCTCGCCGCGTTCATCCCCGCTACGCCGGCAAGCTCCGCCTCTTCCTTATCCTTAATGGATTCCACGGAACCAAAGGCTGAAATCAGCGCCTTTCGTCTCGCCGGTCCGATGCCGGGAATCTGCTCTAAGATCGACTGGATCTGATCCTCCGCACGCAGTTTCTTATGATAGGTGATGGCGAACCGGTGAGCCTCGTCCTGGATCCGGGTTACCAGATGAAAGACCTCGTCGTGGCCCGAAAGGTTGACCTCACGGTCATGAAAATAGAGGCCGCGAGTCCGGTGCCGATCGTCTTTCACCATGCCCGCCACGGGAATCTCCAATCCAAATTCCCTTAATACCTCTTCCGCTATATGCACCTGTCCCTTGCCGCCGTCCATGAGAATGAGATCCGGCAGATGGGTAAACTTACCGAGGGCGATGTCCTTGCCCGTCTCCTGCCGCTCTTTGAGCTCTCTAAAGGCATGGGCGAAACGGCGGCGCAGCACCTCCTGCATGCTGGCATAATCATTGGCCCCGTATACCGTCTGGATCCGAAATTTCCGGTAATCGTTCTTAAGGGGCCGCCCGTTCTCGAATACCACCATGGAACCCACGGATAAGAACCCAAAGGTATTGGAAATGTCGTAGGCTTCGATGCGGCTGGGCGGCATCTCCTCGTCCTCGATGCCCAATAGTTCCGCCAGTTCCCGCATGGCGCCCTGGGTCCTGCGTTCTTCCTGACGCATCCGCTCTCCAAACTGATTCAGCGTCAGCTGCGCGTTCTTTCTGGCGAGCTCCAACAGATTCCATTTCTCTCCCCTTTGGGGCACGCGGATATAAACCCGATGCCCGGCCTTTTCCCCGAGCCAGTTCTCTAAGGCTTCCCGATCTTCCGGCTCCGCCATAACCAAGATCTCCCTGGGAATATAAGGCGTTCCCGAATAGAACTGCCCGATAAAGGCCCGGATCAGTTCCGCCCCGTTTTCCTCCGTCCCGGTCTGCATGAAAAAGTGCTCCCTGCCGATAAGCTTTCCCTTGCGAATAAAGAATGCCTGTACGAGGGCGCGCCCCTCATAGACCGCGTAAGCGACCACATCCCGGTCTTCCTCGGATCCCGCGTCCTCCATGATCTGTCGGTCCATCAGCGCCTTGATGCTCTGGATCTGATCCCGCAGTACGGCCGCCCGCTCGAAATCCATGGCCTCCGCCGCCTCGCGCATATTGCGTTCCAAATCCTGCTGAATTTCTTTATATTTGCCCTCCAAAAAGGCTAACGCCTTTTGAAAGACCCGGTCATATTCTTCCTGAGAAACCTTCCCCGTACAGGGCCCCATACAACGGTGAATATGATAATTCAGACAGGGCCGTTCCTTTCCTATATCTTTGGGAAGATTGCGATGACAGCTTCTAAGCCGGAAAATCGAAGTCATCAGCTCCAGCGTCTCCCTTACGGCGCCCACATTGGTATAGGGACCAAAATACTTGGCTCCGTCCCTTTTCATACTGCGGGTACTGAAGATCCTGGGAAAGGCTTCCTGTACCGTGGCCTTGATATAAGGGTATTGCTTATCATCTTTCAGCATCGTATTATACGGGGGACGGTGCAGCTTGATCAGATTGTTCTCCAGTACCAACGCCTCCGTCTCCGTCGACGTAACAATGTACTCGAATTCTTGAATTCGGCTGATCATCTTCAGTATCTTCGGCGACTTCCCCCTGCTGCTCTGAAAATACTGCCGTACCCGATTATGGAGATCCACCGCCTTTCCCACATATAAGATCATATCCCCGTCTTTCATGATATATACGCCGGGCTGATGGGGAAGTTTCTTCAATTCCTCTTTAATATCAAACATACTCTGCCTCTTTTCCTAATCGATCCAAAATCCAGTCTCACGCCGCGGCGTGCTATCTATATGATATGCCAGGCGTTTCTCCAAGAATTCCGCCTCGCTGCGCCTATTGTACCATAAACCGATCGGCATAGGCAAGAACTCCCGTATCTTTTTAACCGAGGCTCGCGGTTACGCTTTTTTTCGGGGCCCCGGGATTTCGCCGTCGATAGCGTAACGCGGTTACGCTCTTTTCCGGGGCTCCGGGATTTCGCCGTCGATAGCGTAACGCGGTTACGCTCTTTTTCGGGGCTCCGGGATTTCGCCGTCGTTAGCGTAACGCGGTTACGCTCTTTTTCGGGGCCCCGGGATTTCGCCGTCGATAGCGTAACGCGGTTACGCTTTTTTTCGGGGCCCGGGGATTTCGCCGTCGTTAGCGTAACGGGTTACGCTTTTTTTCGGGGCCCCGGGGATTTCGCCGTCGATAGCGTAACCTGGGGCCTGGAAAATGGGTATAAAAAAAGGCCCAATGGGGCGTCGGGACGGGAATGATATATGGAATATTGTTGTTTTTGGTAAGGGACGGATTTGCAAGGGAGATCCGGCCAATTTCGGAATCTCACGATTTTTTCAAAAGTTTACGGGCTTTTCT
>CALWBZ010000099.1 GCA_944376225.1 uncultured Clostridia bacterium | reverse complement strand
AGGCTATCTTAATTTATGGTATAATAGGCGCAGCTAGACAGCTTTTTCATAGAGAAAAGACTGCGCTGCGCCCCGAGTTTGCCGCCAGAGGGCGTCAAACTCCCAAGGCTATCTTAGTTTATGGTATAATAGGCGCAGCTAGACAGCTTTTTCATAGAGAAAAGACTGCGCTGCGCCCTGAGTTTGCCGCCAGAGGGCGTCTTGGGCGTTACGCGGAAGAGTAGATAAAGGAGTTAAGCACAAGGTGACAAAGCAGGAGAATATCAGGAATTTTTGTATTATCGCCCATATCGATCATGGGAAATCCACATTAGCGGATCGTATTATCGAAAAGACGGGGTTATTGACCTCCAGAGAGATGCAGAACCAGGTGCTTGACAATATGGACCTGGAGCGGGAGCGGGGGATCACCATCAAGGCCCAGGCGGTCCGGCTGATTTATAAGGCCAAGGACCAGAAGGAATATATCCTCAATCTCATCGACACGCCGGGACATGTGGACTTTAATTACGAGGTATCCCGGAGCCTCGCGGCCTGTGAGGGGGCCGTGCTCGTGGTGGACGCGGCGCAGGGTATCGAGGCCCAGACGCTGGCGAACGTATATCTGGCGCTGGATCACGATCTGGAGATCCTGCCGGTCATCAACAAGATCGACCTGCCCGCGGCGAATCCGGAATGGGTGAAGCAGGAGATCGAAGACGTGATCGGGCTGGATACCGCCGAGGCGCCACTGATCTCGGCCAAGACGGGACTGAATATCGAAGAGGTGCTGGAGAAGATCGTAAGCCTCCTGCCGCCCCCCAAGGGGGATCCGGAGGCGCCTCTTAAGGCGCTGATCTTCGATTCTCTATACGATTCTTATCGGGGCGTGATCGTCTTCATCCGCGTGAAAGAAGGCAGCATCCGCAAGGGGATGAAGATCCGCATGATGGCCACCGAACAGGAGTATGAGGTGGTAGAGGCCGGTTATATGGGCGCGGGGCGCTTAATGCCTTCGGAAGAGGGCCTTTCCGCGGGAGAGGTGGGTTATTTTACCGCCAGCATCAAGGACGTGAGCCATACGCGGGTGGGAGACACGGTGACGGGGGCGGAACGTCCCGCCGCGGAGCCCCTCCCCGGTTATAAGCAGGTGCAGTCCATGGTTTTTTGCGGCATGTATCCGGCGGACGGATCCAAATACCCGGATCTGCGGGACGCCCTGGAGAAGCTGAAACTGAACGACGCCTCCCTGTTTTTTGAGGCGGAGACCTCGAAGGCGCTGGGCTTCGGCTTTCGCTGCGGCTTCCTGGGCCTTCTGCACATGGAAATCATCCAGGAGCGCCTGGAGCGGGAGTTTAACCTGGATCTCGTGACCACGGCTCCCGGCGTCGTCTATAAGATCCACAAGACGAGCGGAGAGGTGCTGGAGCTTTCCAATCCCGCGGACATGCCGGATCCGGTAGAGATCGATTGGATGGAGGAGCCCATGGTGAAGGCGGAGATCATGCTGCCCTCCGAGCATATCGGCGGCATCATGAAGCTCTGTCAGGACCGCAGAGGCGAGTACGTGGGGACGGAGTATATCGAGAATACTCGGGCGCTCCTCACCTATAAACTTCCCTTGAATGAGATCATCTACGACTTTTTCGACGCGTTAAAATCCCGCAGCCGGGGATACGCCTCCTTCGATTATGATTTGATCGGCTATCAGAGATCGGAATTAGTGCGGATGGACATCCTGATCAACCGGGAGAATGTGGACGCCCTTTCTTTTATCGTACACGAAACCAAGGCTTACGAACGGGGCCGCAGGATCGTGGAGAGGCTGAAGGAGGAGATTCCCAGGCATCTGTTTGAGATCCCGATTCAGGCGGCCATCGGAAGCAAGGTGATCGCCCGGGAGACGGTGAAGGCGATGCGTAAGGACGTGCTGGCGAAGTGTTACGGCGGCGACATCACCCGAAAGAAGAAGCTCTTAGAGAAACAGAAGGAGGGCAAGAAGCGGATGAGGCAGGTCGGCAATGTGGAGGTGCCCCAGTCCGCGTTCATGAGCGTCCTGAAATTCGATGAGGACGATAAATGAGTGATCTTTCCCTTTATATACACATTCCCTTCTGCGTCAGAAAATGCCGATATTGCGATTTTTTGTCCGCTCCCGAAAACACCGGGGAGCGGGCGCGTTATATAGAAGCGCTGGGCAGGGAGATGAAATGCCGATCGGAGGATTTGAAAAAGGCGCGCGTCAAGACGATCTTCTGGGGAGGGGGAACGCCTTCCTTATTAAGCCCGGCGGAATTTCGGGAGATTGCCAAAGGTTTGAAAACCTGTACGGGAGAATGGGACGAAGACGCGGAATGGACGATCGAGGCGAACCCGGGGACCCTGGACGCGGAAAAGGCAGGGGAATGGCGTCGAGCGGGCGTGAATCGGGTGAGCCTGGGCGTGCAGGCGGCGCAGGACCGCCTTCTGGAAAGGATCGGGAGGATTCACACCTTCCGCCAGGCTAAAGAGAGCGTGGGGATCCTGCGGGAGGCGGGTTTTTCCAATATCAACCTGGACCTGATGATGGGACTGCCGGGACAGGATCTAAACGACTGGAAGGAAACGTTGGAAGAGGCGCTGAGCCTTGCGCCGGAGCATCTGTCCTGTTACAGCCTGATCCTGGAGGAGGGGACGCCCCTTCTTCGGGCGGTAAGAGAAGGCCGGGAGATCCTGCCGGAGGAAGAGGAAGAGCGGGCCATGTACGAATATACGCTCAGGCGGCTGGAGAAGGCCGGCTACAGGCAATACGAGATCTCCAATTTCGCGAAGCCAAGATACGCCTGTCGGCACAATTTAGTGTACTGGGAACTGGGAGAATACCAGGGACTCGGCCTGGGAGCGGCCTCCTATAGAGAGGGACGACGGCTTAAGAACACGACGGATCTGGCCGCCTATATCCGGGCGGAAGACCCGACGAAGCTCGATACGGTGGAAGAGGAAAGCAGCCTAAAGGATCAGATGGAAGAATGGATGTTCCTGGGAATGCGGAAGACCGAGGGCGTGGACCTTACGGAATTTCGTCGGCGCTTCGGACGGGACGGGGAAGAGGTCTATGGAGACGTCATCGGGAAACTGGAGCGGGAAGGGCTGATTTTGCGGGAGAGAAACCAAATCCGTCTCAGCCGCAGGGGGTTGGATCTGGCCAACCAGGTATTCGCCGCATTTTTGTTGTGAGGAGGAGAGTCGATGGTCAATCGCAGTATGGTCTTTTTGGACCTTTACCGTCAATTGGAAGAGGCGCTGGAGCAGCGGTTTCGGGAGAGCGGGCGCAAGTATGGCAGCGTGGTGATGGACTTCATGAACGATGACGAGGGGGCGCCTTTCCGGGAGGATCTGAACGTATGCCGGGAGGTGAGGAATCTCCTGAGTCATCATTCCTCCATCGACGGACAGGCGGTGGTGGAACCGTCGGAGGCGTTGGTGGACGTGTTGCGCAGAGTCATCGAATATGTCAAGCGTCCCCAGCCCGTCATGGACTTCGCCACACCCAGGGATAAGCTGATGATCGCCTATCTGGATCAAAGCGCGCTGCGGGTCATGCGGGAGATGCAAAAGAGAGGATTCTCCCATGTGCCGGTGTTCCAGCGGGGGGAATTCATGGGGGTGTTCAGCGTCAGCACCGTGTTTTCCTATGTGATCGACGAAGTGGGACACGGGATGGACAAGCGGACGACCATCGGAGATTTCGGACAGCTCCTGAAACTGGAAAACCACGAGACGGAACGGTTTGAATTCGTCAGCAGGAGGGCCAGCTACTGGGACGTACGGGACCGGTTCGAGAGAAAGCGGGGTCAGCATACGAAAAGGCTGGCGGCCATCTTCGTCACGGAGAACGGCCAGTTCGGGGAAAGGCTTTTGGGGATGATCACGCCCTGGGACGTGATCGGCCAGGAACAGCCGGGACAGGCCGCGCCATTTGTCGAAGAATTCCAGGGAAAATATGAATGAATTATGAATTTTGAAAAAGCACTTGACAAACGCTAAGTCAAGTGCTATGTTATGTACAGATGTTAGCACTCCTCGAGGCTGAGTGCTAACAGACCCAGAAAGGAGGAGAGCCGATGGATGATTTGAGCGCGCGTAAGATGCAGATCTTGCAGGCCATTATATTAAATTATCTGGAGACCGCGGAGCCGGTGGGTTCCAGGACGATTTCCAGGCGTTCTCCGCTGGGGCTCAGTTCGGCGACGATCCGCAACGAAATGGCGGATCTGGAAGAGCTGGGATTTATCGTTCAGCCCCATACGTCGGCGGGACGGATTCCGTCCTCGAAGGGATATCGCCTGTATGTGGATCATCTGCTTTCATCGGGCAGGATTCCGGATGAGAACGAGGCCCGGGTGCTGACGGCCCTGTTGGCGGATAAGAGCCATCAGCTGGATACGCTCTTAAAAGAGATGGGAGAGCTCCTGTCGGTGCTCACCCGGTATCCCACGGTCGTCACCATGCCCCAGATCAAGCAGACGAAGCTAAAGCATCTGCAATTGATTCCTCTGGATGAGCGATCCGCGATCTTGGTCATCGTCACGGACGGCAATATCGTAAGAAACCATGTCCTGAAGACGGCTCGGGCGCTGACCCACGAAGAGGGAGACCGCCTGTCCAAGGTCCTGAACGATAACTTGCAGGGACTCACCATGGAGGAGATCAATCTTCCGGTGATCCAGAAGATCAGGCGGGAGCTGGGGGCGGATCAGGATATCGTGACGGATCTTTTGGACGCGATTCAGTCCACGGTGCAATATGCGGACGATGTGGAACTGTATGCCACCGGCACGACGAATATCCTGGATTTTCCGGAGTTCAGCGACGTAACAAGAGCCAGAGCCCTGATGGAGGTCTTTCAGCGCAAGGAAGAAATGCTGCAGGCGATCGGGGATACGAAGACCATGGGACCGGGGAGAAACCTGCGGATCACCATTGGGACAGAGAACGAGCTGGGGCCCATGCAGGATTGCAGCGTGGTCACCACGACCTACAGCGTAGGCGGGCGTACAATCGGTTCGGTCAGCGTGATCGGCCCCGTCCGGATGGATTACGGAAAAGTCATTTCCACCCTGGGCGGCATCATGGAAGACTTTCAGAAGATGGTTCGAGGAGAGGAAGAAAACAAATTCCTGCCCGAGCCACCCCGGCAGGATGACCAATAGAAAGGCGGAACAAGATGAAGGACAAAGAGAAAGAAGAAAAGAAGAAGGTAACCGACGTCAGTCCCGAGGAGGCGGCCACGCCGGAAGAGGAAGGACAGGAGGCGAAAGAACCCGCGGAGAACGCTCCGGAGGAGACGCCCCAGGAGAAGGAGATCCGGGAGCTGACCGAGCAGTTGGAACAGGCCAGAAAGCAATCGGAAGATTACCTGGATCGTTTGAGACGGAGCATGGCGGAATTCGATAATTTCCGCAAGCGCACGGAGAAGGAGAAGGAGCAGGAGAAGACCAAAGGCGTGCTGGAGGTCGTATCCACGGTGCTGCCGCTTTTAGACAATTTCGAACGGGCGCTGGCGTCGATCCCCGAAGACGAGAAGCAAAACGCCACGGCCAAGGGAGTGGAGATGATGTATCAGCAATTCGTTTCCACGCTGAAGGGCATCGGCGTCGAGGAGATTCCCGCGGAGGGAGAGCCCTTCGATCCCAATAAGCATAACGCCGTGATGCATATCGAAGACGAGAAGATGGATGAGAACATCGTCTGCGAAGTCTTCCAGAAGGGTTACAGCTATAAGGGACAGGTGGTTCGCTGCAGCATGGTTAAGGTCGCGAACTAAGCAAAATGACAATTTCCCGCGATTGTGAAAGCGGAAAAGATAAAAAAGAAAATTCTTAGGAGGATATAATTATGGGAAAGATTATCGGTATTGATCTGGGTACGACAAACTCTTGCGTAGCCGTAATGGAAGGCGGCAAGCCGGTCGTCATCACGAATCCGGAGGGCATGAGAACGACGCCTTCTATCGTAGCCTTTACGAAGAACGGCGAGCGTCTGGTGGGCGAGACCGCTAAGCGTCAGGCCATCACCAATCCGGACCGGACCGTCATCTCCATCAAGAGAGAGATGGGAACGGATCATCGTGTGAACATCGACGGCAAGAACTATAGTCCCCAGGAGATCTCTGCTATGAGCCTGCAGAAGATGAAGGCGGACGCGGAGAGCTATCTGGGAGAAAAGGTGGCGGAGGGGGTCATCACCGTTCCGGCGTATTTCACCGACGCTCAGCGTCAGGCCACGAAGGACGCGGGAAAGATCGCGGGTCTCGACGTAAAGCGTATCATCAACGAGCCCACGGCGGCGGCCTTGGCTTACGGCCTGGACAATGAGGAAGAGCAGAAGATCATGGTATACGATCTGGGCGGCGGTACCTTCGACGTGTCCGTCATCGAGATCGGCGACGGCGTCATCGAAGTGCTGGCCACCAGCGGCGACAACCATCTGGGCGGCGATGACTTCGATAAGAGAATCATGGATTACCTGGTGGATACCTTTAAGAAGAGCGACGGCGTGGACCTGAGCGCGGATAAGATGGCGATGCAGCGTCTGAAGGAAGCGGCGGAGAAGGCCAAGAAGGAGTTGTCTTCCCTGACCACCTCCAACATCAACCTGCCTTTCATCACCGCGACGGCAGAAGGGCCGAAGCATATGGATATCACGCTGAGCAGGGCGGATTTCGATCGTCTGACCGCGGATCTGGTGGAGCGCACCGTTATCCCCGTGCAGAACGCCCTGAAGGACGCGGGTCTGTCCGCGGGAGAACTGAACAAGGTGCTCTTGGTGGGCGGTTCCACCCGTATCCCCGCCGTACAGGATAAGGTCAAGGCGCTGACCGGCAAGGAAGCTTCCAAGACGCTGAACCCGGATGAGTGCGTGGCCATCGGCGCGGCGATCCAGGGCGGCAAGCTGTCCGGCGAGGCCGGTTCCGGCGACATCCTGCTTCTGGACGTAACGCCTCTGACCCTGGGCATCGAGACCATGGGCGGCGTCGCCACCCCGCTGATCGAGAGAAACACCACGATTCTCGTGAAGAAGAGCCAGATCTTCTCCACCGCGGAGAACAATCAGACCGCCGTGGACATCCATGTGGTACAGGGCGAGCGTCCGCTGGCCGTGGACAATAAGACTCTGGGACGGTTCCGTCTGGACGGCATCCCGGCGGCTCCCCGAGGCATCCCGCAGATCGAGGTGACCTTTGACATCGACGCGAACGGTATCGTAAACGTAACCGCTAAGGATCTGGGCAGCGGCAAGGAGCAGAAGATCACGATCACCGCTTCCACCAATCTGTCCGACGACGAGGTCAACCGGGCGGTGCAGGAGGCGCAGCAGTACGCCGAGCAGGATAAGAAGCGTAAGGAAGGAATCGATGCCGTCAACGAGGCGGACGCCATGGTTTTCCAGGCGGAGAAGACGCTGCAGGAGCTGGGTGACAAGGTGGACGCTTCCGATAAGAGCGCGATCGAGAACGCTTCTTCCAAGCTGAAGAGCCTGACGGAGGCCTGCAAGAACACGACGCCTTCCGAGAGCCAGGTGGCGGAGATCAAGTCCGTGACCGAGGATCTGACCAAGCTCCTGAACGAGATGGCCACCAAGCTGTATCAGCAGCAGGCGCCCCAGGGCGGTCCCCAGGGCGGCGGCCAGGACGGGTTTAACGGCGGCGCCGGTTCCGGTTCTGCGGGAGCGGACGACGACGTGGTTGACGCGGACTTTAAGGAAGTATAAATCGATAGGAAATCTATGCGCGAGGGCGGTAGGGACAGCAGGTTCCTGCCGCCTGAGTGTGCGTAAAAGAGAAGGTGACGACGGTGGCAGAGCAAAAGAGAGACTATTATGAGGTTCTGGGCGTAGGGAAGGACGCCACGGAACAGGAGATTAAGAAAGCGTATCGTGTCTTGGCCAAGAAATACCATCCGGACGCCAACCCGGGGGATAAGACGGCGGAAGCGAAATTTAAGGAGGCGTCGGAAGCCTACGCGGTGCTGAGCGACGCGGATAAGCGGGCGAAATACGACCGGTACGGGCACAGCGCCTTCGATCCGGCGAGCGGCGGCGCTTCCGGTTTCGACGGCTTCGACATGGGAGACATATTCAGCGATATATTCGGAGGCGGCGGGTTCGGCGGCTTCGGCGGTTTCGGAGACATATTCGGAGGCGGCAGGCAGCGTTCCCGCAGCGGCCCCCAGAGGGGCAACGACATGCAGGCGTCCATGGAGATCACCTTCATGGAGGCGGCTTTCGGATGCAAGAAGAAGATCGACCTTTGGATGTACGATAATTGCGATCACTGCGGCGGCACGGGAGCCAAGCCGGGCACGAAGGCGGAGACCTGTTCCAGATGCGGAGGCAGCGGCCAGGTGCGGGTGCAGCAGCAGACGATGCTGGGCACGATGACCAGCGTACACGCCTGCCCGGACTGTAACGGCACGGGCAAGATCATCCGCGAGAAATGTCCGCAGTGCGGAGGCAGCGGAAAGATGCGGGTGAAGAAGACCTTCGAGGTGGACATTCCGGCGGGCATCGACGTGGGCCAGAGGATTCGTATGACGGGAAAGGGAGAACCGGGCACCCAGGGAGGCCCCAACGGGGATCTGTATGTGACCTTCTCCGTTCAGCCGGATCCGATCTTTTCCAGACAGGGATACGACGTATTTAGCGGCGTTCGGATTTCCTTCGCCCAGGCGGCTTTGGGATCGGAGATCGAGATTCCCACGATCGACGGCAAGGTGAAGTATACGATCGCCCCGGGGACGCAGACCGGCACCCGCTTCAGGCTGCGGGGGAAGGGAATCCCCTATCTGCGCAACGCGAATCAGCGAGGGGATCATTATGTGACCGTGACGGTGGACGTACCCACCCGCATGAACGAACGCCAGAAGGAAGCCCTTCGCAAGTACGCGGAAGAGATGGGCGAAGGGGAGATCAAGGAAAAAGGCAAGGGTTTCTGGGGTAAAAAACGTTAAACAGAGGAGAAAAGGGATGAACTGGTACCGTATAACGATTCACACCGTGACGGAGGCGGTGGAGGCGCTGAGCTATCGCCTGGAAGAAGATCTGGGAGCCAAGGGCGTGGAGATCTCGGATCCGAAAGATATACTGATGCAGAAAAAGAACCCCCTGGACTGGGACTATGTGGACGAGGAACTGTTAAAAGATCTCGACCGGTCTGAGGTGTTGGTCAGCGCCTATTTTTCGGAGGCGATGGTGGACGATCCCGGCAAACTCGAGGCGCTTACGCTTCGGATCCGGGAAATCCTTGCGCAGATCGGCAATTTTCTGCCCGTGGGCAGCGGACGCGTCGAGACGAGCCTCATGGCGGAGGAAGACTGGGCCAATAACTGGAAGAAATACTATAAGCCCTTTCATATCGGCAGCATCTTCGTGATCCCCAGCTGGCTCTCCGCGGAAGAAAAGGACGGGGATCGGGTGATTCACATGGATCCGGGCATGGCCTTCGGAAGCGGCACCCACGAGACGACGAGCATGTGCGTACAGATGCTGGAAGAGAGGCTTCAAGGCGGCGAGACGGTCTTCGACGTGGGCTGCGGCAGCGGAATCTTGGGCATCGCGGCGGCCAAACTGGGAGCCGGCCGCGTATACTGTACCGACCTGGACCCCGCGGCGGTGGCGGTGGCGGCGGATAACGCGGAACTGAACGAAGTAGCGGATCGGGTGAGCGTACACGAGGGAGACCTGATGCAGATCCCGGCTCTTTCGGGAGTTAGGCCCCAGGCGGTGGTGGCCAATATCATCGCGGACGTGATCATCGGTTTTTGCCCGGAGGTGTATCAGGTGCTCGCTCCCGGGGGGATCTTCATCTCGTCGGGCATCATCCGGGAACGAAGGGCTGATGTGGAGAAGGCTCTTTTGGAAGCCGGCTTTGACATCCTTCAAGTGAAAGAGAAAGGAAGCTGGGCCGCCATACTCAGTGAGAAGAAGGCATAATGGCAAGGTTTTTTATCGATAAGGAGGATATACAAGGAGATCTCCTGCGCGTGCGGGAGGACGCCCATCATATCCTCCATGTTTTGCGTATGCGTATCGGCGATGAGATTACTCTGTGCGACGGGGAAGGAACGGACTATCTTAGCCGGATCGAGGGGATCGAAGAAGACACGCTCCTGTGCCGGGCCTATGACCGCCGGAGGGCGGAGACGGAGCCCGAGACGGAATTGACCCTGTACCAGGGGCTTCCCAAAGGCGATAAGATGGAGCAGATCGTGGAGAAGTGCGTGGAGACGGGAATCGGCCGGATCGTCCCCGTGCAGATGAAAAGGTCCGTATCTCGTCCGGAGGGCAGGAAGGCCCAGAGTAAGACCGAACGGTGGAATAAGATCAGCAGGGCTGCCGCGAAGCAGAGCCAGAGAGGGCGGATTCCCCAAGTGGAGGAACCGGTTTCCATGGCGGAATGCTTAAGGCGGGTAAAGGAGTACGACCTGATGCTGGTCTTCTACGAAGGAGAGCGGGAGCATTCCCTGCGTCAGGTTCTAAAGTCCGTGGAAAGGCCGAAGAAGGCGGCGATTCTCATCGGGCCGGAAGGAGGACTGGAGGCGGAGGAAGTGGAAGCACTCCTGCGCGCGGGGGCAAAGACAGCGGGACTCGGAACCAGGATCCTGCGGACGGAGACGGCGGGGCCCGTGGCCACGGCCCTTCTTTTATACGAATGGGAGCAGATGGGATGAGAGACATATATTTAGATAACGGAGCGACCACAAAGCCTTCGGCGGGGGTGGTGGAGAAGATGACGCAGGCAATGGAGGAAGCCTACGGGAATCCCTCCTCCCTGCATCGCAAGGGGCAGCAGGCAGAGAGGCTTCTTACCGCGGCCAGAGGAATCCTGGGAGAGTATCTGCGGGTAGACCCCGGGACGTTATTTTTTACCTCCGGAGGCACCGAGAGCATCAACACGGCGCTATGGGCCGCGGTCAAGAAGGGAGAACGTCTGGGACGCCACATCCTTACCGCCAGGGGGGAACACCCGGCCACCACAGAAACCTTGAAAGCCATAGAGGCTCTGGGGTATGAGGTGGAGTATCTGGATCTGGACGATACGGGCCGCATCCGGCCCGAAAGCCTCAGAGACAAGCTCCGTCCGGAGACGGTGCTCGTTACCTGTCTGCATGTGAACAACGAAACAGGCGTCATCCAGCCTGTGGAGGAGATGGGGACGATTTTGCGGGAGGCCGGTTCCCGGGCGCTTTTTCATGTGGACGCGGTGCAGAGCTTCGCGAAGCTCCCCCTGTATCCGGAGAAATGGCATATTGATCTTCTGAGCGCCAGCGCCCATAAGTTTCACGGCCCCAAGGGCGTCGGATGCCTGTACGTTCGCCGGGGCCTGGGGATCTCCCCTTTTATCCGGGGAGGAGGCCAGGAGCGAAAGACGCGCTCCGGTACGGAAAACGTGCCGGGAATCGCGGGCATGGGCCAGGCGGCGCGGGAGGCCGTATCGGATCTGGAAGGCCACGGCCGTTATGTGCAGGGGTTGAAGGAATATCTGTGGGAGCGGATTTACAAGGAGATTCCCGAGGTATCCGTCAACGGTCCCGCGCCCGAGAAAAGCGCCCCCCATGTGCTGAATATAAGATTTCCGGGGATTCGTTCGGAAGTCCTCTTGCATAGTCTTGAAGATTATGGTATATTTATTTCTTCAGGGTCCGCCTGTTCTTCCAACAAACCGGAGGAGAAGAGTCCGGCCCTCTCCGCCTTGGGGCTTAGCCGCGGGGAGATGGACGAGTCCGCCCGTTTTAGCTTCTGCGTCTATAACACGCGGGAGGAGATGGACGAGACGGTGGAGGCCCTGAAAAAGATCATCCCAATGCTGCGGCGGCTGCGGCCCCGGGGCTAAAAACAGAAGGAGAACGGTATGCAAAACGGCTTGTTGGTGAAATACGGCGAGATCGCGATCAAGGGAAACAATCGTCATCAGTTCGAGAACCTGCTGATCCAGAATATCAAGGAACGTCTGGAAGGGGTGGGGCGCTATACGATCACGAAGGAACAGGGACGCCTTTTGGTGGAACCGGTGGGATCTGACGGAGTGGAGGAGGCCATAGAGCCTCTCGGCAAGGTCTTTGGGATCATCGGCCTGTGTCCCGCCAGCGTGTTCACGGACGATTCCATGGAGTCCCTCTGCGCCCATACCCTGGAGTATTTGAAAGAAACCTATGGGGAAAATCCCCAGCCGGTTACCTTTAAGGTAGAGGCGAGAAGGGCCAATAAAAAATACCCCTTAAACAGCATCGAGATCGCTTCTAAAGTAGGCGAGAAAATACTGGAAGCCTTTCCTCAATGGAAGGTGGACGTGCATCGCCCCCAGGTGACGGTCTGGGTGGAACTCAGAAACCGAGTGTACGTGTTCTCCAAGATCCTGCCGGGCCTGGGAGGCATGCCCGTGTCGCCTAAGAATCGAGCGGCGCTCCTTCTTTCCGGGGGAATCGACAGCCCCGTGGCGGGCTATATGATCGCCAAACGGGGTGTGGAGCTCTGCGCCGTCTATTTTCACGCCCATCCCTATACGACGGACCGGGCGAAGGACAAGGTGATCGAGCTGGCCAGGCGCCTAAGCCTATATTCCGGACGGATCCGGCTGTATATCGTGCCCTTTACGGACATTCAGCTGGATATCTACGACCGGTGTCCCCAGGATCAGCTGACGATCATTATGCGCAGAATCATGATGCGGATCGCCCAGAAGATCGCCGAAAAGGAAGAGGCGATGGCCCTCGTCACGGGAGAGAACCTGGGACAGGTGGCGAGTCAGACCCTGCAGAGCCTGTACTGTACGAACGCGGTCTGTACTATGCCCGTTTTTCGGCCGCTGATCGGCTTTGATAAGCAGGAGATCATCGAGGTGGCCCAGAAAATCGATACTTACGAGACCTCGATCCTGCCCTACGAGGATTGCTGTACGATCTTCGTGGCCAAGCACCCCGAGACGAAGCCCCATCTGGACCGGATCGAAAAAAGCGAGAAGAACCTGACGAATATCGAAGAAGCCATCGAGAAGGCGGTGGAAGAGAGCGAATGCGTGACCCTGCGTCTGGGCCGCCGGGATGAGAAAGAGGAGGATTTATGATTACAGTAACGGACGTCGGCCTACAGTATGGCGGACAGAAGCTATTTTCGGATGTAAACCTGAAGTTCACCGACGGCAATTGCTACGGGATCATCGGAGCCAACGGCGCCGGAAAATCCACGTTCTTAAAGATTCTTTCCGGGGAGATTCAGGACGCCTCGGGAGAGGTATCCATCACCCCGGGACAGCGGATGTCCATCCTAAAACAGGATCATTTCGCCTACAATTCCTTTTCTGTGCTGGACACGATCATCCAGGGCAATCCCCGTCTGTATGAGATCATGCAGGAGAAGGACGCGTTATATGCGAAGCCGGACTTCTCGGAAGAGGACGGTATCCGGGCGTCGGAGCTGGAAGGAGAGTTCGCGGAGTTAAACGGCTGGGAGGCGGAGACCGAGGCGGGCAAGCTCCTACAGGGGCTGGGAATCAGCCTGGATAAATTGTACGCCACGGTGGAGAGCCTAAGCGACGCGGAGAAGGTCAAGGTGCTGCTGGCCCAGGCCCTCTTCGGACAGCCGAATATCATCCTGCTGGACGAGCCCACGAACCATCTGGACGTATCCTCCGTTCACTGGCTGGAGGATTTTCTCATGGATTATGAGGGAACGGTGATCGTGGTCTCCCACGATCGTCATTTCCTGAATAATGTCTGCACCCACATCGTGGATATCGATTACAACAAGATCCGTATGTACACCGGAAACTATGATTTCTGGTATGAGTCCAGTCAGCTCATGCAGCGCATGCTTCGGGATCAGAGCCGAAAGAACGAGGAGAAGATTCAGGAACTGCAGAACTTCATCCAGCGGTTCTCTGCTAATAAGTCGAAGTCCAGACAGGCGACCTCCCGTAAGAAGCTGATCGAGAAGCTGACCGTGGAGGAGCTTCCCGCTTCCTCTCGCCGCTATCCCTTTGTGGGCTTTTCCATGGACCGGGAAGTGGGCAAGGAAGTGCTGACGGTGGAGAATCTGTCCAAGACCATCGACGGGGTGAAAGTGCTGGATCAGGTGTCCTTCCGCATCGAGCGGACGGATAAAGTCGCCTTTTTAGGAGAGAATGAGAACAGCGTAACCGCCTTGTTCCAGATCCTGATGGGAGAGATGGAGCCGGATGAGGGCAGTTTTAAGTGGGGCAATACGACGAGTCAGTCCTATTTTCCTAAGGATAACACGCCTTATTTCGCCGATTCCGACGAGGACCTGATCCGCTGGCTCCAGAAATATTCCAGAGGAGACATCACGGAGACCTATCTGCGGGGATTTCTGGGACGGATGCTTTTCTCCGGCGACGAGGTCTATAAGAAGGTCAAGGTGCTCTCCGGAGGGGAGAAGGTGCGGTGCATGCTGGCCCGGATGATGCTGTTCGGCTCTAATGTGCTGCTTTTGGATCAGCCCACGAATCATCTGGATCTGGAGGCGATTACCGCGGTCAACAACGGGCTGGCGGATTTCAAGGGCGTGGTGCTTTTCGCCACTCACGACCATCAGATGATGGAAACGATCGCGAACCGAGTGATCGAATTCACTCCCGAGGGCCTGATCGACAAGCCCATGGGATACGAGGAATACCTGGAATTCAGGAATTTGATCTAAGAGGGTTTTCAAGGAAGCGGACTTGTGATATAATAGGCGCAGCATGAAGGCATTCTCGACGGGTAGAGAATGCGCTGCGCCAGACATTGTGATATTATAGGCGCAGCATGGCCTTAAATAAATGGAAAAGGAGGAGCGACTCGTGGTAGAAAACGAAAATCGACCGAATCTGCCGGAGGCGGATAATTTTATCGAACGAGAGATTAACAAAGACTTGGCGGAGGGCGTATATACCCAGGTGGTCACGCGGTTCCCTCCTGAGCCTAACGGATACATGCATATCGGCCATATCAAGGCTATCTGCATCGATTTTGGCACGGCCGCGAAGTATGGCGGGAAGTGCAATCTGCGGTTTGACGATACGAATCCCACGAAGGAAGATACGGAATATGTGGATTCTATTATGGAAGACATCCGCTGGATGGGGTTTGAGTGGGATCATTTGTTTTACGCTTCCGAATACTATGATAAACTCTATGGATTCGCGGAGATTCTGATCGAGAAGGGACTGGCCTATGTGGACGACCTGAGCCCGGAGGAGATGAAGGAATATCGGGGGACGCTGACGGAGCCCGGTAAGGAGAGTCCCTGGCGGGAGAGAAGCGTAGAGGAGAATCTGGATCTCTTTAGGCGCATGCGCGCGGGCGAGTTCCCGGAAGGATCCCATGTGCTGCGAGCGAAGATCGACATGTCTTCTCCCAACATCAATATGCGGGATCCGGTCATGTATCGCATCAACTACGCCCATCATCACAGGACGGGGGACAAGTGGTGCATCTACCCCATGTATGATTTCGCCCATCCGCTGTCCGACGCCATCGAGGGGATCACCCATTCTCTGTGCAGCTTCGAGTTCGAGGATCATCGGCCGCTTTACAACTGGTTTGTGGAAAAGGTCGGTGTATTTCCCCATCCGCCTCGGCAGATCGAGTTCGCGAGGATGGAGATTACCAACATTGTCACCAGCAAGCGGAAGCTGCGGGCGTTGGTGGAAAACGGTGTGGTGAACGGTTGGGACGATCCGCGTATGCCCACGCTGGCGGGACTGCGTAAACGAGGGTACACGCCGGAATCCATCAAGAGTTTTATCACGAGCACCGGCGTGGCGAAGGCCCGGGGCTCGGTAATCGATTATTCTTATCTGGAGCATTGTGTCAGGGAAGACCTGAAGATGAAATGCCAGCGGATTATGGGCGTGCTTCATCCCCTCAAGGTGGTGATCACCAATTATCCCCAGGGACAGATCGAGTTTTTTACCATTCCCAATAACCCCGAGAACCCGGAGTTGGGGACCCGAGAGGTTCCCTTCGCGAGGGAGATTTATATCGAACGGGAAGATTTCATGGAGAAGCCGGCGGCTAAGTTCTTCCGTCTGGCGCCGGGAAAAGAAGTGCGTCTGATGGGAGCCTATTTCGTCACCTGTACGGAGGTGTCATGGGACGCGGACGGCAATGTGCTCGAGCTGCACTGCACCTACGATCCCGAGACCAGAGGCGGCAACTGCGATACCCGCAAGGTAAAGGGGACGATTCACTGGGTGGCTTCTTTCGCCGCCGTACAGGCAAAGGTACGGTTGTACGACCATCTTTTCACTTATAATGAAGAAACGCAGGATTATGATGTAAATCCGGATTCCTTGGATGTGGTGGAAGACGCGATGATCGAGCCGGCGATCCTGCGGGCGGAGCCGGGGGATCGTTTCCAGTTCGTTCGCAACGGATACTTCGTGATCGATCCGAAGGAAACGACGAGAAAACAGTTGGTGATCAATCGGACGGTAGCGCTGAAGAGCTCTTTTAAGCCGATTTCCAACTCCTAAATATTTGTGAAAAAACTATTGACTTTTGTCGTCAGGTGTGGTATCATATCTACCGTTGACGACAAGTCAATGCGCTGCTATGGCTCAGTCGGTAGAGCGTCGCCTTGGTAAGGCGGAGGTCACCAGTTCGAATCTGGTTAGCAGCTTTTTTAGAAGACGCGAGACAGCGTCTTTTTTTTGTAATATTTCCAAGGGGAATCCCCATAAAAAATCGGAAATTCGCCAAATGTAGAAAACGAAATATGGGATGAACTTGTTGGATTCATCAAAAGAGGGTGACGAAAGCTGTAAAAAGTTACGAATTTATTTCAAATCTTAAAAAAATGTTGACAGACGGGTCGGGAAATGTTATATTTGTATCTAGGCTACATTATAAAGAAAGGGAGTAGAGCATGAAGAGTTTTCGCAAGCATGCGGCGTCCTTCCTTGTCACGGTTCTGGTGAGTTCCATGGCGGTTCCCACGGTTCCGGTGATGGCGAAGGATTCGAGTTCCGTTCAGGAGTCTGTCCGGGCAGCCTCGGATGAAAAGTATTTCGGGACGAAACTGCCGCGCTATGAACAACCGGCGGCGGACAATACATATTATTTCAGTAATATGAATATCTACTACGCCAGCAACTACGGCATGCCAAACTGCACCGCATATGCCTGGGGGCGCGCCTACGAGTATTACCAAACCAGACCGAGCCTGAGTTATTACAACGCCGGATCTTGGTGGTATGATAACATTGATTGGGGTGCGTATGAATACGGCTCGGAGCCTCGAGTAGGAGCCATAGCGGTATGGGATCGTTGGGATCAGAATCAGGGCCACGTCGCCTTCGTAGAAGCCGTAAACGGAAATCAGGTGACTCTGTCCGAGTCGGCTTGGCAGGGGGACATGTTCCGGGTTCGCACGATGAAAGCGGACGGTTCGAACTATCTGTCCGGCGGTGTGTATCGTTTTCTCGGTTATATTTATGTGGACGAGCCCTATCATGGGGGAAGCTACCTGCCGGGAGAACAGTGGAGGCTGTATGACAGCGTGGTGGCCAGATACGGTCCGAGCACGAGCTACGGATCCTGGGTAACTGTTCCTTCCGGTGCGGAAATCAACGTGCTGGAGATGACGGAAGCGGAGGGCTACCTGTGGGGTAAGATCTATTACGCGGGAGTAGAGGCTTGGTGTATCCTGAATTACGCGACCTGTCTCTCGAATCCCAGTCTGACGCCGGATCCGCCGCAAGAAGAACTGGAGACCGAGGAGCTGCGTGTCATCGATTCTTCTAACGGTGTAAATCTGCGTTCGGGCCCCGGTACTAAGTACGGCATAGCGGCCTGGCTTCCGAATCAGACGGTTATGACGGTGACGGCCATCGCGGAAGGATCCGAATATACGTGGGCTAAGGCGTCTTATAACGGCGTCGAAGGATGGTTCGTATACGATTATACGATTCCGTATACCGGAGCGCCTTCTAACGGACCTGCGGAAGAGGAACCGGAAGATCCGGAAAATCCGGAGGATCCGGAAGAGAGCGAAGTGGCTCCGGAGGATCGTCCGATTCTGAAGATGTCCAGCCGAGGACAGGATGTGCGGGATCTTCAGGAGATGCTGAACGCCCTTGGATTCGACGCGGGTGAAGTGGACGGTATCTTTGGCGTGGGCACGGATCGTGCCGTCAAGGCCTTCCAGAAATCCGCTTCCATCGATGTGGACGGTGTTGTGGGAATCGCTACTTGGAAAGCGCTCTATGAGGCCGGCGAGACGGACGGAACCGTTCCGGATGAACCCGTGGACGAGCCTGTGGATGATCCTGTAGACGAACCGGTCGAGCCTGTGGAGGATTATACGACCTTCCCGGAGATCTATATGTATAAGAGGGGAGTTACCGAGTACGTGAAGAAGCTTCAGGAGAAGCTGAACGCGCTGGGTTACGACTGCGGTACGGTGGACGGCGTCTTCGGAGGCGGAACCAAAGCGCAGGTAGTGGCCTTCCAGAAGGATCAGGGTCTTGTGGCCGACGGTATTGTAGGCACGGCGACTTGGGCCGCGTTGTATGCGAACCAGGCGGAGACTCCTGTAGAGCCGGAAGAGCCCACGGAGCCGGAGACTCCCGTAGAGCCGGAAGAACCTACGGAGCCGGAGGCGCCCGTAGAGGATTATACGACCTTCCCGGAGATTTATAAATATCAGAGCAATTCCTATGTGACGAAGCTTCAGGAGAGGCTGAACACCCTGGGATACGACATCGGATGCGCGCCGACGGGTTACTTCGGAACCGCGACCTATACACAGGTAGTGGCGTTCCAGAAGGATCAGGGTCTTGTGGCGGACGGTATCGTGGGTGCTGCCACATGGAAAGCGCTGTATTCCACCGGCGTAGGCGGCGGCAATACGACGCCGGATGTACCCGCGGAACCGGATGTACCCACGGAGCCCGAGACACCTGCAGAGCCCGAGACGCCTGCAGAAGATTATACGGCTTTCCCGGAAGTCTCTCAGTATCAGAGCAGTTCCTATGTCACCAAGCTTCAGGAGAGACTGAACGCCCTGGGATACGACATCGGATGCGCGCCGACAGGTTACTTCGGAACCGCGACGTACGCTCAGGTAGTGGCCTTCCAGAAGGCGCAGGGCCTTGTGGCGGATGGTATCGTAGGAGTGGCGACCTGGCGAGCTCTTTATCAGGCATAATCAATCAAAAAGAACTGTCTTGTGGGACAGTTCTTTTTTTGACCATAAATATGCCCCCGTCCGTGATTCAGACAGGGGCATATTTTGAGGACTATGAGCGTTCCGCGGTAAAGGCTTTAGGCAGCCGGCTCCAGAGGAATCTCTTTACGAGCCATATCGATAGGAAGGCCAGTAAGACGCCCATTGCCATCCCCGCCAGAACATCCGTAGGAAAGTGAACGTAAAAATACAGACGGGAGAAGGCGATGAGGCAGGCCAAAATCAGGGCGGCTACGCCGCTCTTTTTGAAAAAACAAAGCAGTGTAACGGCGCCGGCGAAGGCGGCATAGGTATGGCCGGAAGGGAAAGAGAAGTCCGAGAGCGGGGGCAGCAGCAATTCGATGGCGGTGTTGATATCGTAGGGACGGATTCGTCCGACCCAGGGCTTTAAGATCAGATTGCCTAAGAGTCCGCAGAAAAGAAGGGCCATCGACATGGAAACGCCGCATTTTCTTGTTTTTTGCGGGATCCATAAAATCAAGGAAAGCACGATCCACAGGATGCCGCCGTCCCCCAGCATCGTGATCCAGCGAAGGATCGTGGTTAGAATATCCTGATGGCAGTTCTCCTGGATCCAGTTCAGAAGTTGAAATTCCCAGTCCATAGGCCATTACTCCAGTTCATTTACGAGGCGGCAGAACAACTGTCCGCGCTCCATAAAGTTCTTGAATCGATCGAAACTGGTGCTGGCCGGAGACAGCAGCACGATGTCGCCGGGCCGGGCAAGTTTCCTGGATGCCTGTACCAAGTCGGAGTATTCCTCGTAATGATAGACGGGAATCGGATTGGGGATACCCCGCCGCCGGCAGGCATCCATGAGGGCCGCCTCGATCTTGGGGGCCGTCTTACCGGTCAACAGAAGGATCTTCACATGATCCAGGATAGGATCGCCGATGGCGTCATAGGGAATCCCCTTGTCCTTTCCGCCGCAGATCAGAATGACCTTCTGAGGGAAGACGGAAAGCGCGGCCATCGTGCGGTTCGGGCTGGAATCGATGGAACTGTTGTAATATTTGACGCCGTCCAGGGTGCGGATGAGCTGCAGGCGGTGTTCCACGCCGCCGAAAGTGCGGGCGACCTCCAGGATAGCCTCCGGGGCAACGTAATCCGATACGGCCAGGATGGCAGCCATGTAGTTTTCCACGTTATGGCGTCCGGGCAAAAGAATCTCGGAGATCGGAAACAGAGGCGTTCGGATTCCGTCCTTTACCAGAACCAGCATGCCTTCTTCAAGCTGGATTCCCCGGGAGGTGGTTCCCTCATAAGAGAAATCCATCACACGGCCCCTGGCTTCGGGGGCGAAGGAGGCGGTTACCGAATTGCCACGGTTGAGGATCAGCAAATCTTCCGCTTTCTGATACAGATAGATGTTTCGTTTCGCGTCGATATATTCCTGGTAGTCCCTGTGTACGTCCAGATGATTCGGCGTAATAT
>CALWBZ010000098.1 GCA_944376225.1 uncultured Clostridia bacterium | reverse complement strand
GGCCCAGAAATATTTTCCGGTGGTTTTTCTGATCTGCTGTTGAAAGAGCTGCTCCTGATCCGGAGTCATGGCTAATTGGTCGATTTTGAATTTCATAAGTACCTCATTTCCATGGGGATGCCATGCACAAAAAGTATAATCACATGATTCCCTATTATAGCAGTTTGCCGGATATGAATCAAGTAGAACTCATAAAAGACTGTGCAATAGAAACGAAAAGAAATCCCTCCTCTCGGGCGTTTTATTCCTTTACCCGAAAGGAGGGATCTGTTCTGCAGAACCTGTTTATTCAAACTGAGAGTTGTACAGCTGATAATAAAAACCTTTCTGTTTGATCAGTTCATTGTGAGTGCCCTGTTCCACCACATTACCGTCCCGCATCACAAGGATTAGATCCGCGTTGCGCACGGTGGATAGTCGGTGAGCGATGACAAAGCAGGTCTTTCCTTTCATGAGGCGCTGCATGGCGGACTGGATCTGGATCTCCGTCCTCGTATCTACGTTGGAGGTGGCCTCGTCCAGAATCAGGATTTTCGCGTCCAGGAGGAAGGCACGGGCGATGGTCAGAAGCTGTTTTTGCCCCTTAGAGATATTCACGCCGTCTCCGTTGATCATCGTGTCGTATCCGTTAGGAAGCCGTTGAATAAAGGAATGGATGCGGGCGGCCTTGGCGGCGGCGATAACTTCTTCCCTAGTGGCGCCCTCTCGGCCGTAGGCGATGTTGTCGTAGATCGTTCCGTCGAAGAGCCAGGTATCCTGTAAAACCATGGCGAAGCTCTTTCGCAGACCGCTTCGGGTCAGGAGGCTGATCTCGTCCCCGTCTAAGCGTATGCTGCCTCCGTCGATATCATAGAAACGCATGAGTAAGTTGATGATCGTCGTTTTGCCCGCGCCCGTAGGGCCTACGATAGCGATGATGGACCCGGGATGGGCGTGCATGCTGAAGGAGTGGATAATCTGTACGTCGGGCAGATAACCGAAGGCGACCTTATCCAGGACCACATCCCCCTGCACGTCGTGGGGCTCGATGGCGTTTTGCACATCCCCCGGCTCTTCTTCTTCATCCAGCAGGCGGAAGACCCGCTCCGCGGCGGCGCAGGCGGATTGCAGCTCGCCGATGATGTTGGCGGCCTCGTTGATGGGCCCGCTGAACTTCCGGGAATACTGCACGAAAGAAGCGATATTTCCCAGGCTCAGCATGTTCAGCAGATAGAAGACCGCGCCGAACACGGTAACAAGAGCCAGGGACAGATTGTTGATGAAGTTGACGGTGGGGCCCATGTAGGCGGCGTTATATTCCGCCGTGAAGTAGGCGTCCGCGCCGGCCAGATTAATGGTGTCAAACTTGTCGGAGATTACCTTTTCCTGCGCGTAGGCGCGAATAGTCTTCTGTCCCGTGATCATCTCTTCCACATAGCTGTTCATGGCGCCCAGCTTCTCGGAGCGGGTCACATACAGGGGACGGAGTTTCCGCGCGTTATGCTTCGTATAAAGAATGGACAGGGGAATCGTAATCAGCATGACGATCACCAGATAAGGAGAGATGACGACCATCATGACGAAAGAGCCGACCACGGTGATGACGCTGGAGAAGATTTGCACCAGGTCCGTGGAGAGGGATACGTTTACGGTATCGATATCATAGGAGATCCGGCTCAGGATGTCTCCCGTAAGATGCCTGTCATAATAGCCCACGGGGAGCTTCATCAGTTTCTCGAAAACGTCCTTACGCATCCTCCCTACGATCTTCTGGGTCGTGTACATCATCAGGACGGAAAGACCGTAAGAGAGCAGGGCGGAACCGATATAGGACAGGATCATCCAGCCCGCGTAAAAGAACACGGAGGGAAAGTCCACGGATCCCACGCCGCCCTTTTCGATAACGTCGATGGCGTATCCGCTCAGCATGGGGCCGATCAAGGCCAGGACATTACTGGTCATGCTGATGAGAATCGCGGCGATCAAAAGCCATTTGTAGTCTAATAAATATCTGCCTAAACGCAGCAGCGTATATTTCGCGTCTTTGGGCTTACCTCCTCCTGCTCCGAAGGTTTTAGGCCCGCCAGCCCTTGGTGGCATAGATCATCACTCCTTTTCTTGGTTTCCTCATGCTTCCGCGCGCATCTGGGACTCATGGATTTCACGATAGATTTCGCAATCCCGCATCAGTTCCTCGTGGGTTCCGTAGCCCACGCACTGTCCGTTTTCCAGGACCATCACATGATCGCATTGATAGATCGAGCTGATGCGCTGGGCCACGATGATGCTCGTGGTGGAAGCAAAGTGTTCCCGCAGGGCTTTACGCAGGGAGGCGTCCGTCTTATAGTCCAGGGCGCTGGAAGAGTCGTCCAGGATTAAGATCTCCGGATGAGCGGCCAGGGCTCTTGAGATCAGCATGCGCTGTTTCTGACCGCCGCTGAAGTTAGTGCCCATGGCGGCCACCTCGGAATCGAATCCCGAGGAGAGCTTTTCGATAAAGGGAAGGGCCTGAGCGTATTCCGCCGCCGCGCGCACTTCCTCGCGGTTCAGGCCACGGCCGAAATTGATGTTTTCAAAGATCGTATCCGCAAACAAGACATCGTTTTGAAAAACCACGCCGAAACGCTTGCGCAGGTCGGCCATCTGGAAATTCTGCACGTTGCGGCCTTCGATCAGCACATCGCCCTGATCCACGTCGTAAAAACGCATAAGCAGATTGATGAGGGTGGTCTTACCGCACCCGGTGGAACCGATGATGCCCAGACTCTCGCCCTTTTTGAGCGCGAAGGAGATATGGGACAGACAATCCGGCACCTCTTCCGCCTCGTCGTGGGGATTATAGGAGAAGGAAACGTCGCGGAACTCGATGTGATAGGGAGAGTCTTCCCTGGGAATCTCGCGGACGGGTTGATCGAAGGGTGTGTTCAGCACCTCTCGGATACGAGAGGCGGAAGCCGTCGACTTGGAAAGGTCTATGAAGATACGATTGATGGACATGACCGCGTTCAAAATCATTGTAAAATAAGAAAGGAAAGCCATGATCGTGCCCACTTCCGTATGTCCCGCGTTGACACGGTAAGCGCCGATGACGATCATGACGGTGAGCGCGCCGTTTAAGACCATGTTCATCATGGGGTTCATGGCGCCCATCGTGCGTCCCGCCCGAAACTCCTGCCCGCATACCTCCTGGTTGACTGTCTGGAAGCGCCGGCGTTCATAATCGTTCTTGGATAGGGCCTTGATCACCCGGACGCCGGTAATATTCTCGCGAACCACCCGCACCATGGCGTCGATCTTCTTTTGCAGGGCCTGATACATGGGCAGTCCCTTACGGGAGATGAGCCATATACCGCATCCGATGATGGGCAGGCAGGCTAAGAGAATCAGCGTCAGCACAGGTTCCATCGTGAAGGTGATGATGATGCCTCCGATCAGGATGATCGGCGCCCGTACACCCAGACGCTGCAGGCGTCCGATGGTGCTGTGAATGTTGTAGGTGTCCGTGGACATACGGGAGATCAAAGAAGGGATCCCGAAGTAATCCAGCTGGCGGCCGGAGAGGTTCTGGATGCGCACGAAGAGATCGTGACGTATGGTGACGATGGCGTCGCGTCCTACTTTCGAGGCCATCTGATTCGCCTTCACGTTGAAAACCCGAGCGCCGACGGCAAGAAGCAGCATGACCACGCCCCAGAGCGCGATGAGCCGATAGCTGTTTTGGGGAATCACTTCATCAATTATGTAAGCCAATACCCAGGGCAGTCCCAGATCCATAAAGGTCCCCAGGACCTTTACGATGAAACCCAGGATCATCCGTCCGGTATATGGCTTCAGGTAACCGGTAATCGTCTTCATTTCATGGATGTCCCTCTTTCTTATAGAATAGCAATAGTATACAGGATTCATCATAAAATAGCAAGTTTTCAAGCTCCATTGTTAAGAATCCTCCTAAAAGAAGTCAGAAATATTCAGCCGCGCCTTGACGAAGACAGGAAGAAACGGTATAATTAATAGGTAAGAAATTTATTATTTTACAAAGGAGAAAAAGAATGTTATCGAATCTAAAAGAATGGATCGACATGACGAGTCAGAGCTGGACGATCATGGTCGCGATCCTCATCGTATTCGGCCTAGTATGCGCCTTTTTCGGATACCGCCTGGTTCGTCTGTTAATCGCGCTGCAAGGATTTCTGGTAGGAGGCATCGCCTCGCTTATCATTTTGAGTCAGACCACGGAGCTGGCGGGGTGGCCTCTAGTGCTCATCTGCGTCGCGATCGGGCTTGTCCTGGGAGCATTGTCCTACTTTTTGTTCCGGCTGGGACTGTTTTTACTGGCGGGGGTTGCCGCTTTCCTGGTGATCGGCGGCGTCCTGGGCAGCTTCATGACCGATTTTACGGTATGCTGCGCGCTAGCGGTAGGCGGCGGCGTGGTCGTGGGAATTCTGGCCCTTGTCTTTACGAGACCGGTGATCATCATCGCGACGGCCTGCGGCGGCGGGTGGCTCGCGGCGGAGCATCTGCTGCGGGATGTCATTTTCGCGAGCGCCGCGGCGCCCCTTTGGCTGCTCTATGTGGCGGCGATCGTCCTGATCGCTTTGGGAATCTATGTGCAGTTCGCTCATACGGCAAAGGGAAAATAAGGAGGAAGCGTGCCTGTCAGGAAGAAAAAAGGAAAGATCCGAATCCTGCTGTTTGTGTTTTTTGCCCTGTTGTTTGCGGTTTCGGCGGCGCGGCTGATCCGTATTGAGGAAGAGAACAGACAAAGCAGAGAACTCAATCGGGATCTCGTGGAGATGTTTTTTCAAGAAGAATCTCGAGAAGAATCCCGGGAGCTGGAGGCGGAAGCCTCAAGACAGGAGGAAGAGCCGGCGGAAATTTTGCCGGCGTATGATTTCGCTCCCTTGTTAGCGCTCAACCAAGATACTGTGGGCTGGCTCTATATCCCGGAGGCGGATGTCAGCCAGCCCGTGGTGCAAGGGACGGATAACGAGTACTATCTGCATCGCAACATCCGAGGAGAGGCCGAGTACGCCGGCGCCGTCTTCATGGATTATCGCTGCGAGTGGGGAATAAGCCCCAATACGGTTCTTTACGGGCACAACATGACCGACGGATCCATGTTCGCTCCCCTTAAAAAATATATGGAAGAAGAATTCGGCGTATCCCATCCGTATTTTTGGTATCTTACGCCGGAGGGCGTATATCGGTGCGAGATCTTTTCCGTATATCTGACGACGGCGGGGGATGAAGAATACGTGCAGACGGAGTTTACCGGCGGCGAATGGGTGCGGGTCCTGGAGGAATGGCGGGAGAGGTCGGCCTATGCTTTTCCCGAGGTAGAACTGGACGCGGAGACGAAGGTTCTGACCCTGTCCACCTGCAATTACGCTGAGGTCTGGGAAGAGGGCCGTCAGGCGATCCATGCGAAGCTCGTCCTCGTCGGGCAGAATCAAGAATAAACCCTAATAAAAAACGCTCCCTTTCACGGCTGCAAGCTTGGGCTTGCAGTCAAGAAAAAGAGAGCTTTTTTGTTGAGGCGGAGACGGATCGTTACGCCTCCGTGGCTTCTTCGGTAGGAATTTCCGAAGTACAGTGAGGACAGCGAACGGCATGGATGTCGATCTCCGACTGGCAGAAGGGGCACTTCTTGGTCGTGGGCGCCGCGGGTACCGCGTTGCGCTGCAGGGTCACACTGTTGAGCTTGTTCAGTCCCTTGACCATGAAGAAAACCACAAGAGCCAGGATCAGGAAATTGATCAGGGCGGTGATGAAGCTGCCGTAGCTGATCACCGCGGCGCCGGCCGCCTGAGCGTCCGCCAAGGTCGCGTAGGCGTTTCCGTCCAGGGCGACAAAAAGGTTGTTGAAATCGATCTTGCCGGTGAACAGGCTCACGAAAGGCATGATGACGTCGTTAACCAGAGAGGTGACGATGCCGTTAAAGGCTCCGCCGATGATCACGCCGACGGCCAGATCCATCATGTTGCCCTTCAGAGCGAAGGTCTTGAATTCCTGTACAAATCCCATGGGATTTCCTCCTTTATGTATTCATCTTACCAATTTTATTATGAATATTTGTAAAAGTCAATGTCGAAAATAGTAAAAAGGAGACGCTTTATGTTTGAAACAGACTATCATGTCCATGTGGACGGGACTCCGGGGGAGGCTCGGAGGCAGAAGATGGAGGCCTACGCCCAGGAAGCGGAGCGATGGGGAATCTCCCGGATCGGTTTTGTGGAACATTATTGGAACAGGGAATTCGCCGGATACGGCAGATGGTATACGCCGGAGGGGCCCGAACGTATCGCCGGACTTCGAGAGGATCTTTCGGAGGCCCGCCTTCCCGAGGGCATGAGGGGGCTTTTGGGCTGTGAGACGGAATATAACAAGGAAGGAGTCATTCCTATCACCCAGGAGGATGTCCGGGAATTCGATTACATCATCGTTCCCCATTCCCATATCAATATGAGGGGAGTAGTTACAGAGCAGGATTTTACATATGATCCGGAAGGATGCGCCCGCTATATGGAAAAGAGTTTCATGGGGGTCATGAGGCACAAAATAGCAGAACACATTACGATTCTGGCCCATCCCTTCGCCCCCGTAGGGCTGGATGATCAGCAGGACCGGATCCTGTCCTATATCGCCGATAAGACGTTTCGAGAGTGCGCCCGGGCGGCCAGAGACATGGGAATCGCTTTAGAAGTCAATTCCCTGACCTGGCAGGATAAGACGGAGGAAGAGCTCAGACAAAGCCAGTTTATTCGGTTCTATCGTATTGCCCGGGAGGAGGGGTGCTCTTTTGTATTTGGATCCGACGCCCATAGACCGCAGCAGTACCGGTATCTTCCCGGCGCCAGGTATATCGCCCGGGAGGCGGGAATCCTCTAGGATCCTCGGCGAAGCATAAAATTCCATAAATCGAGGCGATTTATTACTGGTTCCTTTCTTCAATATAGGGTATAAAAAAGATAAGTTCGTGAAAGAGAGAAAGGAGCTATGCAAATGTATCAGATTGGTTTTCCGCAGAAAGTATACAGCGGTTTAGGCAGTATAGAGAAACTGCCGGAAATAATGGATGCGGAGGGGGTCCGCCGGGTTCTTGTCATGACGGATCAGGGGGTCTATGCCCAGGAAGCTTTTCGTCGGGTATGGGATCTTTTGGGATCTTATGAGACGGTGTGCATCCACGATATTCCGCCGGAACCTTCTGTTTACGATATTTCGAGAGTCTACGAAAAGGCGAAAGAAGCGGGAACCCAGGCCGTGGTGGCCGTGGGCGGCGGCAGTGTCATGGACATGACGAAGATGATCGCGGCCTGTCTCACCAATGAGGGATATGTGGAGGATGTGCAGGATACGGCGCGGATTCAGAACCCGCCGGCCAAGACGGTCATGATTCCCACCACCGCGGGGACGGGAGCGGAGGCGACGCCCAACGCGATTTTTCTGTTCCCGGAGCAGAACCTGAAGGTGGGCATCGTATCGGATTCCTTTGTGGCTTCCTACGTGATTCTGGACGGGAAGATGACCGAGAGCCTGCCCGCCCGTCTGACGGCGTCCACCGGTATCGACGCCCTTTGCCACGCGGTGGAGTCCTACATATCCATTCTGGCCAACCCCTTAAGCCGGTTGTTTTCCAGGGCGGCCGTGGAGAAGATCTGCGCCAATATCGAAAGGGCCTGGGCGGACGGGTCGGACCTGGAGGCGAGACAGAACATGCTGGAAGGGGCGTTTCTGGCGGGCGTCTGCCTGACCTCCTCTTCCACGGTGGCCGTTCACGCGCTGTCCTATCCCTTAGGAGGCAAGTATCATATTCCCCACGGAGTCTCCAACGCCGTCTTACTGGCGGCGGTGATGAAGGTGAACCTTCCGGACTGCCGCGAGGCCTTTACGGAGCTGGCTCCCCTCATGCTGCCCGATTGCGGGAATCTCCCGAAGGAGTCCTGGCCGGAGGCCGTAGTGGCCTATATGGGGGATCTGTGCAGGCGCTTAGGCATTCCCGATTCTCTGAAGACTTTCGGAATCGAGCCGGAGGCCCTTGAGGAACTGACGGACAATGCCATGGAGGTGAAGCGGCTGCTTCTGAAAAACCCCAGGAAACTGACGAGAGAAGAGATATCCGGAATCTACGAGGGACTCCTGCGATGAGGATGCTGATCCTGGCCGATGATTTCACCGGCGCCATGGATACGGGCTGTCCCTTTGCCCAGGAAGGCTTTTCGGTCAGCGTATGGACCCGGATCCCCGATGGTGCGGGCGCGGAGGAGGATGTCCTCGTGGTGGATACGGAAAGCCGGCACATGATTCCCGGCGAGGCGTACCGCGTGACCAAAGAGCTTCTTCTTCGGTTCGCCTCCCGATACGACAGCGTTTATATCAAGACGGATTCCGCCTTTCGGGGAAATCTGTCGGCGGTCCTTTCGGCGGCGGCGGACACGCTGGGGGTTCCGGTTCATTTCGCCCCCGCATACCCGCAGGTGGGACGCAGGATGGAGAGGGGATTGATTTATATCGGGGAGGAACTCCTGGAGAACTCCCCCTTCGCCAAGGACCCGAGAAGTCCCATGAGGGTGAGCCGGGCGACGGATATCCTGCGGATGGATTATCCGCTATCTTGCAGTCTGGTGCGGGAAAGGACGGGATATCGGGAGGTGCCGGGAACTCAGGTGTACCTTTATGATTGTACCGATACGAAGAGCATGGAGGAGATCGGAGACGAGATGATCCGCAGAAACAGGATGCGGCTGATCGGCGGTTGTGCCGGCCTGGCGGGCGTTCTCGCGAAGAAACTCTCTAAAGGCGGCCCTAAGAGGGTACCGCCCCGGGGAAGGGGGCTGTTGATCGTGAGCGGCAGCGCCAACGCCTACACCTTTGAACAGCTCCGGCGCAGGAGGGGCGGGCGGATCGTAAACCTGGCCAGGGAAAGGGTTCAGACGGAAAACTGCGCGGCATGCCTGCGCCGGGGAGAGACGCTGATCCTGGCGGCGGCCTGCGGGCCGGAAGATCTGGTGAAGAATCCCTCAGAGGCCTATCACGCCGAACTGAGCGATACACTTTCTTCACTAACGAAGGAACTGCTTACCCAAAGCGGCGTAAGGAACCTGGCCGTATTCGGCGGGGACACCGTTCGGGCCATACTCGAGCGCCTGTCCTGCCACAGGGTACGCTCCGGCGGATATTTAGAGGAAGGGGTTCCGGTATGTGAGGCCGAGACCGGCCTTGGGGAAATCTGTCTGGTGACGAAATCCGGAGGTTTGGGAAGCCCCGGCGTGGTTTCCCATATGATGGATTATTATGAAGGGAGAATAGAAGAATGATTGCGATAACCATGGGGGACGGCAACGGCGTAGGTCCCGAGATCTTGTTAAAGGCTTACCGGCAGGGAGAGCTCAGCGGAGAATATATGGTATGGGGGGACAGAGCCGTCCTGGAATACTGTAACAGCCGACTGGGATACGGTGTGGATTTTCATTTCGCGAAGGACGAGAAGGATTATTGTCCGGACAAGCTGAACGTCCTGGATCTCGGGTTTCTGACCCGGGAAGATCTGACGCCGGGCAAGGTAAACGCCAAGGTGGCCGCGGCTTCCCGAGAGTATGTGGTGCGGGCCTCTCAGATGGCCCTTGAAGGGAAGTTTTCCGCGGTGGTCACGCTGCCCGTCAATAAAGAGGCCATCCGGCTGACGGATCCGGGATTCACCGGCCATACGGAGCTGATCGCCGGAATCTGCGGACAGAGCCACTACACGATGATGCTGGCCTCTAAGGCGTTGACGGTGACCCATGTGAGCACCCATGTTTCCATGGAAGAGTCCATCCGGAACTGCAAGAAGGACAGGATCCTGGAAGTGATTCGTCTCACCTGGGACGCCTTGGCTCGTTTTCAGGAGCATCCGGTGATCGCGGTGGCGGGACTCAACCCCCACGCGGGAGAAAACGGCGCCTTCGGTACCCAGGAGATCTCGGATATCGCCCCGGCGGTACAGGCCGCCCGGGAAGAGGGGATGGACGTGGTAGGTCCCCTGCCTCCGGATACGGTTTTCCTGCGGGCTTACCGGGGAGAGTTCGGCGCGGTGGTCTGCATGTACCACGACCAGGGACATATCCCCATGAAGCTCTTAGATTTCGAGGGCGGCGTCAACGTCAGTCTGGGCCTTAAGGTGGTCAGAACCTCGGTGGATCACGGCACGGCCTACGACATCGCCTATCAGGGCAAGGCCAAGACGGGAAGCCTGGCGGCGGCCTATGACTACGCGGTTAAGATTCAGAACAGATCGTAACAAAGAGAAAATATGGAGGGTCATAATGAATAAAGAGAAAGGTTTTGCCGGGGCCTGGCGGGAAAAAGACGTGTATTGGGGCGATTTTCCCGTCCGTCAAGAGCCGGGAACGTTTACCAACAGCTGGGGGACGCGTATGGTCTATGTACCCCAGGCGGAGTTTAAGATGGGAGGCGGGGACTGGGAGAAATGCCCCGACGGCATTCCCGTGCATCCGGTGCGGATCACCAAACCCTTCTGGATCGCGGATGTTCCTGTGACCGACGAGCTTTTCCGCGCCTTCTGGGCGGAAGAGGGGGAGGGGGACGCGGACACGGACTCCTACCGGGGGTATGTACTGGGGGTGAGTTACTACGAGGCGGCCCGTTTCTGCCGCTGGCTTTCTAGGCGGGAAGGCGTGCAGTATCGCCTGCCCACCGAGGCGGAATGGGAGTATACGGCCCGGCACAGTCGGGAACTGGACGTGGATCGTATGTGCGACAGCCACATTCGGGAATGGTGCTTCGATTGGTACGAGCCCTACACCGAAGAAGAGGCAGAGGATCCGGCGGGGCCCCCGTCCGGAGCGTTTAAGTGTGTGCGCGGCGGCTATCTTGATAACCCGGCCAGGTATAACGAAGAGCCCCTGGAGCTGTGGATGCGCTGTGCCATGCCGCCTTCCTACCGGCATGACCGCAGAGACCGGGAAAACGACTTCGGCCGTCACTTCATCGGATTTAGGGTGGTTTGTGGAGCGCTGCCGGAGGTCTCCGGGGAGGATCCCACCAACCGAGTCTGTATGGGGGTGCATCAGGAGACCGAAAGTTTCGTTCATGCCGCGCCGAACCCGGAAAAGCCTTATTTCCGTAAGCGGTACCTGTTCCCCGTTCCGCCGGATAACGCCGACAATGAGGAGATCAGGACCAGCGGCTTCTCCCCGAACTTCCGCCATCACCACCATTCCCCGGGCTTTACGGCGGCTCCCAACGGGGATTTGATCTTTTCCGTGTATTCCACCTATCATGAATACGACGCGGAGGCCGGGCTGGCCGGGGCGAGACTTCGTAAGGGCTGCGACGAGTGGGAGATGCCGGACATGTTTATCAATCCGGTGGGCGTGAACGACCACGCGCCCCTGCTCTATACCGATACCGACGGGACGATCTATCATTTCTGGGGCTGGCAGCAGCTTTCCGATTCCTATCCTTTCCAGTACATGGTCTCCAAGGATAACGGAGCGACCTGGAGCGGCGTGAAATTCCCGTATTTTAAGGAAAAGGCCGAGCGGGTCGTGCGTCAGCCGGTAAATACCTGTATCCGCGCCCAGGACGGAACCTTCTATATGGTGAGCGATTCCTCGGAGGGCTCCTGTTCGGTTTTGTGGCGCACCCACGATCAGATGGAGTCTTGGGAGAATCCCAAGGGACGCACCGCGGGCCGGCATACCACGGCGGTGGAATTAAAGGATGGGTCGATTCTGGCCTTGGGCGGAAAGAATTCCGACATCGACGGCTACATGCCCCAGGCGGTCACAAAAGACGGGGGAGACACCTACACGGTCTCCAAGACGCCCTTCCCGGCGCTGAATTCCGGTCAGCGGCCCTGTGTGCAGCGTCTTGCATCGGGACGGCTCATCATGTGCGGAGACTATCAGGATAAGCAGGGCAGAAAGCCCGAGGGCGTGACGGAATCCGGGTGTTATGCCGCCTGGTCGGAGGACGAGGGCGAGACCTGGCATTTCAAGAAGCTTTGGGGGACGCAGCCCCGCAAGAGGACGCCCTATCTTTTTGGCGGCGGGCATGTGTTGGGGTATTGCGTGGTGAGGCAGAGTCCGGACGGCATGATCCATCTGGTGGCCTCCAACGTGGACCCGCTGCTTCATTTCGAGTTTAACGAGGCATGGCTCCTGTCTCCCGAGACCGAAGCGCCTTCTGAGGAAGAGTTGATGAAAAGCCACGCCACTGCCTATGTGGAAGAGATCCGTACTTTCAAAGAATACTGGCCCGACGGTACCCTGCGGGTGGAATACGCCGGCGCCACCGCCGATGACGGCCGCTTCCTTTTAGACGGGGAAGAAAAGACCTATTATCCCGACGGAAGCCTTATGAGCCGGGGATTTTTCCACCTGGGCAAAAGAGTCCGTTCGTATACGTATTATGATCCCCAGGGGAACCCTTACTGGTCCTGGGAGTATAAGGAGGACGGCCGCGCCCTGTACCGCACGTATTACAGTCACAAGAATAAGATAAAGACCCTGTGCCCCTACGTGAATCGGAGGGCGGAGGGCATCGCCCAGATGTACGATGAGGAAGGAAAAGTGATCTCTCAGGTGACTTTCCGAGCGGGGCACATCGCGGAGCACGCGGACCTGCGGCAGGAAGAGCCGGCGCCCATGGGCGAAATATTTTGAGAAAGGATGAATGCTATGGAATTAAGAGGAATTATTCCCGCGATGGTGACGCCGCTGCGGGAGGACGAATCCGTCAATATAGAGGAACTGCGCAATCAGGTGAACCGGCAGATCGAAGCCGGCGCCGCGGCGCTCTTCTGCCTGGGAACGAACGGGGAGTTTTATGCCCTGTCCCAGGAGGAAAAACGGCTCGTGATGAGAACTGTGGCGGAGGAGAATTGCGGACGCCTGCCCATCCTGGCGGGGACGGGCTGCGTCACCACGAAAGAGACGATCGAACTTACGGCGTACGCTAAGGAACAGGGATACGACGCGGTGTCCGTGATCGCCCCCTATTTCGCGGAGTGCTCCCAGGATACGCTGATCCGTCATTATACGCAGGTGGCGGACGCCTGCCAGATGCCGATCATCCTGTACAATATCCCGGCCCGCACCGGTATCAACATGACCTGGCAGACCGTGGCTAAGCTGGCAAAACACCCTTATATCATCGGCATCAAGGATTCCAGCGGGAATTTCGACAACACCCTGCGTTATATTGAAGAGACGCCGGATGATTTCATCGTTCTGTGCGGCAACGATTCCCTGATTCTCTGGACGTTGGCCGCGGGGGGCAACGGAGGCATCTCCGGCTGCGCCAACGTGTGTCCGGAGGTCATGGTGAGCATCTATGAGCATTTCGCCGCCGGTCAATGGGAGGAGGCCAGAAAGGTACAAGACAGTATCCGGCCCCTCAGAGACTGTTTCAAGCTGGGCAATCCCAACTCCATCGTCAAACGGGCCACGAATCTCCTGGGGTATCCCGTGGGGCCCGCGAAGGCTCCTTTCTCCTTGGAGGATCCGGCCATCGATGAAAAGCTGCGGGCGGCGATTGCGCCCTACATGGCTTAAATCATCCGTACAGGTTGTAGGGAATCAGCATAAAAAAGCTGTTTCCGGGAAACAGGAAAAGCGCTTCGCCATTTTCATCCCGCAGGGCCAGTCGGCCCTCTTCGGGATAGGTCTGCCACCGGATTTCCCGGTGGGAATCACGGCTCATATAAAAACCGGTGCCGCCTTCTGTGGGGAAACAGACGGTGCCGTCCGGGGCGTAGGTGATGTCCGTTTCCAACAAAAAGACATTGGTCCAGGAGAAGCCGGGCATGTCACAGCGGCTGTAGGTTTTGCTTTCGGGATCATAGAGGAATGCGGGGGCGTTCTCTTCCAGAGGGAGGAGGGCGCCCTCTTCTTTTAGGGAACCTTCATAGTCCGGAGGATAGAAGGAGAAGCGAGGCCGGGAAGAACAGAGAGGCTTCGGCTCGGATTCTTCCTCATAAGGAACCTGAAGGCTGTCGGAGAGGATCTCGGCCGCCTTATGAAAGGGCTGGGCGGGAAGATCCGTTGGCACATCCCCTATGTCCGCCCATAGGGCATAGTATAGAAAATCCTTCCCGCCGGGAATCTGAAACAGCAGATCTGCCCGCGTCAAGGCAGGATGTAGGGAGAACAAACCGGATACCGGAGTGAAGACGAAATCCGAAGAAAGGGGAAGCCCCGTAAAGGGATGGGAGGGAATCGCCTTAGCGTCCGGCAGAAGGGACTCCTTATGACAGGAGAGGGAGGACAGAAAAAGAACAAGAAGCAGACAACAGGTGAAAAATCGTATTTTAGGTATCATATCCGTAAGCAGGGCGATGGAACAAAAAAGCGGAACCCGTTCATCCGTAGGATGGGGATCCGCTTTTCGTCATATAAGGGGTTAAGGGGTTAACAGGGCCTTGCCTCCCATATAGGGACGGAGGGCTTCAGGAACACGAACGGATCCGTCCGCGTTCAGGTTGTTCTCCAGGAAAGCAATGAGCATGCGGGGAGGCGCCACAACGGTGTTATTGAGGGTATGGGGCAGATAATTTCCCTGCTCGCCCCGGACGCGGATCTTCAGCCTTCGAGCCTGGGCGTCTCCTAGGTTGGAACAGCTTCCCACCTCAAAATATTTCTTCTGGCGGGGGCTCCAAGCCTCCACATCCACGGACTTTACTTTCAAGTCCGCCAGATCGCCGGAACAGCACTCCAGCGTGCGGACGGGAATGTCCAGGCTGCGGAACAGATCCACCGTGTTCTGCCATAGGCGATCAAACCACATCTTGCTTTCTTCCGGCTTACAAACCACGATCATCTCCTGCTTCTCAAACTGATGAATCCGGTATACGCCCCGTTCTTCCAGACCGTGGGCTCCCTTTTCCTTCCGAAAACAGGGGGAATAGCTGGTCAGGGTCTGGGGCAGTTGATCCTCCGGAAGAATGGTGTCGATGAATTTGCCGATCATGGAATGTTCGCTGGTGCCGATGAGGTAGAGATCTTCTCCTTCGATCTTGTACATCATGGCGTCCATCTCCGCAAAGCTCATGACGCCCGTCACTACATTGCTGCGGATCATGAAGGGAGGAACGCAATAGGTGAATCCCCGGTCGATCATGAAGTCCCTGGCATAGGAGATCACGGCGGAATGGAGCCTGGCGATATCGCCCATGAGATAATAGAAGCCGTTTCCGGCCACCCGGCGGGCGCTGTCCAGATCGATGCCATGGAAACGTTCCATGATCTCCGTGTGATAAGGAATCTCGAATTCCGGTACCACGGGTTCCCCAAAGCGTTCTACTTCCACGTTTTCGTGATCATCCTTCCCGATGGGCACGCTGGGGTCGATGATATTGGGAATCGTCATCATGATCTCGGTGATCCGGCCGGACAGTTCTTCTTCCTTTTTCTCTAGCTCGGCGAGATGCTGGGACTGCGCGGTCACCCGTTCCTTGAGGGCGTTCGCCTCCTCGATCTTCTTCTGTCCCATCAGGGCGCCGATTTGTTTGGACAGCTTGTTGCGCTCTGAACGCAGGTGGTCGGCCTCCGTCTTGGCGGCGCGGCTTTCGGCGTCCAGGGCGATGACCTCATCCACCAGGGGCAGTTTCTGATCTTGGAACTTATTGCGAATATTCTGCTTGACGATCTCGGGGTTTTCCCGGAGGAACTTTAGATCCAACATGAAAAAACATCCTTTCCTACTGAAATTGGCGGGCGGCGAAAAAATAAAAAAACGTCCCACTTACCATGGGACGGAAGATCCGTGTTGCCACCCAAATTGCCGAGACATTCGGCCACTCGTCGGCGGGATAAGGGGCGCCGGCCCTGCGGCTCCTCGCCGCCGCTGGGAAAGTGGAAAGGAACAGCCAAGGTACCGGCTCGCACCCGCCGCCGGCTCTCTGGGACATGGACTGCACCGTAGTTTTCCTCAATGCGTTTTCCTTATTCTACCCAGAAACAGAAGGAAAGTCAAGGTCAAAACAGAAAAAATATCCCCTAAAAGACAAAAAATGGCGAAAAAAGGGTGACAGCTTCCCGGGAATATGGTACAATAAGCGCGGCATGACAGAGTTCTCTTAGAGAAGAGACTGAGCCGCGCTCCGCGTTTACCGCCAAAGGGCGGCAAACGCCCTCGGGAACACTTCGTCTCAGGAGCAATAAGCGCGGTATGACATAATGCAAGGGAGGAATCGTAATGGATAGATGGGTAGGTACGGTATCGAGAGGTGTTCGCGCGCCGATTATACGAGAGGGAGACGACATCACGGAGATCGTGGTGGATTCCGTCATGCAGGCCGCATCCTCCGAGGGATTTTCTCTGCGGGATCGGGATGTGGTGGCCGTGACAGAGGCGGTGGTGGCGAGAGCCCAGGGGAATTACGCGACGGTTACGCAGATCGCTAAGGACGTAAAGAACCGCATGGAAGCGGATACCGTGGGCGTATTGTTCCCGATTCTGAGCCGCAATCGGTTCGCGATCTGCCTTAAAGGAATCGCCATGGGATGCAAGAAGATCGTCCTGATGCTGAGTTACCCATCCGACGAGGTGGGCAATCACCTGATCGATATGGACGCGTTAGATCAAAGCGGCGTGAATCCGTGGACGGATGTGCTCAGCGAGGAGCGTTACAGGGAGCTGTTTGGCTATCAGAAGCATACCTTTACCGGAGTGGATTATGTGGAGTATTATAAGGAACTGATCCGATCCTGCGGTACGGAGGTGGAGATCATCTTTGCCAATCATCCCGCGGCGATCCTGGATTACACGAAGCATGTCCTGACTTGCGACATCCATACCCGCAAGCGTACCAAGCGGATCCTGAAAGAGGCGGGAGCCGAGAAGGTGCTGGGGCTTGACGATCTGATGACGCAGAGCGTGGACGGCAGCGGCTATAACGATCGGTACGGTCTTTTGGGATCCAACAAGGCCACGGAGGAAAAGGTAAAGCTCTTCCCCATCCATTGTCAGGAAGTGGTGGATACCATTCAGAAGAAGCTCGAGGAGCGAACCGGCAAGCAGATCGAGGTTATGGTCTACGGCGACGGCGCGTTCAAGGATCCGGTAGGAAAGATCTGGGAACTGGCGGATCCGGTGGTCTCCCCCGCGTATACCCAAGGACTGGAAGGCACGCCGAACGAGGTGAAACTAAAGTATCTGGCGGATAACGATTTCGCCAAGCTGTCCGGAGAAGCCCTTCAGGAGGCGATCACGGACTATATTCGGGAGAAGGACGAGAAGGCGCAGAGCCTGACGGGCAACATGGTTTCCCAGGGAACCACGCCCCGGCGGTTGACGGATCTGATCGGATCCCTGGCGGATCTGACCTCCGGAAGCGGGGACAAGGGAACCCCGATCATTCTGGTTCAGGGATATTTCGATAACTATACCAAATAATTTCATAGGAGGCGCCCGCCGGAAGGCGGGAGGCCTCCTATTGCCGTTTCTGGGCAAGGAGGGAAGAAGGATGGAATGGAAGGCAAAATGGATCCGCGAATCTCGGGACGCCGCCGACGTGTGTCCCCTGTATCGCAAAGAATTTATCATAGAAAAGGAAGTGGACCAGGCCACGCTCTATGTGACGGCCTGGGGCGTCTATGAGGCCGTTTTGAACGGGAGGCGGGTAGGAGAGTTTGTCCTGGCGCCCGGCTGGACATCTTATGAAACGAGGCTTCAGTACCAGGCCTACGATGTAAAAGGGCTGCTGGCGAGGGAAAACAAACTCGAGGTGACGGTGGGAAAAGGATGGTATCGCAGTCCCATGCTGGGATGGGAGCATTCTCCGGTTCAGCAGGAACGGATGAAAAAGCCCGCCGGGCTGCTGGCGCAGCTGGAGATCATCTATCGGGACGGCAGCGAGACGATGCTTGTTACGGATGAGAACTGGACGTGGGGAGAAAGCGGCGTCCGTTTTTCGGAGATCTACGACGGAGAGACTTATGACGCTTCGATGACGCTTCGCGCGGACAGGCCGGTGCGGGTGCTGGATGTCCGGGAGCAGGCGCTGATTCCCCAGCAGGGAGAAGAGGTGCGGGAACAGGAAAAGATCCGGCCCGCCAGGATCTTCACGACGCCGGCGGGAGAGCGCGTGGTGGATTTCGGTCAGGAAGTGACGGGATATGTGGAGATCTCTCTTACGGCAAACCGGGGAGAGAGGGTGGAGCTTTCCCACGGGGAGGTCATGGACAGTAAAGGAAATTTCTATACCGCCAATTACCGGGAGGCGAAAGCGAAGCTCAAATACATCTGTAAAGAAGGCCGGCAAAGCTATAAGCCGAAGATGACCTTCTTCGGATTCCGCTATATTCGCATTGACGAATTTCCGGGCGGCACGGATCAGGCGCGGCCGGAAAATTTCACGGCGATCGCGGTTCATTCCCAGATGCGCCGCACCGGATATTTGCGCTGCGCCCACCCGTTACTGAACCGGCTGTTCGAAAACATCGTCTGGGGGCAGAAGGGCAATTTCGTAGATGTGCCCACCGATTGTCCTCAGAGGAACGAACGTCTGGGATGGACCGGGGACGCGCAGGTTTTCATCCGCACGGCCTGTCTTCACTTTGACGTGAAGAAATTCTTTATCAAATGGCTGGACGATATGGCCGCCGATCAGCAGGAAGACGGACAGATTGGGCATATCGTGCCGGATATCTGGAAGGGGAAGCCGAGCAGCGCCGCCTGGGGGGACGCGGCGGCGATCTGTCCATGGGAACTGTATCAGGCTTACGGGGATCTGGAAGCGCTGCGGCGGCAGTTTCCCATGATGAAGAAGTGGGTGGATTCCATCGGGAAACATACGACGACGCCCTATCTGTGGACGGGCGGCGAGCATTACGGAGACTGGCTGGGGCTGGACGCGCCCTCCGGCAGCTATAAGGGATCCAGCCGGGAAGATTTCATCGCGTCGGCCTTCTACGCCTATTCCACTAAGCTGGTGACGTGGGCGGGGGAGGCCCTTGGCGAGGAAGTGTCCGCCTATCGGGAATTATACCGGAACATCGAAAAGGCTTTCCGTAACGCCTATCCCGAGTATCGCACCCAGACGGAATGCGTGCTGGCGCTCTATTTCGGCCTGTGTGAAGACCCGAAAAAGACGGAGGCGCTTCTTGCGGAGATGATTCGCGCCTGCGGGGGCCATCTGGAGACCGGTTTCGTGGGAACGCCCTATCTCCTCCACGTACTCAGCGATCAGGGCGACACGAAACTGGCCTATGATCTTCTGCTGAGGGAGGAGTATCCTTCCTGGCTGTATCCGGTGACCAAGGGAGCGACGACGATTTGGGAACACTGGGACGGAATCCGTCAGGACGGATCCTTCTGGAGCGAGGATATGAATTCCTTTAATCATTATGCCTATGGAGCCGTCGCCGATTGGGTCTACAGGGTAGCCGCCGGCATTACGCCTCTGGAGCCGGGATATAAACGCGTCAGGGTCGCGCCCCATCCGGAGGAACGTTTGGGAGAGCTGGAGGCGATCCTGCATACGGAAGAGGGGACGATTCGCTCCCGGTGGCAAAAGACGGAAGAGGGCTGGCGTTATGACATCGAGACGCCGGTATGCGCGCAGATTCGCATCGGAGAAGAGGAATACGAGGTGCCTGCCGGCGTTTACCGATATTACAGCCGGTTGGGAGGGAGAAACGACTGAAAATCTGCCGAAAGAAAGCGGCGGTGGAGGCCTTGTTTCCAGACAAATTCCCAAAGTTCACAATTTAGATGGAATTTTTCAAAAACAAAAAGGATTTGGACACAGTTTGTCGAATAATTGTAGTGTCCGGATGAAATGAACGCGGGAGCTCTCATCGGGGCTCCCGCCTTTTATCATAAGGATTCGATCCTAAGCATGGAAAGGGAGTGAGGCGGGAAGTGTATTATCCGGAAGAGCTGATCCGGCAGATCCGGGAGAAGAGCGATATTGTGAGCGTGATCTCCCGCTATGTCCCGCTGACCCGCAAAGGACGAAACTATTTTGGACTCTGTCCTTTCCACGGGGAGAAGACGCCTTCCTTCTCCGTCAATCCCACCGAACAGTTCTATCATTGCTTCGGGTGCGGCGCGGGGGGCAATGTCTTCACCTTTCTCCAGAACATGGAGAACCTTTCTTTCGTGGAAGCGGTGCAGCAGCTGGCGGGGGAGGCCCATATCCCTCTTCCTGAGACGGAGCTGTCTCCCAAGGAGAAGGCGCGGATTGCCCGGCGCGAGCGGATGTATGAGGCGAACCGGGAAGCGGCGCGGTTTTTCTACGTGCAGCTGGTCAAGAGCCCATACGGAGCGGCGGCCAGGGAGTATCTGGCGGGCCGCCAGGTATCGGAGACATATCTTAAGAAGTTTGGACTGGGGTACGCGCCCATCAGCCGGGACGGGCTGAGTCGTTACCTCATGAGCAAAGGGTACGAGCCGGAGCTCCTGCGTTCGGCATGTCTGATGGGAGGGGACGAGAGCCGCGTATACGACCGGTTCTTCAACCGGGTGATGTTTCCCATCTTCGACGTGAGGGGCCGGGTAATCGCCTTCGGCGGCCGAGTGATCGGCAAGGGGGAACCCAAGTACTTAAATTCATCGGATACGGAGCTGTTCAACAAACGAAAGAATCTGTACGCCATGAATCTGGCCAAGAAGAGCCGGCGGAAGGAAGCCCTGATGGTAGAGGGCTATATGGATGTGTTCTCGCTGCACCAGGCGGGCTTTGACAACGCGGTGGCATCCCTGGGAACGGCGCTCACGCCGGAGCAGGCGATGCTTCTTAAACGGTATTTTGAAGAAGTCTGTCTCGTGTATGACAGCGACACGGCCGGCACGAACGCCGCCCGGAGGGCGATCCCCATCCTGGAGGAGGCGGGGCTGTCCGTGCGCGTGCTTCGGGTGCCCGGGGCGAAGGATCCGGACGAGTTCATCAAGGCAAACGGAGCCCAGGCGTTCGAGGAGCTGATCGGTAAGGCGATGGATCCCGTGGATTTTGAATTGGCCATTAGCGACACGAAGACGCTTACGGGACAGATCGAGACCATGAAGAAGATGCGGGAACGCCTCATGCGGATTTCCGACGACAGTGAGCGGGAGCTTCATATAAAGGATGTGGCCGCTCGATTGGGCATCTCGCCCCAGACGCTGGCCAGGCAGGTGGAAGAGGAGCGCAGGAACTTCGGCACCGAGGAATACCGAAAGGCGCGCCAGACGATGATTCGCGGCGGCAAGGATCGTTCCGGGGACGGCCCGGAACAGACCCAGACCCAGCTTCTGGCCCTCCTCTTGCAGTATCCGAACAGCCGCGGGGTGATCTTCGCGCAGGTTTCCCCGGCGGATTTTCCGCAAAATATGCCGGCGGGAGAGGAAAAAGAGCCGCGGGAGAATATTTTTCACCGGGCGGCGCAATATATCTTTGATAAACGCCAGGAGAGAATCGTGGCGGCGGATCTGATCAATCTGGCCGAGGACGAGAAGGATCAGCGGCGGCTGGCCGGCGTGGCGACGCAGGAGCTGCCGAAGACCAAAGAGGAACTGGAGAAATTAGCGGTGGAGACGATACGCCGTCTCCGGCAGGCAACGCTGGACGAGCAGCTCAGACGCGCGAGCCAGGCCGAAGAGCTGCAGCGAGTGATCCAGCAGAAAAAGCAATTAGAGAGCTTGGAGATACATTTATAGTTCATGAGGGGAAAGGATGAGAACATGCAGCCCAGTGACGCTCAGAAATTCCGGGAAAAGCTAAAACTTTTGCTGGAACTTGCGAAGAAGAAAAAGAATGTACTGGAGACCGGAGAGGTCGCCGACGTGTTTCAGGATATGAACATCCCGACGGAGATGATGGAAAAGGTGTACGATTATCTTGAGAAGAACAATATTGATGTGATTGGCTCCATGGAAGAAGTCCCTGAAGAAGAGGATCTGGATCTGTCCCTTCCGGAGGGGATCAGCATCGACGATCCGGTGCGGATGTATCTGAAGGAGATCGGCAAGGTGCCTCTTCTGTCCGCGGATGAGGAGATCGAGCTGGCCAAAAGGATGGAGAAAGGGGACCAGGCGGCCAAGCAGCGGTTGGCGGAGGCAAACCTGCGATTGGTGGTCAGCATCGCCAAGCGCTATGTGGGCCGGGGAATGCTCTTTTTGGATCTGATCCAGGAGGGCAACATGGGGCTCATCAAGGCGGTGGAGAAGTTTGACTACCGCAAAGGTTACAAGTTCAGCACCTATGCCACTTGGTGGATCCGTCAGGCCATTACGAGGGCCATCGCGGACCAGGCCAGGACGATCCGAATCCCGGTACACATGGTGGAGACGATTAACAAGCTGATCCGCGTATCCCGTCAGCTCCTGCAGGATCTGGGACGGGATCCCACGCCGGAAGAGATCGCGGAGGAACTGGATATGCCCGTGGGCAAGGTGCGGGAGATCCTGAAGGTGGCCCAGGAACCGGTTTCTTTGGAGACGCCCATCGGAGAGGAAGAAGACAGCCACCTGGGAGACTTCATCCCGGATACGGAGATGATGATCCCCGCGGACGCGGCGGCCTTCACGTTATTGAAAGAACAGCTCCTGGAAGTGCTCGGGACGCTGACGGATCGGGAGCAGAAAGTGCTTCGGCTCCGGTTCGGGCTGGATGACGGCCGGGCCAGAACCCTGGAAGAAGTGGGTAAGGAATTCCAGGTGACCCGGGAGCGGATCCGCCAGATCGAGGCCAAGGCGCTGCGCAAACTCCGTCACCCCAGCCGGAGCAAGAAGCTGAGGGATTATTTGGAGTAAATCGATGCAGGGACGGATAGAATTGCCCCCGCGACTTCTGGCTGTGGCAGAGTATATCCCGGCAGGTACCTGTGTTGTCGATATCGGAACCGATCATGGGTATCTGCCGGTTTTCGTCGTCGCCTCCGGGAAGTGCCCCCGGGCGATCGCGGCGGACGTGGGAGAAGGCCCTTTGGCCTCGGCGAAGCGTCACATCGAGGAAGCGGGGCTTACGGATCGGGTGGAGACAAGGCTGTCGGACGGTTTGGACGCCTTTTGCCCAGAGGAGGTTTCCTGCGTGGTCATGGCCGGCATGGGCGGATATCTCATTGCGGAACTCTTGGAACGCTCATCTTGCCAGGGGAAACTGAAATCATGCGCCGCCCTCGTTTTGCAGCCCCAGTCGGAGACGGACCGGGTGAGGCTGATGCTGCACGAAATCGGCTTTCGGCTGGAGGCAGAACGAATGGCAGAGGATCGGGGCAAGCGCTATACCGTTCTTCTGGCAGTGCCGGGCCGGGAGAAGTACCGGCCGGAAGAATACGTATACGGCCGGAAACTATGGCAGGCGAGGGATCCGGTATTTTTCGAGGCCCTTAGAGAAGACCGGGAGAAGCTTAGCGGGATCATCGAGGGTCTTTCGGAAAAGGAAGAATCGAATCGAAAAACCAAACGGATACAGGAACTGAAAATACGGCTGGAACAGGCGGAAAGGATGTTGGCGGAGTGGGATATACGGTAAGAGAGATCGCGAACCGAATCGAGGAGTGGGCGGACCCTTCTTGGGCGGAGTCCTATGATAACTGCGGACTCCTGATCGGTCATGAGGATCAGCAGGTGGATACGGTGGTGACGGCGCTGGACGTGACGGAGGGAGCGGTGGATTACGCGCTGAGCGTGGGCGCCCAGATGATTGTTTCCCATCATCCGGTGATCTTTCATCCGCTGAAACGGATCGTAGACAACGGACGGGAGGGGGCGAGGCTCCTTAAGATTATCGAAGGGAGGCTCGCGGTATGCGCGGCCCATACGAGCATGGACGCGGCGCTGGGAGGCACGAACGACATCGCCGCGGAAAAACTGGGGCTCCTCTCGGTGAGGCCCCTCGTGCCGGTACCGGAGGAAGACGGTGTGGGCATGGGGCGGATCGGGAATCTCCCCAAATCCATGACGGTGACGGAATTCGCGGAGTTGGTCAAACGGGGCTTTGATATCGATCATGTCCGGCTGATCAGCAGAAATCCCAAGGAACTGGTGGTTTCCGTGGCATTGTGTACGGGCCGCGGCATGAGTTTCTTCGCCGAGGCGGTTAAACAAAGAGCCGACGTCTATCTGACAGGCGACGTCACATATCATGAAGCGGAGGAAGCCGTCGTCGGCGGGGTCAGCATTGTGGACGCGGGACATTTCGCCACGGAGCTGCCCATCGCCGAGGCTATGGCGGGGTATTTACAGCAGCAGGATGAAGAACTGAAGGTCTATCCTTATACGCAGGCGGAGGATCCGTTTCGCGTGATATAAAGGTTAAGGGAAGGAGGTCGTGAAATGAGTGGAGTGATGGTTACGCTGCCGGGAGGCCGGACCAAGGAGGTGCCGGCGGGTACGACGTTGGAGGAGATCAGCCGGCTTCCGGAGGTGATGGAGAGCTCTTCTCCGGTCATGGCGGCGATGGTCAACGGTAAAATCACGGAATTGTCCGTGCCGCTGATGGAAAACGCCAACATAGTATTTCTCACCCTGGGACATATGGACGGGTATCGGATTTTTCAGAGGAGTCTGATCATGCTTTTCCTGCGCAGCGCCATGGATGTGTTGGGCGCGGGCGCCGAGGTGTATGTGAAGCATTCCATCGGAAACGGGCTGTACTGTGAGATCGAAAACGCCCCGGAATTTGAGCGGGACCGGGAGGACGCCGTCAAGAAGATCAAAGAGCGGATGTGGGAGCTGGTGGAAAATCCCCAGCCGATCACGCAGATGCTGATGGATCTTCCGGACGCGATGGAGAAAGCGAAGCAGATGGGGCTGAATGCTCGGCTGCGTCTCTTCCGGTACCGGAGGTTTTCCATCGTACACATGTACCAGTTCGGCAAATATCAGGATTATCTTTACGGATTCATGCTGCCGAACAGCAGCCGCCTGGGCCATTTCGACCTTCGGACATACGAAGGCGGCGTATTGCTTTTGATGCCCACCAGGAGATATCCCCACGAGGTCAAACCCTTCCAGCCCATGCCAAAACTCTTTTCCGTCTTCCAGCAGTCTCGGGACTGGAGCCGGATTCTGGGGGTGGCGGACATCGGCGGCCTGAACGAACAGATTTCCGCCGGAAAACTTCGGGAACTGATCTATACCTCCGAGGCGCTGCACGCCAAGCATATCTCGAACATTGCCCAGGAGATCTCCGCGAGAGACCATGTCAAGCTGGTGCTGGTGGCGGGGCCCTCTTCATCAGGAAAGACCACCTTCTCCAGGAAACTGTGTATTCAGCTGCGGGCGGAGGGAATGCGCCCCCATCTGATCTCGGTGGACAATTATTTCAAAAACCGAGAGGATACGCCCCTGGACGAGGAAGGAGCGCCGGATTTCGAGTCCATGAACGCGCTGGACATAGAGACGTTCCAGCAGGATCTGATCCGACTTTTCGCCGGGGAGCCGGTTTCCATGCCCTATTATAATTTCAAGACCGGCAAACGGGAATACAGGGGACATGAGATACAATTCGGCCCGTCGGATGTGATGGTGGTAGAAGGGATTCACTGTCTCAACGAGAAGCTGACGGAGAGTATCCCTAAAGAGGAGAAATATAAGATCTATATCAGCGCCCTGACCCAGTTGGGAATCGACGAGCACAACAGGATTCCCACCACGGACGGACGGCTTCTCAGGCGCCTTGTGCGGGATCATCAGTTCCGAGGCACCTCCGCCGCGGAGACGATCTCCATGTGGGAGTCGGTGCGCCGGGGAGAGGATCGGAACATCTTCCCCTTCCAGGAGGAGGCGGACGTGATGTTTAATTCCGCCCTGCCTTATGAGATGGCGATCTTAAAGCAGTTCGCGGAACCGTTATTATTCCGCATCGGTCACGGCACGCCGGAGTATGCCGAGGCCAGAAGATTGATCAAGTTCCTGGACTATTTCCAGGGCGTATCCAGCGAGGAAGTGCCTCAGACTTCTATTTTGAGGGAGTTTATTGGGGGCAGCGTATATGAGCATATGGAGTAGCGTCTAGCCGCGCGAATTTGAGCAAGAAAGGATCCAAGAGGATGGAAGAGCAGGAGAAGGGGATGACGGTCGAAAAAGAGCATCTGGCCGAGACCCAGCGGCTGATCCAGCAGGAGATGGAGAAGCTTTTTAAGGAGCTGGGCCTGATGAAGCAGGAGATCGTCGACTACAGGAAGTTTTTGACGGAGGAGATCCCGCAGGATGAGTATCATATGATGAATGTGGGTTCCGAGGTAAAAGAAACGCAGTACACGGCCACCTATCAGCGGATCGTGGAACTGAGCAGGATGTATTACGCGCCCTATTTTGGCCTGATTTCGTTTCTGGAAGAAGGAGAATCTCTGGAAGAAAGCTATTATATCGGCAAGAGGGGACTGACCCATGGCGGAGATCCGCTGATTCTGGACTGGCGAACGCCCGCGGCATCCCTGTTTTACCAGCAGCATCTGGGGGAGATGTCCTTCCGGGCGCCCGGCGGGGAGATCCGGGTGGATCTGAAGACAAGACGGCAGTATATCATCAAGGACGGAGAGCTTAAGGGGATGTTCGACTCGGAGCTGGATATCAAAGACGATATCCTGCAGATGGTGCTCTCCGGCAGCAGCGGGGACCGGTTAAAAGAAGTCATCGCCACGATTCAAAAGGAGCAGGACGACCTGATTCGCGCGCCCCTTGATGAAAACGTATTGTTAGACGGCGTGGCCGGCAGCGGCAAGACGACGGTCATCCTGCATCGGGTAGCTTATCTCCTATATAATTTCAGAGAGAAATTAAAGGACAATATCCTGATTCTGGGACCGAACCAGATCTTTATGGAGTACATTTCCCAGGTGCTTCCCGATCTCGGAGAGACGGAAGGAACTTATCAGCGGACGCTGCGCCGGCTGGCGGCGGAGGTCTTGGAGCTTACGGAACCGGTGATGGGCGCGGGAGAATATTTCGAGAGGCTGATGCACGGCACGGACGAAGCTTGGCGTAAGAGCGTGTACGAACGGGCGGACATCGGCTATATGAAGGTACTGGACGAGGAGCTGGAGACTTTCCAAAAGGAACAGAGGCTCAGGGAGGATCTGACGTTCCAGGGACGCCTTCTTTTGTCCGCCCAGGAGGCGAACGAACTCTTTGATAAGACCTATCGCTCCATGCCCTATAATAAGCGGGTCAAACGGATCAAGCGCCTGGTGAACAGCCGCCTTGCGGATATGAGAAACCGCTTCGCGCGGAAATTGCAAAAGGAGTATGAGCAGAAGATTAAAGAGGCCAAGGCCCAGGGAAACGGAGACCTGGCCAATCGCCTGCGTTATGAGGGGAACGAGAAACTTTACCGTTTCATGTGCGCCCTTTACGAGTATCGGATATTCCTGCGGCAGGTTCTGCCGGTGCAGCGCGCCGAAAGCTGGTATCGGCAAAGACTAAGGAGCGCGGATACGGAACCTTGGACCGAGGAAGACCTGTGGGCCATGCTGTATCTGGCGGCGCGTCTGAACGGCAGGGGACTGTTTTCGGTACGTCACCTGGTGGTGGACGAGGCCCAGGATGTGAGCGCCTTGGGACTTGCCGCCCTCCTGTGGGTGACCGGGACGGAGAGTATCACCGTGGTGGGGGATGTGCGGCAGAAGATCAAGGGACGGGACTATCCGAGTCTTCTGGACGAGTGGGAGAAGGCCATGCCCGCGGCCATGCGCAAACAGACAAAGCCCTACCGGCTGCGGACGAGCTATCGCAGCACCCGAGAGATCATGGAGTATGCCATGGCGGGACTCGAAGATACGCTGCGCTGTCCGGTGCAGACGGTGGAACGGCCCGGAGAACCGGTGAGAGAAGAGCAGGCGGTCTTTTGCGAGGCGGAACTGCTTCCCCTTCTGCGCGAGGGGCTTAGCCGGCTGCGGGAGCAGAACATGGAACGAATCGCCGTGCTCACGGAGAACATGGAACAGGCGAAGCTCGTGGCACAGTGGTTAGGCGAGGAGGCGGAACTGGTCACGGGAGAAAAGAAGAAAAACGCCACGGATCGCGTTCCCGTGATGCCGGTCTATTTCGCTAAAGGGCTGGAATACGACGGCGTAATCGCCATCGACACCATGAAAGACAGCCTGACGCATTACGTCCTTTGCACGAGGGCGCTGCATCGGCTGATCCATATTCAGATTCAATAAAATTCAGGGGGGAACAGTATGACAGAGTACAAGAAGCAGGTGGAAAGATGGGGCATGCAGGAGATCGTCCTACAGGGCCCTACGGAAGGAAATCCTTTCACGGAGCAATGGGTGCGGGGGACTTTTCGCTGCGCCGCCCAGACGGTGCAGGCGGAAGGGTTCTACGACGGAGAAGGGGTGTATAAGGTTCGTTTCATGCCCTCCTTCGAGATGCCCTATCAATTTGAAGTGGAGGCCAGTTTCCTCGAGGAAAAGGAGAGCGGCGAATTTGCCGTGACTCCGGCGGGGGAAGGCAACCACGGCCCGGTACGGGTGGCTTATACCTATCATTTTGCCTATGAGGACGGGACGCCCTATTATCCGGTGGGGACCACCTGTTACGTGTGGGAGCTGCAGAGCGAGGAGCTCCAGGAGGAGACCCTTCGGGAACTGGCGAAAGGGTATTTCAACAAGATCCGCTTCTGCGTCTTTCCCAAGCATTATATCTATAACTTCCACGAGCCCATCTCCTATCCTTACGAGGGAACGCCCTGCGACACCAGCGAGATGACGGAGAAGAACTTCGGCGAGTATAAAACCGTAGATCACGGAAATCATTGGGATTTCTACCGCTTTAATCCTAAGCATTTTCAGCATATCGAGGATTGTATCGAGAAGCTGGCGGCCCTGGGCATCGAGGCGGATATCATCGTCATGCATCCCTATGACCGGTGGGGATTTTCCAAGATGACGGCGGATCAGGACGATCTGTACTGGCAGTATGTGGTCAGACGGTTCTCCGCCTATCGGAACGTGTGGTGGTCCTTTGCCAACGAGTATGACCTTTTGCGGGAGAAGACCATCGCGGACTGGGAGCGGTACGCGGATATCGTGTGCCGGGAGGATCCTTATCAGCATCTGCGCTCCATCCACAACTGTCATACGCTGTACGACTATTCGAGACCCTGGGTGACTCATTGCTGCATCCAGCGCCAGCCGGACGTGATGCCGGTGGAGATGACAAACGTGTGGCGGGAACGCTATCAGAAGCCGATCATCATCGACGAGCTCTGCTATGAGGGCAATATCAGTTCCCATTGGGGATGCATCACGCCCCAAGAGATGACCCGCCGGTTCTGGGAGACGACCCTGCGGGGCGGGTATGCCGGCCATGGCGAGACCTACGTGCATCCCCAGGATATCCTTTGGTGGTCCCACGGCGGA
>CALWBZ010000097.1 GCA_944376225.1 uncultured Clostridia bacterium | reverse complement strand
GGGGCTCATGCGCCTTTACGATGTTTTGACAGAGAAGCTGCAGAAGAACTTCTGTAAGGAGTTTGAGAAATGCTGGAACGAGCGGACCAGCGGTATGGAACGAATCGGGAGTATGTCCATGGAGTTTTCTCTGGATGAGGAGCTACATATTCAGGGGGCCGCGATTACAGGAATATATAAGGAGAAATACGGAAAGGGAGGGTTCCTGCAAAGGAAGAAAGAAAACCTTCACGAAGAGAAGCCCTGGGATTTGTCTCCCCTTAAGGAGATGATTACCCCCGCGGAGGAGCTGCTAGAGGCGGAACTTCGGTTTAACCAGCGGGGATTTTATCAGCTGCTCTACCGAATGACGCTGGATATGGACGACCTGTATCAGGATTTGACATTCTATCTGGGGGCGTTGGAATATTGCCGGAAAATGTCGGCCGCCGGAATCGAGCTTTGCTTTCCCCGGATTCTTAAAAAAGAGCATAAGGGATACAGGGCCAAGGGACTTTTGAATCCGGTCTTAGCGGTATTAAATCCTTCCAGGAAACCGGTAGCCAACGACGTGGATTTTCGGGAAGGCGGCGAGATTTTTTTGCTGACGGGCATCAATCAGGGCGGAAAAACGACCTTCTTGCGAGCGGTGGGCATTACTCAGCTCCTTTTCCAATTGGGATGGCCGGTGCCTGCCCAAGAGGCGTCGATCAGTCTGGTGGACCGCATTGTGACCGTGTTCTCTCATGAAGAGAATACGGCGCTGCAGCATGGGAAGCTGGGACAGGAACTCAAAACGATGCGCCAGGGAATGGAAGAGGCTACGCCCTATAGCTTATTGCTTTGCAACGAACCGATCACGGGAACGTCTCCCATGGAGAACCTTTATCTGAGCCGTATCGTATTAAGCGCCTGCAAGGTAAACGGGTTTAAGGGGATTTGGGTGACGCATCTGTATGACTTAGCGAGTCGGGCGGAGGTCATGAATCAGGCGCTTTCGGGAAGCACCCTGTCCAGCCTGACCGCGGAGGCGGTAGTGCGCGACGGAGAAGTGGAGGCCAGCTATCGCGTTTTTAGAGGAGAACCGGCTTTCACCAGTTACGCGAGAGAAGTGATGAGAAAGGAGACGGCACTATAATGATAATCAAGGATATTGCTCAAGAGGTATTTAGCGCGGCGGTATATCCCGGGGACCCCGCGCCGGGATATGAGAGAATCAAAAGCATGGAACAAGGAGACGTATGCAACCTGACCCGATTCTTTATGTGCGCCCATAACGGAACCCATGTGGACGCGCCGGCTCATTTTGTGCGGGACGGAAAAACCGTGGACGAAATGGATCTTAAATCCCTCGTGGGAAAGGCCTGGGTTATGGAAGGGGGAGACGGATGGGAATGCCGGATTCCCCAGGGAGCAGAGCGTGTGTTGGTGCGAGGATATGAGGATGTGACCCTTCCTCAGGCGGAAGAACTCCTGAGACGGGGCGTTCGGCTGATCGGCACGGAAACGCAGAAGATGGGAGACGCCGATGTGCATCGGCTGCTCCTGGGACACGGCGTGGTTCTTTTGGAAGGGGTGCGCCTACAGGATGTTCCCGACGGAGAGGCGTTTTTATGCGCCCAGCCGCTCAATCTGGGAGGGGCGGAAGGGGCTCCATGCCGTCCGATCCTGATTTACGAAGAACAGGAATAAAATAGAAAATGAAATTGATCTGGGCAAGTTGACGAAACAACTTGCTTTTTTTTTGCCTATATGGTAAAATGCATATTGCCAACAAAAGTTACACGACAATTTGAATAAATTTTCGTGGATCAAATTGGTGAAAAAATACAAAAAAGGAGAGAATAAGATGAAACGGATTGTTGCGATTCTGATGGCGATTCTGATGATTGCCGTCGCGGGATGCAGCGGTGACGGGAACAGTTCGGGTACGAACAGTTCCGCGCAAGGCAACAGTACGGCGTCGCAGAGTTCTGCCGCAGAGGACAGCACGGCGGGAGACGACAGCCTGTTCAACGCGCCGGGAGAACTTCCTATTGTGAAAGAAGGGACTCTGACGTTGAGCATTTTCGCGCCCGGTAACGGCGAGTACAGCTGGGAGGACAACGACCAGACCCTGCTTTTAGAGGAGATGACGGGTATCCATTTGGATTGGCAGATCGCCGCCTCCTCGGACAATGTTCGGGATAAGATCAGCACGATGTTCGCGGGGAACACCATGACGGACATCATCCTGACGGGCGTGGGCGCGTCCAACCGTTATGACAAGGCTTCTGAGGCTATGTTTGGCGCCCAGGGGCTGGTATTGCCCTTGGAGGAGTATATCGATACGATTTCCGTCGGGTATGCCGCTGCTCTGGAAGAGCTGGACGGCATGAGAGAATATATTACCACGCCGGACGGACATATCTATTCCCTGCCCAATGTGGACGGATCCCTCCATGTACAGTACAACATGAAGTTATGGATCAACACGACTTGGCTGGATAACCTGGGCCTTGAGCTGCCCACCACCACCGACGAGTTCTATCAGGTGATGAAGGCCTTCAAGGAGCAGGACGCGAACGGCAACGGAGATCCCACGGATGAGATTCCGCTGTCCACCGTATCTTCCGGAGCGGGTACCCAGATCGACGGATTCTTGATGGCTCCCTTCCAGTTGACGCCGGAAACCAATAAACTGTATGTGGATAACGGAGTCGTTACTTACGCTCCCGTACAGGACGGTTATCGGGAGGGTCTTACCTGGCTGGCGCAGATGTACAGCGAGGGTCTGATCAATCCGGAGTCCTTTACATGGGACAAGGATTCCCAGGTGAACCTGAATGAGGCGGGAGACGTGGCCGTGATCGGAGCGTTCCTGGCACAGCGTCCCGGATATGCCTGTGACCTGTCGACGGAGCCCTTCTCGGAGAAGTGGGAGCAGTATCAGTCTCTGGCCCCGCTGACCGGCCCTGACGGACAGTGCGTTGCCGCCTGGAACCCCTATGTACAGTATCAGACGGGCATGACCTTTATTTCCTCCAGCTGCTCCAATCCGGAAGCCGCTTTCCGCCTGATCGACTATCTGGCGACGGAGGAAGGTTCCATGCTGTCCGCCATCGGCGTAGAGGGTGAGGACTGGAGAGCCGCGGAAGCCGGAGAGCTGGATATGGACGGCGAGCAGGCGGTCTATACCACACTGGACAACCCGAACAAAAGCAATAACCATACTTGGGGTCAGCTGATGGGATTGGTTCGCGCGCCGAAGTTTGTCACCTCCGTGACGACCAATCAGGATCCCTACGCCGACGACGTCGTTCCGCTGACCGGACGTCAGATCGTGATGTACCGCGCTTCCAAGGTACACGAGGAAGTGGCCCAGGATCTGAGCACGGTTCTGCCGGATTTGTATATGTCGGAAGAAAACGCCGCGCAGATGTCCCTCGTGAAGTCTACGCTGCAGCCTTCCCAGAACGAATGGCTGGCTCAGTTCGTTACCGGCGCCAAGAGTGTCGAGACGGATTGGGAAGAGTATCTGACCGCCATGGAGAATCAGGGATTGAGCGAGTATCTGAAACTTCTGCAGGACGCTTATGACGAGTCTCCGTTTAAGACAGAATAAGAGATGAAGATAAGGGGGGCTTCCAAAAGGGCCTCCCTTTGTTTAAGCCTGGAAGCATAAGGAAGGATTAATTTATGAGTAAGAAAGAAAAGACAGGGAGCGCGGGTGGAAACCGGAAGAGCAAGTGGTATATCATGCGCAAGAACATCCTGCTTCATTGGCAGCTTTATGTGATCATCGCGCTGCCGCTGATCTATTTGGTGATGTTTAAGTATATTCCGCTGGTGGGGTCCCAGATCGCCTTCCGGGATTACTCCTTTTCCGGAGGAATCTGGGGAAGCCCTTGGGTAGGATTTAAGCATTTCGAGCGTTTCTTCCAGTCCCCGGATTTTGGGAAGCTGATGTGGAACACGATCAGCCTGTCCTTATATAATATTGTTGTGACGTCGATTCCGCCTGTCATCCTGGCGGTGGCGTTAAGTTACGCGAAATGGAAATGGTATGGGAAGACGGTGCAGATGGTTACCTATATGCCCTATTTTATTTCCACGGTTCTGGTTGTGGGGATCCTGCAGCAGATGCTGTCGCTGACGGGCCCGATCAATAATGTGATCGCTTCCATGGGAGGAGATAAGATTCATTTCATGGGTGATCCGAGTCTGTTCCAGACGCTGTATGTATTCTCCGGCGTATGGCAGTCCACGGGTTATAACGCGGTCATCTATCTGGCGGCTATCGCGGCGGTGGATCCGGAACTGCATGAGGCGGCCATCGTGGATGGGGCTTCCATTTGGAAGCGGATTCTGCACATCGACCTGCCCAGTATCCTGCCTACGGCGATCATTCTCTTGATCATGGCCTGCGGTAAGGTTTTAACGGTGGGATACGAAAAGGTGCTGCTTCTGCAAAACGATATGAACCTTTCCACGTCGGATATCATCTCCACGTATGTGTACCGAGTCGGACTGAACGGCATGCAGTACAGCTTCTCCACGGCGATCGGCTTGTTCCAGTCGGTGGTGTCGCTGGTGATGCTGCTGCTGGTGAACTGGATTTCCCGCCGTTTCGGCGAGACGAGCCTGTTCTAAGGGGGTGGAAGAATGGCGGTTTCTTATAAACATATTAAAGAGAGTCGGAGCGACGTGATTTTTCATGTATGCAACACGATCCTGCTGCTTTTATGCTTTATCATCGTGGCGGTTCCGCTGCTGAACGTATTGGCCTCCTCCCTATCCACACCCAACGCGGTGGTGACCGGTAAGGTGGGCATCTGGCCCGTTGGATGGAATATCGACGCCTATATCCAGATCTTCCAATCCAGGATGCTTTTGACAGGATATGCCAATTCCATTCTATATACGGTGATCGGAACGGTGATCAACATCGTGATGACGGTGATGGCGGCCTATCCGCTGGCCATCAAGAAGTTTGTGGGTCGCGGCGTGTTCACGGGATTATTCGTATTCACGATGATCTTCTCGGCGCCCCTGATTCCTACTTATCTGAACATCCGGGATCTGGGACTAATCGATTCCATGTGGGCGCTGGTTCTGCCGGGAGCGATCTCCGTATATAACATGATTATCGCGAGAACCTATTTCCAAAACAGTATTCCGGAAGAAATGATGGAGGCGGCGGGGCTGGACGGAGCCAATGACACGCAGATCCTGCTGAAGCTTGTGCTGCCCCTGTCTAAGTCCATCATCGCCGTATTGACGCTGTATTACGCGGTAGCCCACTGGAACTCTTACTTCGATCCGTATATTTACTTGAATTCCGAAGAGAAGTTTACGCTGCAGGTGGTGCTGCGCAATATCATGAGCACGGCGAAGGCGCTGCAGGAGATGACCGATACGATTTCCACGGATCAAAGCCAGAGAGCGGCCTTGATCGAGGTGCTGAAATACGCGATCATCGTATTCGGCAGCCTTCCGGTAATCCTATTGTATCCTTTTGTACAGAAACATTTTGTAAAGGGTGTTATGATCGGTTCCCTGAAGGGCTGATCTGGGAAGTCGTCTGGAAAAGAAATTCATTTCAGACGACTTCTTTTTATGAAAAATTTACCCTTTCCCTCTTCAAATTCTCCCCAAAACATGCTATAATGAAACAAAACCAAAGGGGGTAATGAATATGCGTTTTTTTATTGACACAGCGAATGTGGAAGAGATTCGTAAGGCGGCGAAGATGGGATTTGTCAGCGGAGTGACGACCAATCCTTCTCTGGTTGCCAAGGAAGGCAGAGATTTTAATGAAGTGATTCAAGAGATCACACAGATCGTAGACGGGCCGATCAGCGGCGAGGTCATCTCTTTGGAGGCCGAGAAAATGATTGAAGAGGCCCGGGAGATTGCCAAGATCCATCCCAACATGGTCGTGAAGATTCCTATGACCGCCGCGGGACTGGAAGCGGTCAGCGTTGTCTCCAAAGAAGGGATTAAAACCAATGTGACGCTGGTCTTCTCGGCGACGCAGGCGCTCCTTGCCGCTCGTTCCGGAGCCACATATGTTTCGCCCTTCCTGGGACGATTGGATGATATCAGCACGGACGGCATCACGTTGATCGAGGATATCGCTGAGATCTTCAGTATTCATGAGATCGATACGAAGATCATCGCGGCCAGCGTTCGCCATCCCATGCATGTGCTTCAGTGCGCCAAGGCGGGGGCGGATATCGCCACGGTGCCTTACAAGGTGCTGATGCAGATGATCGAGCATCCTCTGACGAAGTCCGGTATCGAAAGATTCATGAAAGACTGGGAAAGCGCCTTCCATCAGGCATAAACAATGCTCCGCCGTGCTCTCGTTTTTAGAAAGCACGGCGGAGTCGTATGAAAAGGAGACTTTTCGGCGGAAATCAAATTTTTGCTTGACAAAGATAAGAGAATGGACTATAATAAGAAATGTGCTTGGGGATGTAGCTCAGTTGGTCAGAGCGCTGCGTTCACATCGCAGAGGTCGTTGGTTCGAGCCCAATCATCCCTATTTCTTCGTACACGGACGGTTTTCTGTCCGTGTTTTTTATTTCTGCCTTTTGCAGCCGGGAACGGATCCATCTCTCGATTTGAGAACGCTGTATCTGCAGGACGTAGGCGAATTCATCGCACAAAAGCCTTTCCGCTTCCCGCAGGGTGGACTCGTCTGCGGCATAGAGTTTACGCCCGCGGGAAACGAGACGTTTCTGTTGGCGATGCAGATCGCGAACGATTTTAAGAAGTTCCAGCCGGTCGCAATCCGCTAAGGCGCGTTTGTAATGTTCCTTACGGCGTTCGGAACCCTCCAGCCAGCAGGACGGTTCGTTGGGCAGAAGATCCAGCAGTCGATTTGCCTCCGCGGGAGACAAAACGGCGTGCATCTTCCCGGACAAGGCGCTGTTATCGACTGGAACAAAGATCGTGGATTCCTCTCGGTAGACGGGCTTTAGGATATAATAGACGGCGGGTTTTCCGTTGAAGTTTAACTCGGAAACCTCCTGGATCCGGCACACGCTATGGGTGCCGTATAAAACGATATCGTCTTTTTGAAACATATAGCGGTCCTTTCCGCAGACTCCGAAGAGTAAAGATATTGTTTTGTTCCCGAAATATCTCATGGAAACAAACAACCAGTTAAATTATGTATATTATAGCATAAAAATGAACCGAATGTAAAGTGGGCATACTATACAAAATATTCTGCCATTTTCAGGCATGCTTTTGATCATTTTTGAAAGGGCGTTTCAAAAAGAGGGAGCCCCTGCTCCATAGAAGATCTTCTCCTATTTTGCAGAGGCTCCCTTGGCGTTCTCAGATGGAGCCGCTTAGAGGGAGGCGTGCGTTAGCACTGTGTGATCGCGGGACATACCTGGGGCGACAGAAGAGCGCCGTCTACGAAATCCTGGCAGGCATCGGTCTGATCCTCTTCCACAGGCGTTGCCTTCGGCGGAATGGAGATGCCCTGATGAGGAATGCGGTATTCCGTGAAATAGATGGAACGGATATAGAGCGTGAGTCCAAGGGCAATCTGATTCAGGGCGGCGTCAAAGCGCAGAACCTTAGCGGCAGCCTGAAGCGTCAGTCCCTGTTCCAACTGGTTATTGACGCCGGCTACGGGACCTAGGAAGGTCATGGTCGGCGTGAAGGTTCCGCACCCGCCGGAAGCGTAGGTGAGACCATAAGGAACATAGACATCCAGCGTGACGCTGGTGGGATTCGTATCCGGGTCGCTGGACGGGCAGTTCTCGTCCGGATCCAGGTAGGTGACGGTTTCCACCGTCTGGGACAGGATATTGCCGCAGCAGTCCAAGGCCGTCAGGCGGAAGGTCACAGCCAGGTTCGAGAGCGTCAGCCGGACACAATTGGGACGGTTGGACAGCGTGGCGAAAGAGGTGCCGTTATTCAGGTTCAGATCGATATCCAGAACCTGTACTTCCAGACAGGCGGTAGAGGCGGGAAGGGCCGACGCGGGGGACAGAACCCGACACAGATTGACGCCGCACTCATCGTAAATGACGGGCATCATGGCCACAAGGGGAGAAGCGCAGTCCGGAACGCCGCAGGAAGAAGAGGATTCGCCGCACAAGGCGTTTCCGGCGGAGACGGCGGGGGTCAGCACGCCGGACAGGACGTCCTGGGAAGAGCAGCAGGGATTGCAAACCGGCTCTTCGGGGGTGTCACAGGGAGAGATACGCCTGGTTTCTCCCGGAAGACTGTGCTGAAGCGTTTGTCCTCGTTTAGGCGTATTGAAAAAGG
>CALWBZ010000096.1 GCA_944376225.1 uncultured Clostridia bacterium | reverse complement strand
TCGTTCTTTTGAGAGAACATGATGGGCACTCGCCAAGCGGTAAGGCACTGGACTCTGACTCCAGCATTCGTAGGTTCGAATCCTTCGTGCCCAGTGAAGGATGTATCACAGAAGTAAGTTCTGCGGTACGTCTTTTTTTTGTCCTGATGGCCCGTCTTACGCAGGCATGCGTCTGCGTAAGACGAGATAAGCGGGGATCAGGAAGATCAGAGCAAAGGTCCAGGCGATCGGATTCGAACAGCAGATGGCGGTATATCCGAAGGGCGCCACCAGACAAAAGGCCACGATCGTCCTGGCGATCATCTCCATGACTCCCGCGCTCATGGCCAAGGCGGCGTGTCCCATACCTTGAAGGGTATTGCGGAAAACCAAAAGGAGAGTCAACAGGATATAGAAAAGGCCGTTGTACAGTAAAAATTGTTGTATGTTCGCGAGAATCTGGGTTTCCGCGCCGTCTATAAAGAGCAGAGAGATATAGGAACCGAAGCAAAGGATGACGATCAGGGCAAGAACGCTGAAAATGGCTCCCACAATACTTCCGTGGAGAACCCCCTTGCGGATTCGGTCGAAACGTCTCGCCCCGAGGTTTTGTCCGCAATAGGTGGCCATCGTGACGCCAAGGGTTTCCATGGGTTGGGTAACCAGCATCTGTACTTTGTTGGCCGCGGTAATAGAGGCGACGATATCCGAACCGAGGGAATTCACCGCCGTCTGCAAGACCGTACTGCCGATCGCGGTGATGGAATATTGCAGCCCCATGGGCAGCCCCATGCCAAAAAGCCGTTTGATCGAAAGGCCGTCCCAGCGCCATTCTTCCTTGCGAATATGCAGGATAGGGAATTTTCGGATCAGGAAGACAAGACAAAGCAGTCCCGAGATTCCCTGAGAGATGACGGTGGCGAGGGCCGCGCCGAAGACGCCCGTATGCATGACGATGATGAAAAACAGATCCAGGAATACATTTAAGAGTGAGGCAAACGCAAGAAAGAGAAGGGGTGTCTTGCTGTCGCCCAGCGCTCGCATGATGCCGGACAGGCAATTATACAGAATCGTTACATAGGTTCCCAAGAAAATGGTAAATATGTAGGAATAGGCGTCTTCCAAAATATTTGCGGGCGTTTGCATCAGGATGAGGATTTCCCTTGTCCAGATACCGGTTACCAGTGTGATGACGCCGCCTAATAGAAGGGAGGCCCAAATCATGTTGGCCACACAGCGGCGCATGGAAGCATAGTCCTTGGCTCCGAAACACTGCGCGACGGGGATGGAAAAACCGCAGCACAGGCCGTTGACAAATCCAAGGATCAGAAAGTTAACGGCGCCGGTGGAACCTACGGCCGCCAGGGCTTCCTTGCCCAGGAAACGGCCGACGATAATGGTGTCGACCATGTTATACATTTGCTGAAAGAGATTCCCGAACATGAGGGGAATACAAAAGGAAAGAATCAACCGGTAGGGTTTTCCTACGGTCATGTCTTTAATCATCGAAGAGACCTCCTTGTACAAAATAAGGATATTATAATGTTAGGAGGACGGCACAGCAATGTATTATCCTGTAAAAAGATGGAGAAAAAGAAACAAGCGGATGTCTCAGGCTGCTTTGGAAAAGATTGTTTTTTTCTTCCGAATATGATATACTGCAATAGAAAACCGATGGATGTGTAAAGGCGAAAGGAGCCTTTCGGATAGGAGGATGGCATGTTTAATTTAGAGGAATATTATAGGTTGTATAATAACGCGTCGTTACAGGAATATGAGTGCCAAAAGGAAAAGATTGCCGAATGGGCCAGTATCAAGGCCGGGAAAAATAACAAAGATCTTCCGCTGCGGTTTCTGAAGAAGCAGGCGGAATTTCTTCAGAAGATGATTCAATGGGAGAGCCTCTGGACGGAAGAATATGTCCGTTCCGCTTCTTTAGAGCATCTGGCGAAAGAACAGGAGGACTTCTATGCGGAAGAAGAGGGAGAATATCATCGCTCCTTCTTAAATCCGTCGGTGGCCGTCAAACAGTTCGGGGACGAGCTTGGCAAGGTGGCGACCTATATCGCTTATCAGATGAGGGAGAACCTAAGATACGCGCGGCGTCATATGCGGTTTGCCATGTGTCTGAATCAACGGCTGTTCTTAGATATAGCGGAACTCATGAAGAATCACGCCCCCGTCTCAGAACTCAAGTCCCGCATTCGGGAGCATGCCCTGTCCCAGGTGCGGGATCGGGCGGGATTGAGCCTGCACGAGCGTTTTATCCCGGACGGCTGCCAAGGGGAAGATCAGATTGCCTACGGAGACTTGCAGGATCCCGGATTTCTCTATATGCTCGATCAACGGGTGACCGAGGAGGATCTGGAGCTCTTCCGGTTTATGAATACGCTGCCGGAGGAAGAGATCCAGAAGATGGCCGCGTCTTTTGTGGAAGGATACCGAAAGGGCTTTTTTGTAGACGCTAAGGATATCGTCATCAAAAAGACGGTGGGAATCTACCATCGGTTGGGAATGGAGCGGATGACCCGCAGGGCCATGGAACTTTTCCGGTCGGAGATTCATTATCAGCCCTTCATTTCCCGCGTCAAGACGACGCAGAAGAACTTACAGTGCCAGTATGATCATCGGTTTGATCTGGCCCTTATCTTCGATGCGGAATTGGGTCAAAAACTGAACGACGCCTTGGAAGAAGAGGTGGAACAGAACGCTTCCATGCTTCGGCTATACGGCGGCCCCGCGGTGATTGATTCTTTCGGCGAAAAACCTTTTGTCCCCAGAAAGGGAAAGGGGAATATCGTCTTTTCGGAGGAACAGACGGAGGCCTATACCGCCTATCAAAACCGGAGGATGGAGCTGATGCATCGGTATATGCCGGAACGGGAAACCAGTTTTACCATGGTGGCGTATCCGGTCCCGGAGATCGGCAAAGATTTCCCGGCGCTCTTTGAGGAGACCATACGGATCAATACCCTGGACAACGAGAAATATCAGGAAGTGCAGCAGCATATCATCGACGCCTTGGATCAGGGCGTGAAGGTGGAGATCCAGGGAACGCGGGGCAACGAGACGAACCTCACGGTGGCTTTGGCTCCTATCGAAGATCCGAAGCATCAGACGAATTTCTACAATTGCGTGGCGGACGTCAATATTCCCTTGGGAGAAGTCTTTACGTCTCCCAGACTGGAGGGAACAAACGGCGTCCTGCATGTGGAATCGTTCTATATGGATGGACTGTTATTTAAGAATCTGAAGCTGACCTTCACGGATGGGTACGTGACGGACTATCAGTGTGAAAACTTCCCTGCGGAGGAAGAAAACAAAGCCTATATTCGGGATAATCTGCTGTTTCCTCACGAGACGCTGCCCATGGGAGAGTTTGCCATCGGAACCAACACGCTGGCCTATAAGATGGCAAAGCAATACGATATTGTCGAGAAGCTGCCCATTTTGATCGTGGAGAAGATGGGACCGCATTTCGCCATCGGAGACACTTGTTATGTGGGTACGGAGGAACTGCCGGTCTATAATCCCAAAAACGGAAAAGAGATCCGGGCCCGGGAAAACGAAAAAACGGCGCTGCGCCATACCGATCGTGAAAACGCTTATACTCACGTACACACGGACATTACGCTGCCCTATCACGGAATCGGCCTGATTCGTGTGGTAACGGCCGGCGGACAGACGACGGAGATTATACGGAACGGGCGTTTTGTACTGCGCGGAACGGAGCTTCTGAACGAGGCGCTGCGTAAATTGGAAGAAGAGGAGGCAAAACAGAATGAAACCCTATGATGTACTGATCATTGGAGGAGGCCCCGCGGGGCTTGCGGCGGCGATTTACGCCTCTCGGGCAGGCCTGCGTTACGCCTTAGTGGAGCAGGGATTTCCGGGAGGACAGGTTTTGAACACGTCGGAAGTGGACAACTATCCGGGATTTCCCGAGATTTCAGGCATGGATCTGGGGATGAAATGGATGGAACACGCTCAGAAATTGGGTATGCAGCAGATTATGGAAGAGGTCACGGATCTGGAAGTGGGAGAGGACATCAAGGTCGTAAGGACTTTTGGAGGAGAGTATACGACGAAAAACATTCTCTTTTGTACCGGAGCCGCCCCCAGGATGCTTGGCGTCCCCGGAGAGGATCGGCTGCGGGGGAAGGGCGTTTCCTACTGCGCCACCTGTGACGGCGCCTTTTTCAGAAACCAAAAAACCGCCGTGATCGGCGGCGGCGATACGGCGGTTTCGGATGCGATTTATCTGTCGGCCCTGTGCCAAGAGGTGTTTTTGATTCACCGACGGGACAGGCTGAGGGCCGCGGATTATTTGTGTAAAAAGGTGCAGATGAAAGAAAATATTCATATCCTTTGGAACAGTCAGGTACGGGAGATTCAGGGAGAAGAGCGAGTCTCCTCCCTGCTTGTGTCGGACACAGAGGGGCAGGAGAAAAGGCTGGAAGTTGCCGGCGCGTTTATCGCGGTGGGCATACAGCCCAATTCGGGCCTGTTAAAGGGCAAAGTAGATACCGACAGCGCCGGATATATTTTGACGAACGATCACATGGAAACGTCCATTCGCGGCGTATATGCCGCGGGAGACGTGCGCAAAAAGTTCCTGCGGCAGATCATCACCGCGGCGGCGGATGGCGCCGTCGCTATAGAAAGCATCGTCGCTGCCCTGTGAATCCGGGCGTTATGCTAGGCTCTGATACAGACTGATGGTATCCAAGATATGGTAGGGTTCTGTCTCGTGATCGCCGGGGGCGCCGGCGGTCACGATGATATAGCGTTCGCCTCCCGCTTCTCCGAAGCTGGCGAGACAGAGTCCCGCGGAGCTGGTGAAACCGGTTTTTCCCCCAAGAATCTCAATATTCCCGGTGGAAATATCGAGAAGCTCTTCCCGCATGGTGCCGCGAAGGAGTATGCCTTCGGGATGAATATTAGAGGAAGAAGTGAGATAGGACCCTGTCGTAAAGATTTCGTAGAAGGTGTCGTTCTGAAGACAGTAGCGCAGGAGAACCGCCATATCGGAAACCGTGGTATAATGATCTGGGTCATGCAATCCGGTGGTGTTCGCGAAATGGGTTTCATTCATCCCCAGACTGGCCGCTTTTTCGTTCATCCATTCCACAAAAGTCTCACCGGAACCCGCCGTGAGGACGGCGGCCGTCTCGCAGCATTCGCAGCCAGAGGGCAGGAGAATGCCGTAAAGGATGTCCCTATAGGGGACGATCTCTCCCGGCTCGAACCCGGCCCTGGAGGCGTCCTGGGCATAAAGCGCCGGAAAGATCGAATAAGGCACCTCGATCTGCTCGTCCAGATCTTCCTGATTCTCGATGGCGAGAATCGCGGTCATCATCTTCGTCATCGAAGCGGGATAGATTCGCGCGTTTTCTTCTTTTGAAAAGAGAATTTTACCGTCCTCCATCCGCATGACGATATAACTTTGGCTCTTAACATCGACGGAAGGACGTCGGTTCATGCCCCAGTTTACCCAGAGGATCAATCCGGCGAGAAGAAGGATGCAGAGGAGGAGCAGTCGTAGAATATAAGTCTCAACGGACCTTTTCAATTTCAACACCTACTTTCTGAATGAGTTGGCGCGGCGAGACAGCGTCCTCAATGGGGAGAGACCAAGCCGCGCCCTGAGATTGCCGCCAAAGGGCGTCAATCTCCCAAGGCTGCAATGAATCATGGTATTATAATAACATAGGTAAAGAATCTGTTTCTAACGAAAAAATGACAAAAGAATAAAAACCATCTTAAATTCATATATGCTGTTCTTAAGAAGAAAGATGCATGAATCTGTGAAAAGTCCATATTCTAACTCCCGACAGGATGAGAAAGGAAGGGAGAAGATGAGGCGTATATTAAGAAGGCTGTATTGGGTTTTGGGGCTGGTTGTTTTTTTGTGTGGATGCGCGAATCCAGGAACAGACGCGGAAACCTCCGAGACGGAATTGGAGCCGGCGAAGGGCGCGAACGCGGAGGCGGGCGAGAAGCCTAAGGTATATTTGACTTTTGATGACGGGCCCTGTGAGAGTACGGCGCAGATCTTAGATATCTTAAAGGAATATCAGGTTCCGGCGGCTTTTTTTGTGATCGCCCGGGAAGAGGAAGAACTCCTGCCCCTCTATCAGAGAATCGTGGAGGAGGGGCATGTGCTGGCCAATCATACGGCGTCCCATGTATATGAACATGTCTATGCGGATTTTGATTCTCTGAAAGAAGAAATCGAAGAACTGGAGTCTTATGTGGAGCAGGTCAGCGGATACGCGCCGGAAAAGATCTTTCGTTTTCCCGGCGGCTCCACGAGGGGAGAGAAAAACCTGGGAAGCGGAGTGACAGAGAAGCTTATCTCATGGGGATACCGCGTCATCGATTGGAACTGTTCCGGGGACGACGCGATCCGAAAGGGCGTCACGGCTCAAGAAATCTATGAGAGCACGATCAAGACCGCTCAGGGCAAAGACCCTGTGATTATTCTTCTGCATTCGGCCAGTTACGCGCCCCAGACGGTCAACGCGCTTCCTTCGATCCTTTCATATTTTCAGGAAAACGGATATGTGTTTGGGAGTCTGACCGATGACGACGCGCCGGAAAATTGGTGGCTCGGATCGCATTAAATCTTTACTTTTCACCGGATCGGTGATACAATAAATCTATTACAAAAGATAGGGGGAGCCAGATGAACCATAAACTAAAGACGCCGGAGATGGACCGGTTCTTTCGCGCGGTATTGTCATTACGGACTGAAAAAGAGTGTTATGCCTTTTTTGAGGATATCTGCACGGTCAGTGAACTGCTCGCCATCGCCCAGCGTCTGGAAGTGGCGAAGATGTTAAGCGAAGACGCCCGTTATCAGGATATCTGCGATAAGACCGGGGCTTCCAGCGCCACCGTCAGTCGGGTCAACCGGGCGCTGCATTACGGCGAGGACGGATATGCCCTGGTATTGGAACGCTTAAAAAACGAATCGGAAGATGGGAGCGCGAATCGGCATGAATGATAAATACCAACAGTTAAACGAGATGCAGCGTCGGGCCGTTTTTCAGACGGAGGGTCCCGTGCTCATTCTGGCGGGGGCAGGCAGCGGCAAGACAAGGGTGTTGACGCACCGGATCGCGTACCTCATCGAATAGATGCAGGTACCTTCTTATTATATATTGGCGATCACCTTTACCAATAAGGCGGCCCATGAGATGAAAGAAAGGGTGGACCGGCTGATTGGCGACGCGGCGGCGGACGCGTGGATCTCTACCTTCCATTCTTTCTGCCTTCGGATTCTCAGACGCCATAGCAAATCTATCGGTTATGAATCCGGCTTTACGATTTACGACCCGGAAGACCAGAAATCCGTAATCCGGCGGATTATGAAGAACATGAATCTCAATGAAAAGATGTGGACGCCCAGGACGGTTCTGGCGGCGATCAGCGCCGCGAAAAACGACCTGATCGGTCCGGACGACTACAGAAGAGCCGCCCGGGGAGACTACAGTAAGGAGATGATCTCTCGCCTGTACGTGGAATACGAACAGGAACTGTTACGCAACCAGGCTATGGATTTTGACGACATTCTGGGCAAATGCGTTCGGTTGTTCGCGGAAAATCCGGATATCCTGGAGCGGTATCAGGATCAGTTTCGGTATATCATGGTGGACGAGTATCAGGATACCAATACGGCGCAATATCAGATTATCCGTCAGCTTTCCGGCATGTTCTGCAATATCTGCGTGGTGGGAGACGACGATCAATCCATCTATAAATTCCGCGGCGCGAATATCCGCAATATCCTGGATTTCGAGAAAGATTTTCCGGATGCTGTCGTCATTCGTCTGGAGGAGAACTATCGTTCCACCCAGAACATTCTAAACGCGGCAAACGAGGTGATTCTTCATAACCTCGGACGAAAGAGTAAGACATTGTGGACGCGGAATGGAGTGGGCGAGAAGATCACGCTGTACCAGGCGGATACGGAAGGCGATGAGGCGGGATATATCGCGGGACAGATGCAGAAGATGCATGAGGAAGGGAGAAACTACAAGGAGATGGCGGTACTGTTTCGTACCAACGCCCAGTCCCGGGCTCTGGAAGAGCATTTTCTGCACGACAATATTCCTTACCGACTCTTCGCGGGGATCCCCTTCTATCAGCGCAGAGAGATTAAAGACCTGCTTTGTTATCTGCGGTTGATCGTAAACGATCGGGATTATGTGGCCGCCCAGCGGATCATCAACATCCCCAAGCGGGGAATCGGCGCTACCACAGAAGAGCGGCTGCGGCTTATAGCCGCAGAAAAAGACCTGGGCATCACGGAACTGATCGGACAGGTGGAACAATACGGGGAATTAAGCCGGGCGGCCGGGAAGCTCAAAGCTTTCGCGGAAATGATCGAGGAGTATCGGGAGCAGGCGATGGATCCGGAGTGTGACCTGACGGCTCTTTTGGATAACCTGATGACGCGTCTCGGATATGTGGAGTATCTAAAAGACGAAGACCCGGAACGGATCCAAGACCGCCTGGAAAACATCGAGGAACTCACGAACCGCATCGAGGCCTATGAGGAAGAAGCGGCGGAACCTTCTTTGGCGGGCCTGATTGAAGAGCTATCCCTGGTGGCGGCGATCGATGCTCTGGATGAAAATACGGACGCGGTGTCTTTAATGACTTTACATAGCGCTAAGGGCCTTGAATTTCCCGTTGTTTTTCTGGCGGGCATGGAGGAAGGGCTCTTTCCAAGCTATATGAGTATTACCTCCGGCGAGGAAGAGGATGTGGAAGAAGAGCGGCGGTTATGCTATGTGGGCATTACGAGAGCGCAGGAAAAACTGTATATGACCTGCGCCAGAAGCAGGAGGATCCACGGCATGCAGGAGCTCTCTAAAATTTCCAGATTTATTAAGGAAATACCGCAAGAACTGTTGGACAGAAAAGAAAGCCGCGCCTCCGCGTCCTGGGGGACGGAGAAGAAAGGAAGAGACACGATGGAGGAGAATGGACAGCCCCAGCGGATGTTCGTGAAACAGTTTCGTAATGAACGCCTGGAGCAGCAAAAACAGAGGATGATGGGGCATCCCGTGAAAGCGACGGTTTCCGCCGTTTCCGGCAGCGGGGCCGAGGAATGGAGGGTGGGAGACCGGGTTTCTCATCGTAAGTTCGGTTTGGGCGTCGTAGAGGCGGTAGAACCTTTGAACGCGGACGCTCAGGTGACCGTTCAGTTTGTCAAGGCGGGAACGAAAAAGCTCTTAGCGGGCCTTGCGGGACTCAAAAAAGTAGAATAAAACCACCACGGGAGGTATGGAAATGCAGGATCAGCTGAATCAAATGAAGAAGCTTATCGACTTGCTGGACATGGCCTCCCGCGCTTATTATCAAGAGGCGCGGGAAGTCATGTCGGATCACGAATATGACGCGCTTTATGACACGCTGCTAAACTTGGAGAAGGAGACGGGCGTCGTTTTGTCCGGAAGCCCCACGCAAAAAGTGGGATATCAGATTCTTTCAGAACTGCCCAAGGTGGCTCATGAACAACCGATGCTGTCCTTGGACAAGACCAAAAGCAGGGAGGACTTGAGAGAATGGCTGGGGGATCAGGAAGGGGTTCTTTCTTGGAAATTGGACGGTTTGACCGTCGTAATGACTTACGAGAACGGCGAACTCAGACAGGCTCTGACTCGGGGAAACGGAGAAGAGGGCGAACAGATTACGGAAAACGCGCGGACATTTTTGGGACTTCCTCTGCATATACCTTATAAGGGAAGGTTGGTGATACGCGGGGAGGCCGTTATCTCCTATAAAGATTTTGAGGAGATTAACAGCGCGCTTGCTCCCCAGGAACAGTATAAAAACCCCAGAAATCTGTGCAGCGGAAGCGTGAGACAGCTCAACAGTGAGGTGACGGCCGGCCGCAGAGTTCACTATATCGTATATACCCTGGTCTCCGCCCAGGACGCGCCGGAGGATACGCCCTTCTCGGAGCATAAGAAGAGCGAGCGTCTGAAACGGCTGGCGGAACTGGGATTCGAGATGGTGGATTGGACATTGGTGGATAAGGATTCGCTGCCCGGGGAGATCGAATCCCGCGCGGAACATGTGCCCCACCTGGCCTATCCATCGGACGGATTAGTGCTGACTTATGACGACGTGGATTATTCCGCGACATTAGGCCAGACGGCCAAATTCCCCAGAGATTCCATGGCCTTCAAATGGCAGGATGAGACGGCGGAGACGACGTTAAGACAGGTAGAGTGGCAGACCTCCAGGACAGGTCTCATCAATCCCGTGGCGATCTTTGATCCGGTGGAACTGGAGGGAACTACGGTACAACGCGCTTCCCTCCACAACCTGAGCATCATCGAAGAACTCAAACTGGGGTTGGGGGATCGTCTCTTAGTCTATAAGGCGAATATGATCATTCCTCAAATCAGCAAGAACCTGACCGAGAGCCATACGCTGTCTATTCCGTCGGAATGTCCGCGGTGCGGCGCCGCGACACAGATTCAACAAAACCATGAGGCGAAGGTGTTGGTCTGCACAAATCCCTCTTGTCCGGCAAAACTCCACCGGGCCTTCGTTCATTTCGTTTCTCGGGAAGGCATGAACATCGACGGCTTATCCGAGGCGTCTTTAGATCGTTTTCTGGAAGCGGGTTTTTTGAGGGAGTACAACGATCTGTACCGCTTAGAAGATCACAGGGAGGAGATCTGTCAGATGGAAGGATTCGGAGAGAAATCGGCGGAGAAACTCCTTGCGGCCATCGATGCCTCAAGAGACACGGAAAGCTATCGTCTCCTTTCAGCACTGGGAATTCCCGGCGTGGGAATCGCGGGGGCGAAGTTACTGGCGGCTCATTTTCAAGGAGATATTCGCAAGATCATGGATGCCGATCCGGAGGAGATCGCGGCTATCGACGGTTTCGGAGAGATCGGCGCCCATAAGGTGAGGGTCTTCTTCGATCAAGAGCAGAACCGGCAAGTCACGGAAAAGCTTCTTGGAGAACTGCGTTTTCGGACGCGGCAGAAGGCGGAAGGCGCGCTTACCGGAAAGACGCTGGTCATCACGGGGACACTGAATCATTTTGAGAACAGAAACGTATTGATTGAAGAAATCGAGAAGCGGGGAGGCAAGGTTTCCTCTTCCGTCAGCGGAAAGACGGATTATCTTGTCAATAACGACTTGAACAGCGCCAGCGGCAAAAACAAGAAGGCAAAACAGCTGGGAATCCCCATTATATCGGAAGAAGAGCTCCTTTCCATGTTTTGAAAACGTTAACAAACCGTAAAGATCCCATAAAATCCACAATTGATAAGAAAATATCTTGAAAAAATCGTAGATTTGTGATATGCTATTTCTAAGGAAATCTGAGAGTTTTCAGGATAATGCTGAAAATTCAAGTATGGAGGGTTGGGTATGAAGATCAAAAAAGAGTGTATTGCAATGCTTTTGGCCGGCGGCCAGGGAAGCCGGTTGGGCGTATTAACAAAAAACGTGGCCAAACCGGCCGTTCCTTTTGGGGGGAAGTATCGTATCATTGACTTTCCGCTGAGTAATTGCGTCAATTCGGGGATCGACACGGTGGGCGTTTTGACCCAGTATATGCCTTTGGATCTGAACGCGTATATTGGAAACGGTCAGCCCTGGGATCTGGACCGCAATTACGGCGGGGTATCGATTCTGCCGCCCTATGTCCACGGCAAAAACGGGGAATGGTATAAGGGGACGGCGAACGCGATCTACCAGAACATCCATTTTATCGAACAGTATGATCCTGAGTATGTAGTGATCCTTTCCGGTGACCATATCTACAAAATGGATTACAACAAGATGCTGCAATATCACAAGGCCCATGAGGCGGCCTGCACCATCGCGGTGCTGAATGTGTCCCTCGAGGAGGCCAGCCGTTTCGGCATCATGAACACGGACGAGAATAACAAGATCTATGAGTTTGAGGAGAAACCTAAAGAACCCAAGTCCACGAAGGCTTCGATGGGAATCTATATCTTTACCTGGAACAAGCTCAGAGAATATCTGACCCGGGATGAGGCGGATCCGACGTCGTCTAACGATTTTGGCAAGAACATCATCCCTCAGATGCTCGGGGACGGGGAAGTGATGATGGCCTATGAATTCAACGATTATTGGAAAGATGTGGGAACCATCGAATCCCTTTGGGAGGCGAATATGGAATTGATCGGAGAGGACAGCCCTATTAAGCTGGCGGATCCTTCTTGGCGCATCTACGCCCGCAATCCCAACGAGCAGCCTCATTATGTGGCCGAGGGTGCGGAGATTAAGGACTCGATCGTGACGGAGGGAACCAGTATCTACGGCAGTGTAGAGCATTCCGTATTGTTCCACGGATGTCGGATCGGTAAGGGAGCCATCGTAAGAGACAGTGTGATCATGCCGGATGCCGTTATAGAGGACAACGCGGTCGTTCAATACGCGATCGTTGGTCAAGAGGCCGTCATCGGCCAGGAAGCTTCCGTGGGCGCGCCCAAAGAGACCTGCGAGAGCGGCGCCATCGCTGTCGTGGGCGACGGTGTTTCCATCGGCAAGGGAATACAGATCGCCGCCGGCGAGATGGTCGGAGAAAATCGGGAATAAGGGGGAAACGGCAATGCTAGACACAATGGGTTTGATTTTTACATACAAGTACGAAGAAGATTTGAAGACACTGACGCAGGTGCGTTCGATTTCCTCGATTCCTTTCGGCGGACGTTACAGGATCATCGATTTCCTGCTGTCTAGTATGGTCAATTCCGGCATCACCAAGATCGGGATGATTACCAAGAACAATTACCAGTCTCTGATGGATCATGTGGGTTCCGGCAAGGAATGGGATCTGTCCAGAAAGCGGGACGGACTTTATATCCTTCCGCCTTTTTCCCATGGGGACAGCTTTAATTACGGCGCCAACTACAGGGGGCGTATGGAGGCTCTTGCCAATACGATGAGCTTTATTCGCCGTTCCAACAGCGAATACGTTTTGCTTTCGGACGCGGATATCATCTGTAACATGACCTTTGACAAGATGTTGGAATTCCACAAGGAGAAGGACGCGGATATTACGCTGCTGTACAAGAATGGCCGGTTCACGGACGAGTCTTACAATCAGTTCTGTTTCCTGGCCATGGATAAGGATCACCGCGTCACGGATGTGGCGATCAATCCGGCGAAGGATCGGAAGAATCTTTGTATCGGAACGGCGATTATCCGGAAATCCCTGCTGGAGTCTCTGATTCAGGAATGCCAGAGTCATAACCTGTACAGTTTCCGGCGCGACGTGCTCCAGGCCAACGTGAAAGACCTGAAAATCTACGGATACGAGTGTAAGGCTTATATGGATCTGATCACTTCCGTCTCCTCTTATTTTGACGCCAATATGGATCTTCTCAACGAAGATGTCCGCAAAGGACTGTTCGACTCTCAAAACCAGATCTTTACAAAGATCAGGGACGAGGTTCCCTCCGTATATCGAAACGGCAGCAAGGTCAGCAATTCTCTGATCGCGGACGGATGCATCATCGAGGGAACCGTGGAAAACAGCATCATCTTCCGCGGCGTTCGGATCCGTAAGGGAGCGGTGGTTTCTAATTCTATCATCATGCAGGACTGTGAGATTCAATCCTCCAGTCAGCTGAACTATGTGATCGCGGATAAGGACGTGGTGATCCGTGAAAATCGCAAGTTGTTTGGCTATCAGAAATATCCGACGGTTCTCTCGAAAGGCAGTGTCGTGTAATTTCGGCCAATTAGGGGAGGTTTCTGCCTTGAAATCTCCCTCTCCTTATATTTACAAACAGAATTTACCATGCTATAATGGAAACGGAAAGGAGAGATTCAAATGAAAGTGTTGTTTGCGACATCGGAAGCGGTTCCCTTCATCAAGACGGGAGGATTGGGGGATGTAGCAGGCGCTCTTCCGAAGGCGTTGTGCGAGAAGGGGGAGGACGTGCGTGTCATCCTTCCGTTGTATCAGGATATTCCGGAAAAATGGAAAAGCCAGATGAATTTTCTCAAGGTCGTTTGGGTACCCTTGGCATGGAGGACGCAGTATTGCGGAGTCTTTTCTCTGGCGTACGAGGGAGTAACCTATTATTTCCTGGACAATAAGTATTATTTTGGCCGCCGAGGCTTATACGGGTATTTCGACGACGCGGAACGCTACGCTTTCTTCTGTAAGGCGGTGCTGGAGATCTTGCAGCATCTGGATTTTCAGCCGGATGTGATTCATTGCAACGACTGGCAGACCGCGTTGATCCCTGTCTTCTTAGAAGAGTTTTATCGTAAGGACGTGCCTTGCTGCAAGGATCTGCGGGTATTGTTTACGATTCATAACATCCAGTATCAGGGCGTTTTCCCGCCGGATGTCACGGAATATGTGATGGGTATGTCAAAGGAAAACTACGACAATGGCTGGCTGCAATTCGACGGTATGGTCAATCTGATGAAGGCGGCTATCGTATCGTCCTCCTGGATCACTACGGTGAGCCCGAGCTATGCCCAGGAGATTCAGTACGAATATTACGGACATGGTATGCAGTGGATGCTCCGGAACGAACGGGAGAAGTTGAGCGGAATCTTGAACGGAATCGACTATTCAGTATACGATCCCAAGACCGATCCTCATTTGTTCGCCAATTATTCGGCCAGAGGCCCCAAGAAGAAGGAGATCAACAAGGCGAAACTGCAGGATATGCTGGGACTGCCCGTGCGTCCTGAAGTACCGGTCATCGCGATGATCAGCCGCCTGGTGGAACACAAGGGACTGGATCTTGTAAAATATGACCTAGAACAGATCCTGGAAGACGATGTACAGCTCGTCATCCTGGGAACAGGCGATTACCAGTACGAAGAAATGTTTAAGGAAGCGCAGAAGAAGTATCCCTCCAAGGTGTCCGCGAACATCACCTTTAATCTGGATCTGGCGCAGAAGATTTACGCGGGCGCGGATATCTTCCTGATGCCTTCTCAGAGCGAACCCTGCGGCCTGTCGCAGATGATCGCCATGCGTTACGGCACGATTCCGGTGGTGCGGGAGACGGGCGGCTTAAAGGATACGGTGCAGCCTTATTGGGAAGGCAGCGGGACGGGCTTTACCTTCGCGAATTATAACGCTGACGACATGCTGTATGTGCTTCGGGAGGCGGAAAGCCTGTATCAGGATAAGGACGCTTGGAAAAAGCTGATGAAGAACGCGATGAATAAAGATTTCAGTTGGAATCTTCCGGCGAAGGATTATATCGCCCTGTACGAGAAAATCACCGGTAAAAAATAAAACCGCGAGGCGGTAAGGATTGAAAAGGAGAATGCATGGATAAAGAACAGCTAAAGATTCTGATTAACGGGAAGCTGATTCGACATTTCGGAAAAGAGTTTTCCGCGGCGACCCGCAGTCAGATCTATCATGCCGCCGCGTTGGTGGTTCGTGACTTTTTAATGGATAACTGGGTCAAGACCCAGGAGAAGATCGAAAAGCAGGAAGGTAAGCAGGTGTGTTATCTGTCCATCGAATTCCTGTTAGGTCGGTCTTTGCGCAATAACGTGTTTAATCTGGGCATGACGGAGGATTTCAATAAAGCCCTGGAAGACATGGGGACCAGCCTGGACGAGCTCTACTACGAAGAAGAACAGGACGCCGCGCTGGGTAACGGCGGTTTAGGGCGGCTGGCCGCCTGTTATATGGACGCGCTCTCGAGCCTGGATTATCCGGCCACGGGATACAGTATTCTATACGAATACGGGTTGTTTAAGCAGAAGATCGTGGACGGACAGCAGATCGAATTGCCTGACCGCTGGATGGATTCCGGCTCCAGCTGGCTGGTTCCGAAACCCAGCGAGACGGTGGAGGTTCATTTCGGCGGCGTCATCGAAGAAGTGTGGAAGGATGAGCAGATGCAGATCATTCACAAGGATTATGATCGGGTTCTGGCGATTCCTTACGATATGTTGATCAGCGGATACCAAGGGGAGACGGTGAACACCCTCAGGCTGTGGCAGGCCAAGAGCCCCCAGCAGATCAACATGACTTTGTTTAACGAAGGAGACTATTTGCGGGCCACGGAGAACCAGGCGATGGCGGAAGTCATCTCCAAGATTCTTTACCCGGAGGACAAGCATTGGGAAGGCAAGTCCCTGCGCCTAAAACAGCAGTATTTCTTTGTTTCCGCTTCCGTACAGGAGATCGTGCGCAAGCACATGGCTCGTTACGGCCGCCTGGATAACCTGCCGGATCATGTGGTGATTCAGATTAACGATACCCATCCCGCGATGGTCATTCCGGAGCTGATGCGTATCATGCTGGATGAAAACGGTTTGACCTGGGACGCGGCGTGGAATATTACCTGCCGCACCGTGGCCTATACCAACCATACGGTCATGTCAGAAGCGCTGGAACGCTGGCCGGAATCGCTGTTTAAGCAGATCCTGCCCCGGCTGCACCAGATTGTGCTGGAGATCAACAGGCGATTCTGTGATGATCTGTGGAACTACTTCCCGGGAGATTGGGATCGTATCGCCTCTATGGCAATTGTTGCTTATGGAGAGGTGCGCATGGCCAATTTATCGATTGCCGGCTCCTTCTCTGTTAACGGCGTGTCCGCGCTGCATTCCCAGATCCTGCGGGACGATGTGTTCCATGATTTTTATTTGGTTTCTCCGGAGAAATTCCAGAATGTCACCAACGGCATCGCCTACCGGCGTTGGGTAGGACAGGGGAACGAGGGCCTGACCGCCCTTTTGACTAAGTATATCGGAGAGGGATTCCTTCGGGACGCGTCGCTACTTTCCGCTTTCCGTCCTTACGCGGAAGACCCGGAAGTCCGCAAGGAGTTTGGGCGGGTCAAGCGCGCCAATAAGGAGCGTCTGGCGGCATATATCAAGGAGCATAACGGAATCGAGGTGGATTGTGATTCTCTCTTTGACGTTCAGGCCAAGCGTCTGCACGAATATAAGCGGCAGATGCTGAACGTGATGCACATTCTGCGTCTGTACTTCGAGATCAAAGACAACCCGGATCTGGATGTGGTTCCCCGTACCTTTATCTTCGGGGCGAAGGCGGCGCCCGGTTATTACGCGGCCAAGCAGATCATTCGTCTGATTCATTCGATCGCGGACATGGTCAATCATGACCCGGATGTTTCCAAGAAGATCAAGGTTGTGTTCCTGGAGGATTATAAGGTTACGGTAGCCGAAATCCTCATGCCGGCGGCAGATCTTTCCGAACAGATCTCGATCGCGGGACGCGAGGCGTCGGGTACCGGAAACATGAAGTTCATGATGAACGGAGCCTTGACCATCGGGACACTGGACGGCGCGAATGTGGAGATCTGCGAAGCGGTGGGAGAAGAAAATATGTTCCTCTTCGGCCTGCGCGCCCAGGAAGTAAAAGAATTACAGGATAAGGGGTACAATCCTTTGTCCTATTATCAGAACGATCCTTGGATCAGTCGCATCCTGAACGCCATGCAGGTAGGAATCGGACGCAGCGGCGGCGCCTGTACGGCATATCCGGATATCGTCAATAGCCTGATCTTAGGCAACGATCATACCGCGCCGGATCCTTATATGGTGTTGGCGGATTTTGAAGACTACTGCCGCGCCCATCAGGAAGCGGACCGTCTCTTCCGCGATAAGGACGAGTGGAATCGCAGGGCGATGATTAACGTGGCAAATTCTTCTATGTTTGCGGCGGACAGGTCCATCGAAGACTATAACGAAAAGATCTGGCATCTGAAGAGGCTCGGTTGATTCCCGTGTATGAAAACGATGACTTCTGCTTAAACTACTCTCATTCCATCTAAAATGAGAATGGGAGGCGTTTAAGCATGAAGTCATCCATTTTGTTATGTTTGCTGATTCTTTGCCTGGCGTTTTCGGGGTGTACTCATGAAAAAATGGAACCGGAGTACAGCCAGGAAGAAACGCTGGTGGAGGAATCGCTGCAACCCCATATCGGCGCCCTGTCTACGGCTAAGTTACAGGCGCTGGATGACGGACAGGTGACCTGGGGCCCCGGACGGGAGGTGGACGATCAAAATCGTCCCACCGCCTGTGTGGCGCTGCAGGAGGAATTCGGCCAATACGGCGCGGTTTTTCTGACGGAAGAGGACGGAATCTGTCTTACCTTCGACGAAGGATACGAAAACGGGTATACGGCGGGCATCTTAGATACGTTGAAAGAAGAAGAGGTTTCTGCCGTTTTTTTTGTGACGCTGGATTATGCCAAACGGGAGCCTGATCTTATTCGGCGTATGATCGAGGAAGGGCACACGGTAGGGAATCATACCGCCTACCATCCCAATATGACGGAGGTTTCCCTAGAGAAAGCGGCGGAGAATATACAGGTGCTGCACGACTATGTTCTGCAGGAATTCGGCTATGAGATGTATTTGTTTCGCAATCCGGAAGGAGCGTTCAGCGAGCAGACGCTGGCGCTGGCTCAGGAGATGGGATATCGTTCCGTCTTATGGAGTTTCGCCTATAATGATTGGAACGTCAACGATCAGCCCGGAGAAGACACCGCGCTCAAAAGGCTGACGGGAGCGCTGCATCCGGGGGCGGTCTATTTGCTGCACGCGGTCAGCAAAACAAACCACGACATATTGGGCGAATGGATACGACAGACAAAGGCTGCAGGATACAGCTTTGTAACATTAAATTGAGGATAAAATATGGAAAAAGAAATTTATAGGATGCTAAAGGCGCAGATCAACCCGGAAGAAATCCTGGACGATATTGCGGAAATGTTTTATTCGGCGGTCACGGCGGAGAGCCATCTTTATCCTGATCTGATCAAGAAGATGACTCGCTACAATAGCTTTCAGCAGCTGATCGATCTCTTTGATCAGGAGGGCACGGATGAGGAGATTCGGGTCTTTGGCGACGTGCTGGATCTGATCGAGCAGGAATTGGACAGCGTATTCGACGAGGGAGAGGATCGCGTTAAGGAAACCCTAATGCAAGAACCCATGGCCAGCGTCATCTTAGCGGATTTTCATAAGAAGAACGTTCTGATGGTGAGGCAAAAATTGCAGGAGGATCATATCGAGCAAATGTATGTCACCGCCTTTCGCCAGTATGATCGGCTGAAAGAAGGACTCGAAGAACGCATCCTCGCGCTGTCCCCCTTGAAAGCCTATCATCGGGGGGAAGTGATCTGGCGTAGGATTCGGCAGGAGCAGAATATGCTGTTGGATGACAGCGAGATGGTGGAAACCTTCCAGAAGTTCTGGGATTCCAAGGCATTGGACGATTTGTTATGCCTGAAATTTTATCAGGCGATTCAATTCGGCCGGCATTATGCGATAGAGGAATACGAAGAAGAGGAAGAAGAAAGGGAGTCTTGGGAAGAGGAGGACGAAGAAGAGCAGTTTTTCGCGAGAAGTACGCCGGAGGTTCTCGCGGAAGACGGCGATATGAGGGATCAACCCTATCAATATGTCTTCGAGATATTCGATGAATATACGGGACGGCGGGTCTATGCCGCGGAAGAAGGAAACGATGAGGCATATTGGGTAACGTACGGGGACGAATTCGAGGATCTGTGTTTCCAGCTCATTCTGCAAACGCTTCAGAAGGCCCTCGAATGGCTGGATAAAGAAGAACCGAAGCGTTTAGAGAATTTTGCCGAACAATACGGAATTCCTCTTTCTTCCAGACTTGAGGGAGAGTTGTACCTGGAGAGGACAAACGAATTTCAATATTATTGCAATTCATTATTGGATAAATGCCTGTGCGATTTCGGAGAGCGGGAGACAAGAGAGGTTCTGTCACAGGGAAAAGAGCTGGAGGAAGCGGAAAACCGCAAGTTAGAGGCTCTTAGCGAGGATTTATCCTAAATTTTTGGAAAAGCTCTTGCATAAATCTGAAAAGAATAGTATACTAAGGATAAAAGCGTGCAATTATCTGTACGCGCCGGTGTTCGTACCGGAAAATTTTTTGATGTGAAAGGATGAGTCCCATGTCTAAGAAAGTCATTACCTTCGGCGAAATCATGATTCGTCTGCAGACCCCGGGCTTCCAGCGCTTTGTCCAGGCAGACAGCCTGGAGATGGTTTTTGGCGGTGGAGAAGCCAATGTTGCCGTTTCTCTGGCCAATTACGGAATGGATCCCTATTTTGTCACCAAGTTACCGAAAAATCCGATGGGAGACGCCTGCATCGCGTCCCTGCGTAAATATGGTGTAAATACCTCTTACATAGCCAGAGGCGGCGAGAGAATGGGTATTTACTTTGTAGAGAAGGGCGCTTCTCAGCGTGCTTCCAATGTTGTATACGATCGTGCCCACGCTTCCATCGCTACGGCCGAGGCCGCCGATTTTGATTGGGAGAAGATCTTTGAGGGTGCGGAATGGTTCCACTTTACTGGAATTACCCCGGCTCTGTCCGATGACTGCGCGGCTCTTTCCCTGGCTGCCTGCAAGGCTGCGAAGGCCGCGGGCGTTCAGATCAGCTGCGACCTGAACTTCCGTAAGAAGTTGTGGACCAGCGAGAAGGCCGGACAGGTGATGGGCGAGCTGGTGAAGTATGTGGACGTTCTGATCGCCAACGAAGAGGACGCGGAGAAGGTCTTCGGCATCAAGGCTGCGGATACCAACATCACCGGCGGTGAGCTGAGCGACGAGGGCTACAAGGATGTGGCCCGTCAGCTGGTCGATCGTTTCGGCTGCAAGAAGATCGCGATCACCCTGCGTGAGAGCATTTCCGCTTCTGTCAATAACTGGGCGGCCATGATGTATGACGCGGAGAAGAAGGAGTTCTACAAGTCTAAGAAGTACACCATGAATATCGTGGATCGTGTAGGCGGCGGCGACAGCTTCGGCGGCGGTCTGATCTACGCGCTGCTTTCCGGTTATGACAATCAGTCCGTCATTGAGTTCGCTACGGCGGCTTCCTGCCTGAAGCATACCATCGAGGGTGACTTCAACCTGGTCAGTGTCGCGGAAGTTGAGAACCTGATGAAGGGCGACGGTTCCGGACGCGTACAGCGTTAAAGATTCCGAAGGGCGAATCAGAGGGATGTTCCGAAAAGGAATGTCCCTTTTTCGTATCATACGAAAGAATAGGAATACCACGAATGAAAAAAACAGGCGATATAATACATAAGAGGAGCCTCTGGTTTGGCATCCTGCTGCCGGCCGTTTTGGGAGTGCTTCTCTACTTCCTCCGGTTGATCCCCGAGATCGCGGAATATGTCTTTGCCCGAGGAATCACGAGATGGCTCACCGATATGTTGACTTGCTTGACCAATTGGATTCCTTTTTCCGCGGCGGAATGCCTTCTGTGCCTGCTTCCTTTCGCTCTTATCGGAAGTCTCATCTATTGCGGCCTTCGAGGCGGGATCCGGCGTTTTGTTCGTCTGCTGGCAGGCGTCCTCGCCCTCTTACTGTGGGGACTTTGCCTCTTTGAAGTCCTGTTTGTGATGCAGTTTGGTCGAGTTCGCCTGGAAGACAGGCTAGGATACGATACGGATCATATCACGGCGGAGGAGCTTTATGCCTGCGCGGTTTGGATGCGGGACAGGGCAGAGGAGCTTTCTCCTCAGATTCGCTATACGGAAGACGGGTATTCCCTTTGGGAAGAAACCACGACCCTTGCCGAGAGTAACCAGGCGATCTTAGAAGTTTCTTACGATCGGAGTTTTCGGGAAGTCAACGAGGTCCTGGGACTTAGCCTGTCGGAAACCCGGGTGCGCCCGAAGGCGATTTTCTTCTCGGAACCCTTTTCTTACACGGGCATACTGGGAATCTATATCCCTTTCACCGGAGAGGCCAATCTCAACGTGGCGGCGCCTTCCTTCGTCGTAGCCGTATCGGCGGCCCACGAACAGATGCATCAAAAAGGCTATTCCAGAGAGGATGAGGCAAATTTCCTCTCGATACAGGCCTGTCTTGCGGACAGCCATGTCTATATGCGCTACAGCGGGGCTCTGTATGCTTTTCGTTATCTCTACAATGCCCTTTACCGCGCGGATCAGCAGCTTTACGGAAAGCTGATCGAAGACACGTCGGAGACCCTGCTGCGGGAATTACGTTATTATAACGATTGGATCCTGGATCATCAGAACCAGGTGACGACCTTTACGAACCAGGTTAACGATACCTATCTGCGGGTATCCGGAGGGGAGGGGACCGTCAGCTACAGCCAGGTCGTGCGGCTTCTGATAGGCGCCTATCGTTCTTGGTCTGTTCCGGAGGTGTAATATGTTATCGGTGATGTGGTACTATCTTTGTTTTATCAATGTCTTTGCCTTCGTTCTCTATGGGATCGATAAGAGGCGGGCACGGACAAATCAATGGAGAATCTCCGAAAAGAATCTGTTGGGCCTTGCCTGGCTCGGAGGCGCGATAGGCGCTGTTTGCGGCATGTACCTTTTTCGCCATAAAACCAGACACGTCCGATTTCGGGTGCAGGTTCCCCTGGCTCTGGCACTCTGGTGTTTGGGCGTAGGATGGGCCATATTTCGATTTTATCGGTAAAAGTCAAAAAAAAGCTTGCATTTTCTTTAATCCTATGCTATAATCCATCTGTTGTCACGTGGCCATTGGTCGGAAATCAATGTCCATGAATCCATAAGAAAGAGGCGTTATACGATGCAGAAGGACATTCAGCCGAAGTATTATCAGGCAACCGTGCGCTGTAACTGCGGCAATACCTTTACCTGCGGTTCTACCGCTCAGGAGATCCGTGTGGAGGTTTGCTCCAAGTGCCATCCGTTCTATACCGGAACGCAGAAGGCGATGGCGGCTCGGGGCCGTATTGATAAGTTTAATCGTAAGTATGGCATGAACCAGAAGTAGTTTGCGAGCAAAGGGAGGCCTTCACAGAAGGTCTCCTTTTTGCCGTGTTCTGGTGCAGTATGTTATGTGAGCACTCTCGGAGCCGGCTATGAGCGATCATGGGCCGGTTTTTCTATTTATCAACAGAGGAGGAATTATGGAGGATCGAAAACAAGCGTGCGGCGCTTTGCGGGTCGGCGGACAGGCGGTCATGGAAGGCGTTATGATGAAAGGAAAGGACAAGTACGCGGTGTCCGTGCGTAAGTCGGACGGGAAGATCGTGACCGCTCTTTTTGAAAGTCGTTCAATGACGGAGAAACATCCGGTTCTGGCGCTGCCGATCATCCGGGGCGTCGTTCGTTTTATAGAATCAATGGTCATCGGAATGAGGACCCTTACGTTTTCTTCCGGCTTCTTTATGGAAGAAGAAGAGGAGAAACCGGTCAAACCCGTTAAGGACACGGCGCTGCGCCGGTTCTGGGAGGCGCATCAAGACGGTTTAATGATGAGTTTTTCTGTGGTTCTGGGGGTGGTGTTAGCCCTCGCCCTTTTTATTCTCTTACCCGCTCTTTTAAGCGGCTTCATGGAAAAAGCGATACCGAACCGGCTCATCGTGAGCCTATTGGAAGGGCTGATCCGTGTCGCGATTTTCATCGGCTATATCGTCGCCATTTCCCGCATGAAGGATATCCAGCGGGTATTCGAGTACCACGGGGCGGAACATAAAACGATTAACTGCATGGAAGCGGGGGAAAACCTGACGCCGGAGCGTGTCCTCACGTATACGAGGCTGAACCGTCGCTGCGGCACCAGCTTTCTTTTTCTGGTTATGATCATCAGTATCCTGTTTTTTGCCGTCATCTACGTGTCCAATCCTATCTTGCGTCTGGGTCTGCGGATTCTTTTGATTCCCGTGGTGGCGGGCGTCTCCTATGAGGTTCTGATGTTTTCCAACCGCTCGGAGGCTAAATGGGTCCGGGTTCTGACTTGGCCCGGGCTGATGCTTCAGAAATTGACGACCAGGGAGCCGGACGCGGGGGAAGCGGAGACGGCCATCGCTTCTACATTGGCGGTACTGAAGGCGGAAGGACGTCTGCCGGAGCATCTGGAGGCGGATTGGGAACGAATCCGCGAAGGAATCTGTCTGACGGACGCGGAAGGAAACGAATTGAAAATCGGTGATGAAGATGTATGAAGAGAATTGGACCTGGGGAGAACTCCTCGACCGAGGCGCGCGGATTTTACTGGACGCGGGCATCGAAGACTGCCGCGAAGACGCGAAGGCTTTGTTTTTAGAGTGTTTCGGTACGGACCAGGCAGGCCTTTTACTGCATCGCCAGGATCGTCCCCAGAAAGAACAATATCAGCAGTTTTTTCAATGGATCGCCCGTAGGGCCCAGGGATGCCCGGTGCAGTATATCACGGGGGTACAGTGTTTCATGGGCTTTGACTTTCCCGTAGTCCCCGCGGTACTGCTTCCCCGTATAGATACGGAAGCGCTCGCCAAACGTGATCTGGAGGAAATTCCCAAAGATCCGGATCTGGTTT
>CALWBZ010000095.1 GCA_944376225.1 uncultured Clostridia bacterium | reverse complement strand
TTTCATTCCCGAGCTGGCAGGCTCCATCATCTCCACCGTTCTCATTTCCATCAGCCTTTTGGTGTTCGACTGGCGTATGGCATTGGCGGCGCTGTGGGTGCTGCCGGTAGCCTTTGCCATTGTGGGGTTCTCCGCAAAAGTGCAGGAAGGGCTCAATCAGAAGGCGATGGATGTAAAGATAGCCTGCGCGGACGGGATTCAGGAGTGCATTGAAACCGTGCGCGACCTGAAGGCCAACAACGCCGAAGCCGAATACCTGAAAGGCTTAGAAAAGAAAATCCGCGCCGTGGAACACCGCTCCATTCTTAATGAGTTTGGGTTGGCCGCCTTTGTGGTGTCCGCGTCCCTCATATTAAAACTGGGAATTGCCACGGTTGCGCTTATGGGTTCTATCCTGCTGATCGGCGGCAGCCTCGACGTGCTGACCTTCTTTATGTTTCTGCTGGTTGTCTCACGGCTCTACGACCCGCTGCAAGGAGCGCTGCAAAATCTGGCGGCGGTTATCAGCACCCGCACCAATATCGCCCGCATGAATGAAATTCTCGATCATCCGATTCAACAAGGAGAAAGCAGGCTTTCCAATAAGGGCTATGACATTGCCTTCGACCATGTGGGTTTTGCTTACAACACAGGAGAAGCCGTATTGAAGGATGTTTCCTTTACCGCGAAACAGGGCGAGGTCACGGCCTTGGTGGGGCCTTCCGGCGGCGGCAAAACCACGGTATCCCGGCTGGCGGCAAGGTTTTGGGATGTGAGCCGGGGAAAAATCACTGTGGGAGATATGGACATTTCCAAAATCGATCCGGAGGCGCTGCTCTCTTTGTTCTCTATCGTATTTCAGGATGTCACCTTATTCGATAATACCATTCTGGAAAATATCCGGATCGGGAATAAGGACGCAACCGACGAACAGGTTTTGGCCGCCGCGAAACTTGCCAACGTGGATGAATTCGCCGAAAAGCTGCCGGAGGGCTGGCATACCAATATTGGAGAAAACGGCTGCACTCTTTCCGGCGGGGAACGGCAGCGGATTTCCATCGCCCGAGCTTTCCTGAAAAACGCGCCGATTATTCTGTTGGACGAAGCCACCGCTTCCCTCGATGTGGAGAACGAAACCCTGATTCAAACCGCCCTCTCCCGCCTGATCGCCGATAAAACCGTGCTGGTGATTGCCCACCGGATGCGCACCGTGGCCGGAGCGGACAAGATCGTGGTGCTTTCCGCGGGAAGCGTAGCGGAAGAAGGCACGCCGGAAACATTACTTAAGCAAGGCGGTCTGTATGCCCACATGGTGAAGCTGCAGACCGAGAGTCAAAACTGGAAACTGGCATAAGATTACCCGAAAACATGCAAAATGAAAATGTGTAAAAAGACCGAGCCGGATCCGCGAATACGGAAATCCGGCCCGGTCTTTGCAAATCAGAGATTAAATCTTACTGCTCCGCCAGATAACGATCCAGCGCCGCCTGATAGACCGCCACATAATCGTCCGCGCCGGCTCCCGTCAGATTGTTCTGGAACGTGTTCCAGGAATCGTCGGTTACGCCGGTCATGATGGAATTGGAGATCATCTCGGTGATCAGGTTCGTCAGATCCGTCAGATGGAGGTTCAGCGTCGTGTTCTCATCCGAGGTCAGCGTCACCAGCTTAAACAGATAGTCCGCCGGGTAGGTCTCGTATACGCCCGCCTCCGTATAGATGTCGTCGTACTCCGCCTTCTCCAGACGGTAATCCGGCACCTCAAAGGTCTCAAAATACCACTCCGCGGGCCCGTAGAACAGGGAGTTGACGCCGGGAGCATAGGCCGTTCCTCCCTGATCGCCCTCGGGGCCGATCTCTGCCTTGCCGTTCTCGTTGTAGCTCCAGATCTCGCCTTCCGGCCCGTAATAGCCTTCATAGGCGGTCTGGGTCTCCAGGAGATTGTCCAGCCAGCGGGCGGTGATCTCCGGATATTCATTGGTACAAGTGATCAGGGCGCAGGGCGTGGCCACTTCCATGGTGGTGTTCATCTTCGCCGAATACCCTTCCGCGTCCACGGGCACCATCAGCGTGAAATCATCCTTCACTTCGTCGATGCCATGGCTCAGGAGTCTCCAGCGGGCGATCAGGCCCGCGCGTCCTTCCAGGAGCTTGCTGTCCACATTCGTGGAATCCTGGGTCAGCACTTCCTGATCCACAAGGCCTTCCTCATACAGCAGATGCATCCATTCCAGCGCGTCCCGATAGCCATCCATGCGGGCGTTCAGCCGCACCTGGGCATCGTCGTCAATAGATACCCACTGATCGTTCTCCGGCACGCCGAAGAAGGAGAGGCTCATCTTGTAGAAATCCTTTAGGACCGCCTCGAAGGGGTATTCGTCCCCCGCGTCTCCGTTCCCGTTGGCATCCTGATCCCGGAAAGCCCGCAGGACTTCCGTCAGTTCGTCCACCGTCTCCGGCATTTCGAGGCCGAGATTATCTAACCAGGTCTTATTGATGAAATCCATGTTTCCGCAATGGATATCCTGGGCTACGATATAACCCATGGAATAGGTCTGCCCGTCGGAGGCCTTCAGGCTCTCCACGATGGAAGGATCCATGGCCACTCTTTCGCTGTAGATCGGCATATACTCGGCGATCAGATCGTCCAGCGGCACGAAGATCTTCTGTACGACGCCGTATTCCTCCACGTCCACTCCGTTGCCGTCACGGTTCATCACGATATCGTTATATTCGCCGGAAACCAGCATCAGGTTCAGCTTGGTCGCCCAGTCCGTGGCCGTGGCTACGTCGAAGGTGATATGGATATTGGTCTCTTCCTCCAGCTGTTCATAGAACCAGAGATTCTCCCAATCGATCTGATCGTTGTCTCTGCAATACTGGAAGATGGACAGCTCAACCTTGTCGTTCACGATGGGAAGGCCTTCGGCGTTCATGTTGCTCGTCGTGCCTCCCTGGGACTCCTCCGCCTGCGACTGGTTCTGTGCCGCCGCGCTGCTCTCTCCGCCGCCGGAACTATTCTCTCCTCCGGAACACCCCGCAAGGCTTCCCAAGATCAGGAGCAGAACCATCACCAGCGACAATACTTGCTTTTTCATAGCAATCCTCCTTTATGTAAAAATGATTTATCATAAGCCCTTGGCTTTGATACAAATGAAATTACCCCTTGATCGAACCGATCATGACGCCCTTGACAAAATATTTTTGCATGAAC
>CALWBZ010000094.1 GCA_944376225.1 uncultured Clostridia bacterium | reverse complement strand
CAGGATTAACAGCGAGTGACCCCCCCACCGCCCATTCGCCAATACCCAGATCAAGATGCCCGCCGGAATCGCGATTGTGACCGCCCGCCCTAAGACAAACAGGGTTCGGTCCAAGATGGAACGTACGATGATATGTCGTATCCTCGGCATACGATAGGGTGGGAGTTCCATGACAAAACTCGCGCCGCCGCCCTTCAATATCGTCGAGGACAGCAGCTTGGTGACTAGAAGGGTCGCGAGAATCCCTACGCATATGGAACCTAAGACCAACGCGGCGGATCCTAAGGCTCCCCCGCCCCACCATAGGCTTCCCAAAAATCCGGCACAGACCACAAGAAAGGGGAACCGACCGTTACAGGGCACAAAAGAGTTGGTCAGGATGCCGATGAGCCTCTCCCGTTCGTTGGGCAGAATGCGGCACCCCACCACGCCCGCGGCGTTACAGCCGAATCCCATACACATCGGAAGGGCCTGACGACCGCAGGAGCCGCAGCGTCTAAAACAACCGTCCAGGTTAAAGGCGAGACGGGGTAAGTAGCCCACATCCTCCAAAAAGGTAAACAATGGAAAAAAGATTGCCATCGGGGGCAGCATCACCGCCACGATCCAAGACAGCGTGTTCCAGATTCCGTCCATTAGCAGGGATCGCAAACCGGCGTGGACCTGCCATTGCAAAAGAACCCTCTCCCCCCAGACGTACACATGATGAAATCCTGCGGAAAGCAGCTCGGAGGGTCCGTTGGCTCCCTCCATCGTCAGCCAGAAGATTCCCGCCAGGAAAAGAAATAACAGGGGAATCCCCCAGCGTTTCGACGTAATGACTCGGTCTAATCTTTCAGAAGGAAACCGCCGTCTTCCTTTGACGACCTTCTTTCCGATTTCTGACGCCTCGACTCGAAGCTGCTTAGAATCTCTCTCGGGTCTTAGGGGACTCTCCCTACTCGTTTCTAAATAATCCGTTAGTTTTTGTTCAAACTCCTTTATGCCCCGACCCGACCTTCCGCTGACCCCGGCCACGGGGACGCCCATCTGGGCTTCCAGCGCTTCCAGATCGACAAAAAGGCCCATTTTTTCCGCCTCGTCCATCAGATTCACACATAAAAACACCTTGGTCGCCGTCTGCATAATCTCCAGCGCCAATCCCACGCCCCGTTCCAGGGCAGAGGCGCTGATCACTACCACCACGGGACAATGCTGGCTCTTGATGAAGTCCGCAGCGATCTCCTCTTCTTCCGACTGGGGGTCCATGCTGTACATTCCCGGTAAATCCACCAGGAGATAGTCCTCGGAGAACTTCGGCGTGCCGTATGCCAATCCCACCGTCTTTCCGGACCAGTTTCCCGTATGCTGCCGCAATCCCGTGAGCGTGTTAAAAATGGTGCTCTTCCCCACATTGGGCTGTCCCGCCAAAGCCACGAGCTTCCGGTTCTCGCCCTCGAGCCACGCCTGCGTCAGGATGCTGCCGCCGGTAGAATGATGCGTCAGCCCCATGGAAATTCCTCCTCTACCAAGATCTTCCCGCTTTCCTGTCTTCGTAAAGCGATGAGGATCCCCTGTACCTCATAGGCCACGGGATCGCCGAAGGGACTCGCAAAGGCAGGACGGATCCGGCTTTCCTCCCCCACGCCGAGGCTTCTGAGCCTGCGGCATAACCCCTCATCTTCACCCAGAGAAAGGATCTTGCCTGTTTTTCCGATCTCCAGTTCCGAAAGACATTTCTTTTCCATATAGAAAGCCTCCCTTTTCTGCTCTATCTTATGATATGAGAAAAGGGAGGCGCTGGTGCGAAACATTCTTATTTTCCGATCGGATTAGACAAGCGGCCGATGCCGTCGATCTCGCAGGAAACGAGATCTCCCTCCCGCAGGAAACGGGGCGGGGTAAATCCCATTCCCACGCCCGCCGGCGTGCCCATGGAGAGGATCGTCCCGGCTTTTAAGGTCATGCCCGCCGACAGCTCCGAAAGGACATAACCGATGTCGAAGATGAGAAGTCTAGTATTGCTGTTTTGCCGCAGCTCTCCGTTCACGACGGAACGAATGGGCAGCCTGGGCGGATAGCTGATCTCATCCGCCGTCACGATATAAGGCCCCATGGGGCAGAAACCGTCCAAACTCTTGCCAAAATACCATTGCTTATGCCGGTTCTGTATGTCCCGGGCGCTGACGTCGTTAAGAATCGTATATCCCAAGATATAATCGGGCGCGTCCTTCGCCTCTATATTTCTCACGTCTTTTCCCAGTATGACGGCCAATTCCGCCTCATAGTCCAGTTGACTCGTGATCTCTTTATGGGAGGGAATGGGAGCCCCGTCCCCGATCGCCCGCGTCACACGCTTGGCGAAATACACGGGATGTTCCCGCTTCCCGTCGAAGGTCTCCAGCTTAAACCGTGCCGATTCCTCCGCGTGATCCATATAATTGATGCCCAGACACAGGATATCCTGCCCCGGCTGGGGAATCGGCGCCTCCAAAACCACCCGATCGAAGGGGATTCCGCCCCGATACGCCTCTGCCTTTGCCGCCAGTTCGGGGATCCTCTCCTGTCCGCCTTTTTGGATAAAAGAAAGCATCGTCTCCTCCGAGACGCCCAGCTCTGCCAGGGGGATTACCCGATCTTCCCGCAGTACGCCGATCCTCTCTTCGTCTTCATATCGATAGGTCATCAGTTTCATTTCGTTTCTTCCTCCCAAGCCCTAGCTCGCTCTACCGCCCGATGCCAACCATGCACCCGCCGGTTTCTTTCTTCCGCGTTCATCTCCGATAGGAACGTCTGCCCCGCCTGATACATGCCGGTCAGTTCCTCCGTATCCTTCCACATCCCACAGGATAAGCCCGCCAGATAGGCGGCGCCCAGAGCGGTGGTCTCGTTGCAGGCCGAGCGCGTCACGCTGCCCTGCAAGAGATCCGCCTGAAACTGCATAAGAAAATCATTGGCGGAGGCTCCTCCGTCCACCTTGAGATTCCGGATCTGCATGCCCGTATCCCGCCGCATGGCTTCGAATACGTCCCATGTCTGATAGGCGATGGATTCCAAACCCGCCCGAATAAAATGTTCTTTAGAACACCCTCTCGTCAGTCCCACCACCGTGCCTCGGGCGTATGGATCCCAGAAAGGGGCGCCCAGCCCGGTAAAGGCGGGAACCATGTAGACGCCGTTTGTATCCGGTACGGCCTTCGCGTACCGCTCGCTGTCTCCCGCGTGGGGAAACAACCGCATCTCGTCCCGCATCCACTGCACCACGGAACCCGCCGCGAAGACGCTGCCCTCCAGGGCATAGCTGATCTTTCCCCCTCGGGTCGCCGCGATCGTGGTTAGGAGTTGGTTTTGGGAGACAACGGGCCTATCGCCGGTATTCATCAGCAGGAAACAACCGGTTCCGTAGGTATTCTTCGCCATTCCCGGACGGAAACAGCACTGTCCGAATAAGGACCCCTGCTGATCTCCCACCAGGGCGCCGATGGGGATCTCCGCCCCCAAGATTCCCGGATCCGACACTCCGTACAGCGCGGACGAATCTTCTACGCGAGGAAGCATTCCCTCGGGTATGTTCAAATAGGATAGGATCTCCGGATCCCATTGCAGCGTATGGATATTAAATAGCATGGTGCGGGACGCGTTTGTATAATCCGTCGCGAAAACCTTGCCCTGGGTCAGATTCCATAAAAGCCAGGTATCCACCGTGCCGAACAGAAGGTCTCCCTTCTCCGCCCCTTCTCTCGCGCCGGGAACATTTTCTAAAATCCAGGCCAGTTTCGTCGCGGAAAAATAGGCGTCCGGGATGAGCCCCGTCTTTTCCCGCAGGATCTGATCCCATCCGTCCTCCTTGAAGCCTTCTACCCTTTGGGCCGTACGCCGGCATTGCCATACGATCGCGTTGTAAACCGGCTTTCCCGTGTATCGATTCCATACGACCA
>CALWBZ010000093.1 GCA_944376225.1 uncultured Clostridia bacterium | reverse complement strand
CATCCTTCTTTTTGATATAAACTTGTTTTCGTCCTTGACTGGCGGGGTATTGGCGGTACCAATAGTCTCTGCCGTTCTTTTTGTTGCGTTTGCGGGAAAGGCAGTAGTCCGGGCATGCGGCGAGAGCTCGCTCGACACGGAAGATCTCGGAAGCAAGATATGTTGTATTGATCTGCTGCTTGTTCATGGCGCCACCCCTTTCGTATTCCCCATTATAGCACATGAAATACGAGCTGTAAAGAGGGAATACGCAGGGACGGATCTTGCTGTAAACAAGGGCTTTTTAATTTTTTTCTACTTTTGCTTTTCCACCGAACTTTTTTATGCATTCAGCCAATTTCTTTGCTTTTTTCTTTTCTGAAAGTGTGAAACGGCAAGGAAGTATTCGCATCTTTCGATAAATCTCTGTCACGGTTTCGCCCGTTAGCTTCTGGATCATTTTGATTGGCTCGATTATGTTGTCGCCTCGGCTTGACATGACGACTTCATATTTCCCTTCTGCTTGTGTGATGATTTCTTGCCTAATCACCCTTGACCGAATCATCTGTTCCACCAGCTGTCGGAACTGGAAGTTCCGTCCGACGGCATAGGAAAACGCAGGGATAAGGGAGGGCGCTTTCCAACCGCTCTCATCGTAAAGCTCGTTATAAAAGGGTAGTGGGATGATGTATTTGTACCGACTGTCCACCATAATCAGGGCCGTTCCGGTTGGCATCGCCGCAAGCTGCGCCGGCGTAATCAGGGCGTGTTTATCATATCCTTCTTGCCTTTCCCCACAGCGTTGGGACCATTCTACCAAAGTATCCCAGCTGTTCGTGGAAAAGCCGATCGTGATTCCGATGCTGTCCAGGATGGTCGCCGCCTTGCTCTTGCCGTATACGTCGGTCAGCTGTGCATAGCTTTGCAGCACGAGCATGACGCGTATGTTTCGGCTGCGTCCGGCGGTCATCAGATTGGGCAGGTTCGGAATACTCTGTCCTACGGACCCCAATTCTTCCAGGATCAGATTCACGCGAATGGGCAGCCGCCCTCCCCGTTCTTGGGCCACGCGAATGAGATGCCTGGAGACTTGTGAAACCAGCAGGCCGGCCAAGCGATCATACACGTCGGTTTCGTCCGGAATGATGATGATGAGTACAAAGGGACGGTCCACGTCCAAATCCATGATGTGCAGCGTGTCTTCACTCAGCATCCTCATAAGTCCTTTGCTGCGGCTAAAAACCTCCAGTCCCGAAGACGCCACGCTATGAATCGACGCCCTCGTTTCGTTGGGCCCCGTGGCATAGGAGGCCAGATTTCGTTTTGCAAGGGAACAGGGCGGCAGCATATCATAAAAGACGCGGGCCAGGGTTGTCGTTCCCATATGGGTTTCGGCCTGCTCCAGCATGTTGGCCACGTTTTCCAGGTTGATCTGATCTTCGTCGGCTTTCTCGAAGAGGCCATAGGTCAAGCCCTTTCCCAGGTTCGCCGAGGCATCCGTCCAAAACCTGTCAGAATGCCCGTCATAGGGATAGACGCCGTCCCACAACTCGCTGATCATGGAGCTGGCGATGTCCTGTTCGTCCGGATCCTGGGATTGATAAAGTCTGTAGGGCGTGCTGAGAGGATTCCATTTCGTCATACTTCTGCGGGGATTTCTAAAATCCACGCAATAAACCTGATAATTCTCCGGAATGCGGCAAGCATTCTTCTGATAGCCCTCTCCCTTGGGATCCAGCATGATCAGGCTTTCGCCTTTCATGAGGATCTCTCTCATGAAGGGCAGGCTCACGCACTGGCTCTTTCCCTTCCCTGTTCTGCCGATGACGCCGATATGGGCTTCGCTCGTGTCGCAGTATTTTCTGCCGCCTTCCGCGTAAAGAATGGGGCCCGCGCCCTGCCCAGCCGCATCCTCAAGATAATCTTTAATCTCTTTGGGCGTATTCCATCGTTCACTCCTGCTCAACCCCGTTTTCCTCCCCTCTCAAGATCTTCTGGACGGCAAGTCTCGCCTCCCGCACGCTGTGGAGATTCGCCTCGCGAATCCGGCGTAAAAGTCTGCTACAAAGGGTGGGATCTTCCCCGACCCTCGCGCCTTCTTCCTCTAAGGCAAGCCTGACAGCCTCGCAGAGTTCTTCCGAGGAATAAGGTTCCTCCGGCAGCTTTTTCACGAAATCCACCGTCTCTCGGAGCCGCTCTATCAATCGTTCCTCGTTTCTTCCCCGCGCTTCGTGTACGAAGAAGATCACACAGGCCTCCCCGCAGAGCTCCTTCGTCCTGCGCAGAAATTCCTGAAACTGACTCTCATGAATATGGGCCGCCATCTCCGAGACATCCATGCCCACCACATGAGAATAATGATTCGCGTATATCGCGGCATCCTCCACGGTACAAAAGGCCTGCTTCATTTGCCTGAGAGAACCGTCCATCTCGATCTCTACAAAAGGATCCGGTCCACTGGAAAAGTCCAACACCCCATATTTCCGATACATGCCGGACACATATTCCAAAACAGACGTTCTGCCGTTTCCCGGATCCAACGGCACAATCAGGTTTTGCGGTCTTAACCCAAGTTTACAGTGTTCCCGTGCCCTGGTGCATATGTCTTCCACTTCTTTACGCAAAGAAGGGAGGCCGACAAGATGTTTCATACCGCGCCTCACCATTCCCCTATGGGATCCCCGATCCGATCCACCGCCCCATAGGTCAGGGCCTCTTCCGCATCCATGAGATGATCTCCCATCGTGTCTTTCTCAATCTCTTCTACAGATTTACCGGTGTGAGAGCTTAGGATCTCGTTGATGATTCCCCGCGTCTTCAAAAGATGTCCTACCTGTGTGTGGACATCCGTGGCGCGGCCGCTGACCTCCCCCATGGGCTGATGGATCAGAATCTGGGCGTGGGGCTGCGCCCAGCGTTTTCCCTTCGCGCCCGCCGCGAGCAGAAGGGCCGCCATGCTGCCCGTCAGACCACAGGCTACCGTCGCCACATCGCAGCGAATCGACTGCATGGTGTCATAGATGCTAAGCCCCGCCGAGACCAGGCCCCCCGGGCTCTGAATATACAGCGTGATATCTTCATCCGATTCCCTCGCTAATGCCCGAAGGGCCGAGGATAGAATGACCGCCGTCTCCTCGTTGATCTCCCCGCCAAGGAGGATTACTCGCTGGCTATAATCCATGTCCAGGGAAGTCAACAGACTTCCCTGATCGTCCTGCTTCACCATCTTCCTGACCAAATACTGCATAGAAATCTTCCTCCCCGAATACGCCTCATCTTCTAAAAAAGTAATTGCCCACTTCCTGCCGGATAAAAGGATTTTCCGTCGGCTTGTCGGAGACTCGTTTCCAGACATTCGCAAGCCTGAGGGGGCGCAGATCGATCATTCTATATGTGGACCAGACCATAATGCCAAACAACAATAAGCCAATTTCCCTGCTTGCCTGATTGACCGTGCCAGGGAATATCAGTACGCAGCCCAGCAGCAGGGCGAACCTCAGTAGAATATTTTTGCGCCGGCTCTTCAGTCTCTCTAGATATTTTTCATGGCTTGCCTTCCCATAACGAATCATCTGATCTTCCAGCCCTCCGAGTCTTTCCAGCTTCTCCCAGGCATCGGCGGCGATCTGACGCAGTCTGCGATTTTGCATTTGCATATCCTGATAATCCTTGGTCGCGGCCTGAAGCAGCATGCGGTAAAGCCTTTTATCGGTGGGACTTTGTCTGGTCAGCGGTTCCAGCAAATCAACAGCCTGGATCCAGTTAGCCA
>CALWBZ010000092.1 GCA_944376225.1 uncultured Clostridia bacterium | reverse complement strand
ATGGATCGGTACGGTTCCGATAAGCCGGATCTTCGTTTCGGCATGGAGATTCGGGATGTCTGTGAGGCCGCGAAGGGCTGCGGTTTCGGCGTGTTTGAATCGGCGCTTTCTGAAGGCGGCGTGGTGCGCTGCCTGACGGTGAAGGGACAGGCGGACATGCCCAGAAAGAAGATCGACGCCCTGGGAGAAGTGGCCAAACTTTACCGGGCGAAGGGATTGGCCTGGATCGGCCTGCATGAGGACGGTACGGTGAAGTCGCCGATCGCCAAATTTATGAGCGAGGAAAAACTGAAGGAACTGGTGGCGGCCGCCGGCGCCGAAAAGGGCGACCTGATCGTCTTTTGCGCCGATAAGAAAAAGGTGGTTTGCGACGCCTTGGGAAATGTGCGTCTGCATCTGGGCAAACAATTAAATCTGATCGATCCGGACCGGCACGAGTTTTTGTGGGTGACTGAGTTCCCCATGTTCGAGTACAGCGAGGAAGAAGGACGCTATATGGCGATGCATCATCCCTTTACGATGCCCTTCGAGGAAGATCTCGATTTTCTGATTTCGGATCCCGGCCGTGTGCGGGCCAAGGCCTACGACATGGTACTTGATGGCGTGGAGATCGGCGGCGGCAGCATCCGTATCCATCGCAAGGACATTCAGGAGAGGGTATTTGAGGCATTGGGCTTTACGATGGAGGAAGCGATGGAGAAGTTCGGGTTCTTCCTGGAGGCCTTCTCCTATGGAGCGCCGCCCCACGGCGGACTGGCCTACGGACTGGACCGCATCATGATGATCATTTGTGAAACGGATAATATCCGAGACGTCATCGCGTTCCCCAAGGTGAAGGACGCCTCCTGTCTCATGAGCGAGGCGCCCTCCCAAGTGGACGAAAAACAGCTTGCGGAGCTGCATCTTTTATTGGATAAAACCACAGAATAAGAGCAAAAGAAAAAAGGTTCGGCGCGGAATGAATTCGGCGTCGAACCTTGCTTACCGATTATGCCCGAAAAGGGAGGGCATAAGATCATGAAACGCGAAAGAGGCCCCATCAGGTCGAACTCGGATCCACCAGATAGGGATCGAGCAGTTTAAGACAACTGTCCGCCTGCGCGTCATCATGGATATCCAGGCGTAGAGGCTGGCTTAGATCCAGGCTGAAAATACCCATGATGGATTTGGCGTCGACCACGTAACGTCCGACCACCAGATCCAGATCTCCCTCGATATGTGTCGTCGTGCTGACAAAGTTTTTGACTTTATCGATGGAATTCAGCAAAATATAAACGGATTTCATGCAAAGTCCTCCTTATGGATAGTCATGCCCATTTCACAATGAGCCTTTATTTATCTTAGAATTTTTTTGGCAGATTGTCAACAACTATTTTTGGAAAAAAGATTGTAAAATCAAAAAAAATCCGATATAATATGGTAATAGGAGAAGAATCGTATGAGAGTGGCTCTGTATACGTTAGGCTGTAAGGTGAACAGCTATGAGACGGACAAGATTCGAGAAACTTTTCAAGGAGAGGGAGCGGTCATCGTTCCTTTTACAGAACCTGCGGATGTCTATGTGGTGAATACGTGTACCGTAACACAGATGGCGGCTAAGAAATCTCGACAGATTCTTCACCGGGCCAGGAGACTGAACCCGGAGGCGCTGATCGTCGCGGCGGGCTGTTTTGTACAGGCCGGGGGCGAGGAGATGCCAAAAGACGCGGCGGATCTTTATATCGGTAATGAAGATAAGCCTCGTTTGGTTCAGATGGTGGATGAGGCGATGAGGGATCGCATGGAACGAACGGAAGCCTGTGGGGAAATCCGGGAAGAAGAGCCTAGGGAACACACCAGGGCTTTTTTGAAGATTCAGGACGGATGCCGTCAGTATTGCTCGTATTGCATCATTCCCTATGTGAGAGGCCCCCTTCGGAGCAAAGAACCCGAAGAGGTGCTGGCGGAAGCGAAAGACCTGGCCGCCCGAGGATATCAGGAACTGGTTTTGACCGGGATTCATCTGAGTTCCTACGGTAGAAAGGGCACTTTTTCGGATCCCGGCAGGCAGACGACCTTGGGCGCGCTTATCGGGAGGCTGAACGAGACGGAAGGACTTACGCGCATCCGATTGGGTTCCTTAGAGCCGGGGCTGATCACCGAGGAATATCTGGAAGAGATCGCCGAGGCGGACAAGCTGTGCCCCCACTATCATCTGTCGCTGCAAAGCGGGTGCGCCAAAACCCTGCGGTCAATGAACAGGCGGTATACGCCGGAGGAATACGCCGGGGCCGTTGAGCTTCTGCGCAGGTTTCGGCCGGACACAGCCATTACTACGGATCTGATCGTTGGATTCCCGGGAGAGACCCGGGAGGATTTTGAGGAATCGCTGGCTTTTTTGCGGCAGATCGGCTTTTCCCAGGTACACGTGTTTAAGTATTCCCGGCGGGAAGGAACCGCGGCGGCAAAAAGAAAGGACCAGGTGCCGGAAGACGTGAAGCACGAGCGCAGCGAGAGAGCGATTGAGGAGGCCCGGGCCTTATCGGAGAGGTTTGCTTCCCGGTTTATCGGATCCGTTCAGAATGTCCTTTTGGAGGAACGAACGGAGCGAGGCTGGGAAGGGTATACGGATCATTATATTCGCACCCTGGTGACGACCGCGGAAGGAGCGGAAACAGGGCGGCTTTCTGAGAACCAGATCGCGCGGGTCAGATTACAAAGCTGCATATGTCAAGGCGGCGAGATATACCTGAAAGGAGTGATTGCATAATGGATCGAAACACAAAGTATTTTAGTGTGGTTTCCGACGACGGCAACCCGGTGCGCAGCGCCCTTACGGACGTATACCGGGCCTTGCAGAAAAAGGGTTATAACCCCGTGAATCAGATCGTCGGTTATATCATGTCGGACGATCCTACGTATATCACGAGTTATCAGAATGCTCGCGGACGCATCGCGCGGCTGACAAGGGACGAGATTTTGGAAGAATTGGTGAAGACTTTCATCGAGGCCAACCATCTGGACGACCGGGAGGAATCGGAATCTTGAGAATCATAGGACTTGATTTCGGCTCCAGGACCACCGGCATCGCCATGAGCGATCCGGGAGAGACCCTCGCTTCGCCGGTAGAGACGGTGTTTCGGGAAGAAGAAGAGAACCTGAAGCAGACCGTGCATCGTATCCGGCAGTTAGCGGAAGAGAACGACGTACACAAGATCGTTTTGGGCTTGCCGAAGAACATGAATAATACCCTGGGAGAACGGGCGGAGAAGACGCTGGCTTTCAAGCGCCGGTTGGAAAGGGATCTGTACCGGGTGGAGATCCTGTTGTGGGACGAGCGGCTCAGCACACGGATGGCGGAGAAGCCTCTCCTGGAAAGGGGATTGGATCGGCATCAGCGCAAACGGGTGGTGGATCAAATCGCCGCGGTCTATATTTTGCAAGGCTATCTGGACGCCCAAAGGGCGCGCCGGGAAGAAGGGAATCGATCCGTTGATAACGGTTAGATCATACAACAAAAAAAGAAAAGGAGGCGGTGGGTATGGAAGAGATCAGAGTCGTCACTTTATATGACGAAGAAAACGATACCCAAACGGATTTTGAACTGGTAGACACCATCGAGTCCGACGGAAAGACGTATTGGCTGGTGGCCGAGCTGCCGGAGGAAGACGACGAGGATGAGGATGAAGATGAAGAAAACATCGGGGCATGGCTGTTTGCCGTCTGCGACCGGTCGGAGGCGGAAGTATCCGCGACCCTGGACGGCCAGGAAGTCTATGTTACCAGTATGTTGAGCGACGAGGAATACAAGCGGGTCTACCAGCTCTTTATGCAGTCAGAGGAGTACGATTTGGAAATTGAGGAAGAAGAGGTGTAACTTTGGCAGAACGTGGAAGAAAAAGAAAAAAGGTTAAGATCATTCCGATCGGCGGTCTGGACCGGATCGGCGAGAATATGACGCTGATCGAGTGTGACGATCAGATTTTAGTGGTCGATTGCGGCGTCGCTTTCCCGGGAAGCGATATGCTGGGCATCGATCTGATTATCCCGAATTTCGATTATTTGCGGGAGAATCGGGAAAAACTGGTGGGAGTCGTGCTGACCCACGGACATGAGGATCATATCGGCGCGCTGCCTTATTTTCTGCGGGAATTCCAGGTGCCGGTATACGGTACGGCGCTGACGCTGGCGTTAGTGGAAAACAAGATGCAGGAGACGAACGTCAAGAAGTACAGCCTGACGGTAGTAAAGCCGGGAGACGTGGTAACCCTAGGTTGTTTTAAGACGGAGTTTATACGTACCAATCACAGCATCGGAGACGCCACGGCGCTGGCCATCAGCACGCCGGTGGGAACGATCGTTCATACCGGAGACTTTAAGGTGGACTATACGCCGATTCACGGCAGCATGATCGATCTGCCCCGTTTCGCGGAATTGGGGAAGAAAGAGGTTTTGGCGCTGATGTCCGACAGTACCAACGCGGAACGTCCGGGTTACACCATGTCGGAGCGCACGGTGGGCAAAACCTTGCTGGATATCTTTGACCGTTCGGAAGAAAGCCGTATCATCGTGGCTACCTTTGCCTCCAACGTGGACCGGGTGCAGCAGATTTTCAACGCCGCCAGAGACCACGGCCGTAAGGTGGTGGTCATGGGCCGCAGCATGATCAATGTGGTGAATACCGCCATGGAGACCGGGTATCTGGAGATTCCCGAAGGGATCCTGATCGAGATTGGCGACGTGAACGACTATCCGGACGAGGAGATCGTCATCATCACCACGGGCAGCCAGGGAGAACCTCTGTCCGCGCTGGCCCGCATGGCTTCCGGCGAGCACCGCAACGTTACGATCAAAGAAGGAGACAAGGTGATTTTCAGCTCGAAACCCGTCCCGGGCAACGAGAAGACGGTGACCAGGGTCATCAATGAGCTGATGAAGAAGGGCGCGGAAGTGGTCTATGAGAACGCTCACGTGTCCGGCCACGCCTCCCAGGAAGAACTGAAACTGGTATACAGCCTTCTGAAGCCGAAATACTTCATCCCGGTACACGGAGAATACAAGCATCTGCTGGCCCATAAGAATCTCATCAAAGAGATGGGACACGCGGAAGAGGATATTTTCTTGATGAGCGTGGGCGATGTGTTGGAGCTGGATAAAGTACAGGGCGAAGTGACGGATCATATGGAGATCGAGGACGTCCTGGTAGACGGTCTGGGCGTGGGAGACGTGGGGAATATCGTACTGCGCGACCGAAAGCTTCTGGCGGAGAACGGACTTTTGATCATCGTCCTGACATTGAAGAGAGGGACGGGACTGATCGAGGCCGGTCCGGATATTGTTTCCCGGGGCTTTGTATATGTCAGAGAGTCGGAGTCTTTGATGGAAGGCTGCCGGAAAGTGGTCATGGAAGTGTTCGATATGTGCAAGCAGCGCAGCATCAATGACTGGGGAAGCATTAAAACGGAGATCCGGGATGCTCTCAGGGAATATCTGTGGAGAGAGACCAAGCGGAGCCCGATGATTTTGCCGATCATCACGGAGGTTCGGTAAACACGTTTGAGAAGGATGGGGAATCATGATAGAGAGGTTTAACCGATTCTTGGCCTGGGTGGCGAGGAATATCAAGAAGACGATCGGCCTGGTAGGGTTGGTGGCGCTGATGGCGCTGATCTTTACCACGGCCTTTAGCCAAGGGTATCATTTTATGCGGGGGGATTCCTACGCGGCGCAGGACGATAACGCCGGCACCGTAGCGGTGGAGATCCCCCAGGACGCGTCCACGAGCGACATCGCGAATCTTCTGCAGCGCCGGGGACTGATCGAAGATACCTGGGAGTTTCAGATTAAGGCGCGCCTCATGGGAGCCACGGATGATTTCAAGACAGGAATCTATTATATTCTGGAGGGTTCCGGCGTAGAAGAGATCATCAATATACTCCGGGCGGGAGACCAGTCCGACGTCGTTCCGATCCATATCCCGGCGGGGGCGACGGTGGACGAAGTCGCGACGCTGCTGGAAGAAAGCGGAATCTGCTCGGCGACGGATTTCCAGCGGGCCGCCAATATGACGACCTATGATATTGACCTGGTTAAGAATCTGACGGCTCCGGAGGGACGGCGCTATATTCTGGAAGGGTATGTGTTGCCGGGGACCTATCAGATCATTCGGGATTCCAGCGCCACCAATGTCATGAAGGTGTTTCTGGAGCGTTTTGTGTCCGAGTATTCCGCCTCCCTCAGTCAGATGGCGGAACAGAGCGGGTATACGCTGGATCAGATCCTGACGTTAGCGTCCATCGTACAGGCGGAATGCGCGGTAGAATCCGACTACAGCACCTTCGCCTCGATGTTGCTGAACCGAATCCGCAGCGGAAAGGAGTCCTTGTCCTATTGGTCCATGCCCTCCACCGTGCTGTATGCCCAGCATCGTACGGAGGACGAGCTGACCTCCGTCACGGAGGCGGATCAGCAGTATGACTCCCCGTATAACACCTATCTGTATCAGGGATTCCCACCGGGACCGATCTGTAATCCGTCGATCGACGCGATTCGGGCGGTACTGTACCCGGAGGATACGTCGTATCTTTATTATGAAATCGACCTGAGCCAGCCTGCCGGACAGCGGCATTTCTCGGCTACGGAACAGGAACACAACGAATATCTGGAGTCACAGAGGTAATCGCATGACGGATGAAAAAGATCTTCCCCGTTACGTGGGAGAAGAATATATCCTGCGGTTTATTCGCTGGATGACGCCTTATCGGGAGGACGTTTCCACCCCGGCGCTGGAACATTGCCGGGGGGATAACGTCCCCGTTCTTTCTGAGGAGACGAAGACGCTTTTGGGGGTGTTGCTGCGGCTGAAACCCCCGGGACGGATCTTGGAGATCGGCACGGCATACGGGTATTCCGCGATCTTCATGAGTCAATTTTTAAGGCCCGGCGGGCAGGTTCATACGATCGAGCGCAATCCGGTGATGATCGAACAGGCGAAAAAACATATTCGCTCGGCAGGACTCGCGGATAGGGTCATCCTTTATGAAGGGCATGCCCAGGAGCTCTTAAGATCGATGCCGGGGCCCTATGATATGGTCCTCATGGACGCGTCCATGGGACAGTACGGCCTCTTCTGGGAGGAGATCCAGCCCCTTCTTAGGGCGGACGGTTGGGTCATGGCGGATAATGTACTCCACGGCGGGTTGGTGGCCATGGAGCGGCTGGAAGTGCCCAGAAGACAGCGGACGATTCACAGCCGGCTGCGAAGTTTTTTGGAGACGGTTTTACAGGACGAGAAATACGAGACCAGCTTGCTGCCGGTGGGAGACGGCATCTTGCTGTCCGTGCGCAAAGGAGAGAACAAGAGTGAGAAAACCTGAACTGCTGGCGCCCGCGGGCGGACCGGAGGCGCTCTACACGGCGGTCCTTTACGGGGCGGACGCGGTGTATCTGGGCGGAAGCCGGTATGGCCTTCGGGCGAAGGCGAGAAACTTCGATCGGGAACAGATGCGGCAAAGCATCGCCTTCGCCCACAGTCACGGCGTCAAGGTACACGTGGCGGTCAATATCCTCGCCCATAACGAACATCTAGAAGGCCTTGAAGAATATTTAAAAGAACTGGAAGCGGACGGGGCAGATGCCCTGATCGTGGCGGACGCCGGGATTTTTCAGATCGCGCGGGAAACGACGCCCGGGATGGAGATCCATCTGAGTACGCAGGCCTCGGCCACCAATTACCGTACGTTTCGGTTTTGGCACGAACAGGGGGCCAAACGAATCGTGGCGGCCAGAGAGCTTTCTCTGGAAGAACTGCGGCAGATTCGTCGGCAATGCGACGAGGACTTGGATTTGGAGGTCTTCGTTCATGGCGCGATGTGTATTTCCATTTCGGGACGATGCCTGCTCAGCAATTACATGGCGGCGCGGGATGCCAATCTGGGGGCCTGCGTCCATCCTTGCCGCTGGAAGTATCGTCTGGTGGAGGAGACGCGGCCGGGAGAATATTATCCGATCGCGGAAGGAGAAGAGGGAACCTATATCATGAACTCCAAGGATCTGTGCATGATCGAGCACATCCCGGAGCTGATCGAGGCGGGAATCCACAGCTTCAAGATCGAAGGCCGGATGAAGACGCCACTTTACGTGGCCATGGTAACGAAGGCGTATCGGGAGGCCATCGACGATTACATGAAGGATCCCGCGCTGTATCAGGAAAAGAAACCTTATTATCTGAATCTCTTGTCCCAGGTGAGCCACCGTGGATACAGCACGGGATTCTATTTCGGACACCCGGACGAAAAAAGCCAGGTCTATCCCTCTTCGGAGTACATGAAGCAGATGAATTTTGTCGCCAAAGTGTTAGAACGGCGGGAGGAAGAACTGGTGATAGAGCAGCGCAATAAATTCTCGGTGGGGGACACCCTCTATTTTCTGACTCCCCAGGGAGAGCCTTTGCCTTACCGGGTGGAGGAAATCCGACAGGAGGACGGAACAGCAAGGGAGAGCGCCAATCACGCCCGGGAGATTTTGCGGATTCCCGCGCCCCAGGCGGAGGTTCTTCCGGGATGCATCGTAATGAGACCCATATAAGGACTTGCTGAAAAACAGAAGGAAAAGCACTTTTTTGATGAAGGATGCATATATATGGCACCAGGTTCATCGAAGGAGTGCTTTTTTATGTGGATACTTTTGGCCGTGCAGTTTTTGTTTCTGATCGGGTATGTGGCCGGCAGCGTGGCTTTTCCGAAGCCGCTGAGCCCGGAAGAAGAGGAAGAATGTCTGCGCAGGATGCGGCAGGGGGACAGCGGGGCAAGGGACGAACTGATTGAGCGCAACATGCGTCTGGTCGCCCATATTGTCAGGAAATATTCGGGCCAAGGACAGGGGAGCTGGGAAGCGGACGATTTGATTTCTGTGGGCTCCATCGGGCTAATCAAGGGCATATCCACCTATCGGGAAGACAAATGTACAAGGCTGTCCACCTATTTGGCCCGCTGTATCGAAAACGAGATCCTCATGCTGCTGCGCAGCGATAAAAAGACAAAAAACGAGGTTTCCTTACAAGATCCCATCGGACAGGACGGAGAGGGAAATGCGCTGACCCTGATGGACGTACTGACTTATGAGGAAGAAGACGTGCTGGATCGTCTGGATCAACGGATGAAATACAGCCGTGTCAGAAAGTGTATGGGAAAGGTGCTTGACGAGCGAGAGAAGACGGTGATCGAGATGAGATACGGTCTCAGAGACGGAGAGGAACATACCCAGAAGGAGACAGCAAAGGTGTTGGGGGTCAGTCGTTCCTATGTCAGTCGGATCGAAAAGAAAGCTTTGGAGAAATTGAAAAAAGAACTTTCAAATTATCAGTAAAAATCGAGCAGAATGTGGATGGTATGTCGAAATACAGGCGCCTTGGAATGAGATGTGAATAAAATAAGAGGAAAATTTGAAATAGGTATTGACGGATTTCGACAAGTGGGATATAATTTACTCAAACAAAACCGAAAGATAGGAGGTCACCTCACATGGCGAAAGAAAAAACAAAGAAGCCACGTAAGACCACTCTGGTACAGGGCATCCGCAGAGAGATATACAAGAACTGGAGCCTGTATCTTTTGGTGGCGGTGCCGGTCATTTATCTGATCATTTTCAAGTATGTCCCGATGTACGGCGTACAGATCGCCTTCCGGCGTTATCAGCCGGTTTATGGCATTACCGGCAGCCCCTGGGTGGGACTCGAGTATTTCGAGCAGTTTATGACAAATTACAAGTTTTGGGATATCATCCGCAATACCCTGAGTATTAGCGTGTATTCCCTGGCAACTTTCCCCTTGTCCATCGTTTTGGCGGTACTTCTTAATTACATACCCTTCCGGAAGTTCCAAAAGACGGTACAGCTCGTGAGTTACGCGCCCCACTTTATCTCCACGGTGGTTATGGTGTCTATGATTCTCCAATTCCTGGACACGCGTAATGGCCTAGTGAACGTTCTGGTGACGACCCTGGGCGGCGAGGCCATCAACTTCATGGGCCGCAAGGACCTGTTCTATCATATTTACGTTTGGAGCGGCGTTTGGCAGGGTGTGGGGTATTCATCCATCATCTATATCGCGGCCCTAGCCGGCGTTTCTCCGGAGCTGCACGAGGCGGCGATTATGGACGGCGCCACGATCATGAAACGGGTTTGGCACATCGATCTTCCCAGCATTTTGCCTACGGTCATGATCATGTTTATCATGCAGTGCGGCTCGGTCATGAGCGTAGGCTATGAGAAGGTCTACCTGATGCAAAACAGCATGAACCTGGAGGTATCCGAGGTGATCGACACCTACGTTTATAAGCAGGGATTAACCTCAACCATGCCTAAGTATTCTTATTCCACGGCGGTGGGCCTGTTTGTCTCGATCATCAACGTCATCCTCCTGGTAACGGTGAATACGATTGCCAAGAAGGCTAGCGGCAGCTCGCTGTGGTAAGGAGGGGATCAAAATGGCAAAAACAAAAAAGGCGATTCGTCATACTCTGGGAGATCGGATCTTCTTGACCATCGATTTTTTCATACTTTTGGTATTATTGATCGTGATCGCGTATCCCCTGATCTATATTTTCTTCGCGTCCTTTAACGCCCAGGTGACAAAGATGGGATTGTCTCTGATTCCCGAGAAGTGGACGATTCAGGGGTATAAGGCGGTATTCGAGTATAAGTTTATCTGGAGCGGATATAGAAATACCTTTGTTTATACTCTGGTGGGAACGGCCATCAATCTATTCGTGACGATTTGCTGCGCCTATCCCCTATCTCGTAAGGATTTTAAGGGACGAGGAGTCATCATGGTGATGTGTATGATTACCATGTATTTCAGCGGAGGACTGATTCCTACCTATTTGGTGGTCAAGGATCTGGGAATCCTTAATAGTATGTGGTCCGTCGTACTGCCGGGGGCCATGTCGGTCTATAACATGATCGTGATGCGCACCTATTTCGATACGCAGATTCCTCAGGAATTACTGGAGTCGGCTCAATTGGACGGCTGCGGCAACCTGAATTTCTTGAAAAGTATCGTTTTGCCCCTGTCCGTGCCGATTCTGGCGGTGGTAGGGCTGTTCTACGCGGTGGGACACTGGAACTCCTACTTTAACGCGATGATCTATCTGACGGAACGGGACAAGTACCCCTTACAGGTCATTCTACGGGATATTCTGATCATGAATACGGTGGATCCTTCCGAATCTTCCATGGATCTGTCCATCCTGCAGAGCATGGAAGAGAGGCAGAACGTGATGAAGTATTCGTTGATCATCGTATCGTCTCTGCCGGTTCTAATACTGTATCCCTTCATCCAGAAGTATTTTGTCAAGGGAATCATGATCGGAGCGATCAAGGGCTGATACCGGGTTGCCGGTTTAGCAATACATATTATATAGGAGGGAACGAAATGAAAAAGTCTGTAGCATTCTTGCTGAGTCTGATCCTGGTGATCGCTTCATTTACCGGATGCAGCGATTCCGGAAAGAACGATTCCAGCAAGGCCGAATCCAGCAAGGCGGAGACCTCTCAGGCGACGGAGGAATCCGTCCAGACAGTTGAGGATGACGAGACCGTCTCGAAGATCTACGAATGGCCGTTATCAAAAGACGGAGAGGAACTGACCATCTTCACCAAATTGTTGACGTCCATCGAAGACTTTGACACCAACAAGACGACGCTTTGGTATGAGGAGCAGACGGGGGTTCACGTGAACTGGATTCAGGCTCCGGAGGCGGAGTTTACGACCCAGCTGAACCTGAATATCACCGGCGGAGAGTGGCCTGACATTTATGCCGCGAATCTGTCCACCACGGAATTAACGTCCATGAAGAACGGCGGCGTGATCATTCCGATCAACGATCTGATCGATCAGTACGCCTATTATGCCCATCAAATCCTGGAGGAACATCCGGAGTATAGGGATTATCTGACGGCTCCCGACGGGAACATGTATTCTCTGTGGTATAACGACACGGGTAAGCACATGTATTTCTCCCGTAAACTGTTCGTGAAACAGAGCTGGCTGGACCAGTTAGGGATGGACGCGCCCACGACCACCCAGGAATTTGAGGACATGCTGATTGCCTTCCGGGATAACGACATGAACGGCAACGGGGATCCCACGGATGAGGTTCCTTATATGTCTTCCTTCAAGGCCTGGGGCGGTACCCCCTTCTGCTATTTTATCTGCCCCTTCCAGATGACATCCATGGACGGAATTTATGAGGATGAGAACGGCACCTGGCACTTAGCCGCGGCGGAGGCGGGGTATAAGGACGCGCTGACCTGGCTGAATCATCTGTATGAGGAGGGACTGATCGCGCAAGAAACCTTCACCCAGGATAAGAACCAGTTTAAGGCGATCATCAACGCCAGCTCCGAGGAAGAGACGATCGTAGGATGTTTCACCGCGGCGTATCAGGGAGATGTCATCAATAATGCTTCCTATATCCAGCAGGGAGATTATACGCCCATCGAGCCTTTGGAAGGACCCACCGGACAGAAGATCGCGCCCAGTAATGGTTACGGCGATTTTAAGGCTCGCTGCGCCATCACCAGCGTATGCGAAAATCCGAAGATCGCCATTCAGTGGCTGGATTTCTGGCTGTGCCCGGATGGACGGCTGTATCAGGAGTACGGAGTAGAAGAGGGAGTGGACTATCAAATCGTGGACAAGCCCTCCATCTATGGTTCGCCGACTTCCTATGAGCGTTTGTTCGAATTGTCCCAGTCCACCCTGCAGAACATCGTTTGGTATAACCATACGGTTCCGCGTCATGACTGGGAGGAAATCCGCTATGGCAATGCCTTAGAGGACGGTTCTCAGGAAACCCTCCTGTATCAGGCGGCGCTGCTTTACGAGGATTATTATGTTCCCACCGGCCTAAAGGCGCTGTTCTGGATCGAGGATGAGGTAGAAGCGGAAGAGTACGACACGCTGAAGACGGACATTAACGATTATATCGAGACCCAGTCCACCGCGTTTACGACCGGCGAGCGCAGCTTGGACGAATTTGACGCCTTCGTACAAGAACTGAAGGATATCGGCATGGATCGATATCTGGAACTGGCCGGCAAGTTCTATGGAAGTTCCGGCGTCGATTATTCCGGAACGATCGCGGGTAAGTAAAAGTTTATCGTCGGCAATGAGGTGCAGTAAAATGATCTGATTCATTTTTGCTGCACCTCTTTTTTATGTGCCGGCAGAAGAAAGAGGTTTTGAATAAATGGAGGAAATATCGCTTGAACTACCGGAAAAAATCGAACAGAATATGGAGGAAACAGCGGAAAGAGGCCATCTTGTGATAAGATGTGAACAATCGGAACAGAAAATATGAAATGGGTATTGACGGATTTGGCCAATTGATATATAATTTAGTCAAAAGAAGCCAAGGGGGGTCAATATGAAAGAAAAACCAAAGAAGAAAAAGGGTAGGTCCATGCTGCAATCCGTTCAGCGAGAGGTCTACAAGAACTGGAGTCTGTACCTTCTGGTCGCGATTCCGGTGATTTATCTGATTGTTTTTAAGTACATTCCCATGTACGGCGTACAGATCGCCTTTAAGCGATATCAGCCGGTACGGGGAATCGAGGGAAGCCCCTGGGTCGGATTGGAATATTTTGAACAGTTTATCACCAATCATAAGTTCTGGTCCATCATTCGCAATACACTGTGCATCAGTCTGTATTCCCTGGCCACCTTTCCCTTGTCCATTGTCCTGGCGATACTTTTGAACTACATTCCCTTCCGGCGTTTTCAGAAAACGGTGCAGCTCATCAGTTACGCCCCTCATTTTATTTCCACCGTTGTCATGGTCTCCATTATTTTACAGTTTTTGGACACGCGAAACGGTTTGATCAATTTTTTGATCACCGCTTTTGGCGGAGAGGCCATCAACTTCATGGGACGTAAGGAAATGTTCTATCACATCTATGTGTGGAGCGGAGTCTGGCAGGGAATCGGATATGCTTCCATCATCTATATCGCCGCTCTGGCGGGGGTGTCGCCGGAGCTCCATGAAGCCGCGATCATGGATGGCGCCACCATCATGAAACGGGTATGGCATATCGACATTCCCAGCATCCTGCCCACCGTGATGATCATGTTCATCATGCAATGCGGTTCGGTCATGAGCGTAGGATATGAGAAAGTCTTTCTGATGCAAAACGACATGAACCTACAGGTATCCGAGGTCATCGATACTTACGTATATAAGCAGGGACTGACTTCCTCCATGCCGAAATATTCTTATTCTACGGCGGTCGGGCTTTTTGTCTCCGTGATTAATGTAATCCTTCTGGTGACGGTTAACGGTATCGCCAAGAAGGCGAGCGGAAGCTCGTTATGGTAAGGAGGAATCATTATGGCAAACGCTAAGACGAAAAGGGCGATTCGACACACATTTAGCGATCGTGTGTTTTTGACCGTGGATTTTATCATTTTGCTGCTGCTTCTGATCATCATCGCCTATCCTCTGTTATATATCTTCTTCGCTTCCTTCAACGCGCAGGTGACGAAGATGGGATTGTCGCTGATACCGGAAAAATGGTCTTTGCAGGGATATAACGCCATTTTCGAGTACAAATACATCTGGAGCGGTTACTGGAATTCGATTGTTTATACCATCGTAGGAACGATCATTAATTTGCTGGTGACGATCTGCTGTGCCTATCCCCTGTCCCGAAAGGACTTTAAGGGAAGAGGTTTTGTCATGGTCCTATGTATGATTACCATGTATTTTAACGGCGGACTCATTCCCACTTATCTGGTGGTTAAGGATCTGGGGCTGTTAAATTCGATCTGGTCCATCGTGCTGCCGGGAGCCATGTCCACCTACAACATGATCGTGATGCGAACTTATTTTGACACGCAGATCCCCGCGGAACTCCTGGAGTCGGCGCAGTTGGATGGCTGCGGGAATATTAATTTCCTGCGCAGCATCGTGCTGCCCCTGTCCGTGCCGATCTTGGCCGTAGTTGGGTTATTTTACGCGGTGAGTCATTGGAATTCTTATTTTAACGCGATGATCTACCTGACGGATCGTTCCCAGTATCCCCTGCAGGTCATCCTGAGGGAAATTTTGATCACGAATACCCTGGATCCCACGGAGACCTCCACGGATATTATTGCCCAGCAGGGAATGGAAGAACGAAAGAACGTGATGAAATACTCGTTGATCATCGTGGCGTCTCTGCCCGTATTGATTCTCTATCCGTTTATCCAACGGTATTTTGTCAAGGGAATCATGATCGGCGCGATCAAAGGCTGATTCCGGGATTACCGGTTTAGCATAATCTTTATTTACGAGGAGGTAAATGATATGAAGAGGTCACTTGCATGGCTGCTGGCCGCGGTCCTGATCGCTTCGTCCCTGATGGGATGCGGCGGCGATACCGGTAACAGCAGCACTCCGCAGGAGACAAGCCGGGCGGAAAGTTCCGCTCAGGAATCGTCCCAGGCAGGAGAAGAATCCGAGGAACCGACGAGCGATGAGACGGTATCGGAAGTCTATGCCTGGCCCTTGACGGACGAGACGGTAGAGCTTACCGTCTTTACAAAACTTCTTCCCCAGGTAGAAGATTTTGAAACCAATAAGACCACGCTGTGGTATGAGGAACAGACGGGGGTTCACATTAACTGGATTCAGGCTCCCTCCGCAGACTTTACCACACAGCTTAACCTGACGTTTACGAACGGAGAATATCCGGACGTGTACGCTTGCGAGCTGAACACGGATCAGTTGATCATGATGCGTAACGGCGGCGTGATCGAGCCCTTGGACGACTTGATCGATAATTACGCTTATTACGCTAACCAGGTGTTTGAGGAGCATCCGGAGTATAAAGATTATCTGCGGGCGCCCGACGGACATATCTATTCTCTGTGGTATAATGATACCGGAAAACATATGTACTCCACGTACAAGATGTTTGTGAAGCAGAGCTGGCTGGATCAGTTGGGAATCGAGTCTCCGAAGACCACGGAGGAGTTCGAGCAGATGCTGATCGCTTTCCGCGATAACGATATGAACGGCAACGGAGATACGACGGATGAGATCCCCTATATGTCCTCTCTGGACGCTTGGGGCGGCAGCCCGTTCTATTTCCTGGTCTATCCTTGGCAGCTGCAGTCCATCCGCGGCGTATATAAAGATGACGACGGCGTATGGCAGCTCGCGGGAATTCAGGATAATTATAAGGAAGCGCTGACCTGGATTCATCATCTGTATGAGGAAGGACTGATCGCGGAAGAAACCTTTACACAGGATAAGTCGCAGTTTAAGGCCATCCTGAACGCGGGTTCCGAGGAGGAGTCCGTTGTGGGGTGCTTTACCGCGGCATATCAGGGAGAAGTCATCGACAGTACCGCGGCGACGTTACCCGGCGACTATACAGTGGTAGAACCGCTGGAAGGACCTACGGGCATCAAGCAGGCTGCTACAAATGGTTACGGTGAATTTAAGCCTCGTTGTACCATTACGACGGTTTGCGAGAATCCGAAGATCGCCATGCAATGGCTGGATTTCTGGATCAGCGAGGAAGGCCGTCTGATTCAGGAGTACGGTGTGGAAGAGGGCGTGGACTATGAGATTGTAGACGAACCTTCTATCTACGGAGAATCTACTTCGTATGTGCGTCTGTTTAACTTGGCCGCCATGCAGAATGTGGTCTGGTACAATCATACCACGCCGCGTAACGACTGGGAGCGCATTCGTTACGGCGCGACGGCTGAAGACGGGTCTTTGGATACCCTGCTCTATGAGGCCGCCTTACTGTATGAGCCCTATTATGTCAATACGGGGATCCCGGCGCTGTCCTGGAATGAGGACGAGGTCGCCGCGGAAGAGTTCTCCACGCTGAAGGCCGATATTGATGAGTATGTGAAGGTCAACTCCACTGCCTTTACGCTGGGAGAGCGAAGCCTGGACGAGTGGGATGATTATGTACAGGAAATTCGAGACATGGGTCTTGATCGTTACATGGAGCTTGTGGCTATGACCTACGACGGATCGAATGTAGATTATCAGTAAAATAAGGGGTTAAGAAGGATAAGGGCATTGTAAAATCGTGAATCTAAGGGATTCAGCGATTCTTGCAATGCCCTTAATATTGTCTGAAATCCTAAATGTCCGCGATATCGCGGCCGGAAAAAGAGTTTCCGATAGACAAAACGAAATTCCTGTGTTAAGATTATATTGTGTCTGTGTAAACTTGGTACTGAAATTGTGAAGGGGGAGTAACATGATTGATTTTTCAAAGATAGATCAGTATCGGGAGAATAACCGAATCGAGGCAAAAAAAGCTCTCGGCGGCTTGCCCAAGAGTATTTGGGAGACCTACTCCGCCTTCGCTAATACCCATGGCGGTATTATTTTGCTGGGTGTGGAGGCGTTGGCGAATTGCTTAGTCCATGCCGACTATTATGGCAGGCAAGGCCTAGTTATTATTAAAACGAAGGATGCCATTACTATGGCGAATCCTGGAGGATTCCGCATTGAGGTTGATGCCGCGAAAAGTGGCGGCGTATCTGACCCACGAAACGGAACAATGCTGAAAATGTTTAATCTGATCGATATTGGCGAGCGTTCCGGAAGCGGGATCCCTCTCATTTTCGGCGCGTGGCGTGATCAGGGATGGGCAATCCCCGTTATCTCCGAAACCTCTGAACCTGACCGTATCGTAGTGGAACTGAAGCTCAAGCAAAGTGACGATAAAAAAGTGACGATAAAAAGTGACGGTAAAAAAGTGACGATAAAATCTTCTCGACAGAAAAACGAGATTATTGCTTATTTAACAGACCATATTTCAGCTAAGAATACAGAACTCGCGGAGCTCCTTGGCGTGAAAAGTACACGGATCAAACAACTGCTAAAAGAATTGATCGATGATGGTATTGTTGTAGCGGAGGGCAGCAATCGCAACAGAACCTATCGCCTAAAATCCTAAATGTCCGCGATATCGCGGCCATAGAATTTGTAAAAGAACAAGAAAGGAGAGCGGAACATGAAGAGTATCAAGCCGGGAAGGGGCCCGTCGATGATGGGAGGAGTCATGAGCGTGCTGGTGGGTTTGTTTGGCGTCATATGGACGGTCATTGCCGCAAAAACAGGCGGCGGTTTGTTTGCCCTCTTTGGCATCGTCTTCATCGCGATCGCCATTGTACAGGCGATCTATCAATTCAAGAACGCCACCGGCAAAAATCGCTATTCTGCCTTCGACATTACGGAAGAAGGAGAAGAGACGGACCCGCTGAACGAGAGATTCGGAAACGCGGGGACGAGAAACGAGAAGGAAAGTCGGGAGCATAGATTTTGCCCTTACTGCGGCGCGCCCGTCGGGCAGGATTACGACTTCTGCAACCGATGCGGCAAGAAACTTCCCTGATTTTTCATAAAGAGCGGATGAAAATTGGAGATTTTACCTCTTCTTTCGTCTCTATTCTTAATCCTTAAATGGGGAATTGAATGAAGGGAGACGTGGAGAATGGGCAAGTTGTACCATGTGACGTCCAGAAAGAATCTGGATTCGATTATGGAAGAGGGGCTCCTGCCCCAGTACGGTTTTTTGTCCGACATGATGATGGAGCAGCGCAGGGCAGTCTATTTTTTCAAGGAATTGGAGGAAGTGACCTATGCCATGCGGCATTGGCTCGGCGAGAATATTCGTTACGTGTACGATGAGAAGGATCTGATCCTTTTAGCGGTGGATCTGCCGGAAGACAAAATAGAGGAACGGTACGGATGGGAGGCGCTCTGTTATTCGCGGGTTCCGCCGGAGTGTATTTCGGTCGTGGATTTTCCGAAATAAAAGAGGGGCTTGTCAGCCGGCAGTATCTGTGGTAAGATGAATATACGTTTCGACAAAGAATAGAGGGAGAAAGAAAGGCCCTCTATTCTTGTTATCAAAGGAGAAATCTGAGCAGAAAGAAGGAAGCGGCGGAATGGAGAACGTATTAGGAAACGGCGATCGTTTCGACGGGATGGCGGATCTATACGATACGGCCAGGCCCAGAGTGCCATTATATCCGGTACAGATTCTGACAGAATACTTGGGCAGGACACCCGAAAGAGTGGTGGATTTAGGCTGCGGACCGGGAATCTCTACGGAAATCTGGAGAGGACGGGCGAAGGAAGTCCTCGGGATCGAACCCAACGGAGACATGATCCGTCGGGCCCGGCAAAAGGAGGGAGAAGGGCTTTCCTTCCGACAGGCCTTCGGACAGGAGACGGGACTGCCGGATGCCTGGGCGGACATCGTGGTGAGCTCCCAGGCGTTTCACTGGATGGAGCCGGCCGCCACGCTCAAAGAAATCAGTCGGATCCTGAGGCCAGGAGGGATTTTTTCTACCATCGATTATGAATGGCCCCCTTCCTGTGGATGGAAGGCGGAGCTCGCCTTTCAGAAGTTTTCAAGGGATCTCGGCGCTTTGGATCCGGAGGGGGCGAAGCGTGGAATCATCCGCTGGAAGAAGAGCGAGCACTTAAAACATATTCGGGAGTCAGGGTATTTTCTGTATAGCCGGGAGCTCTTTTTTTCCAATCAAGAGAAATGCGACGCCGAGCGCCTTGTAAAGATGGCCCTTTCCAGGAGCAGCGCGCAATATATTGTAAAAAATTATCCCGAGGAGGCAGCGGACATGATCCGGGCTTTTCGGGAGGAATTGGAAGGCCTTTTGGGGAAAGAATCCTTTGACGTATCCATCAGTTATCGCATGAGAATGGGGGTGAAGGCGGAATGAGAGGAAGATCCTATGAAATGGACATGTGTCACGGGCCGCTGTTTCGCAAATTGCTGTTCTTTTCTTTTCCGCTGATGCTTTCCGGCGTGCTGCAGCTGTTATTCAACGCGGCGGATATCATCGTGGTAGGGCAATATGTCGGCAGTACCGCCTTGGCGGCGGTGGGTTCCACCGGTTCCTTGATCAATCTTTTGATTAACCTTCTGATCGGCCTTTCCGTGGGAGCGAACGTGGTGGTCGCCAGGTACTATGGCGCCCGGGAAGCAGAGATGGTCAGTAAGACCGTACATACCGCGATCCTTTTAAGTCTGGTTTGCGGCGTCGTCATGATCTTTATCGGCATCGCCTTGGCGGAACCTCTTTTGCGGCTCATGGGAACGCCGGACAATGTGCTCGATCAGGCCGCCCTTTATGTACGGATCTATTTCGGAGGCATGCCGGTGATCATGCTGTATAACTTCGGCAGCGCCATCCTGCGGGCGGTGGGAGATACCAAGCGTCCCATGTATTTCCTAACGATCGCGGGCGTCTTGAACGTGATCATGAACCTGTTTTTCGTACTGGTCTTCCACATGGGAGTGGCGGGCGTGGCCTTGGCCACGGTGTTGTCGCAGTGCGTTTCCGCGGTTCTGGTCCTGCTGTGTCTCATCCGCTCCAACGGAGCGATCAAGCTGCATCTTAAAGAAATGAAGATCCATAAGGAACCCCTGATGAAGATGATCCGGGTGGGACTTCCCGCGGGGATTCAGGGATCGATCTTCAGTATCTCGAATGTACTGATCCAATCCTCGGTGAATTCCTTTGGGGATGTGGCCATGGCGGGAAACGCGGCGGCATCCAATATCGAAGGCTTTATCTACACCTGTATGAACGCCATTTATCAGGCGGCCATCAGTTTTACCAGTCAGAATTACGGGGCGGGGCAGTATAAACGAATCCGTAAGATCATGAGAAACGGGGTGCTGATCGTCTCCGGCGTGGGGCTTTTGCTGGGAGGCATCGCCTTTTTGTGCGCGCCGGTGCTTCTGGCGATCTATAACACCGATCCGGAAGTCATTCGGTACGGGATGCTGCGGATGGAGATCATCTGTCTGACCTATTTCACCTGTGGGATTATGGACGTGATGGTAGGGTGTCTGAGGGGACTGGGATATTCGATTATGCCCATGATCGTCTCTCTGGCAGGCGCCTGCGGTATCCGAGTGCTTTGGATCTTCACCTTCTTCCAGTGGGAGAGATCGCTGACCACGCTCTATATCTCATACCCCATATCCTGGACGATTACGGCGGCGGTGCACATTATCTGCTTCATCGTGGTCGTCCGAAAGATACCGAATCGGGATCGGGAGGATGATCAGGGGCAACCCATACAAGCATAGAGAAACGGCCGCTGCCTTGGCCCGGGCAGCGGCCGTTTTCGATTACTTTTTATCCTTTTCGACGAACTGGCTGCCTACCTTTAGGATTGTGCGCGGAAGGGCGTCCTGGCTGTTTTTCCAGGGCTTGTCCTTATAGCGGTAGTCGAACTTCAGGGTGAACCATTCCAGCTCGTCGGCCATACGGTTCAGGTTTTCGAATTCCTGTTTGCGGATCGTATCGCGGAAGGACGCTAGATCCGCATCCTTTAGATATCGCTCCGCCTCCTGATAGAGCATGAGGAAATGGTCGAGACAATATCCCTTAGACTGTTCCGTGAGGGCGCGGAAATCCGGCTGTTTCTTCCACATATGAAAAAATGTAGAAAGAAAACGGGAAAAAGAGGTTTCAATCCGGTCGCAGATGTAGCAGGAAGTCTTCCAGCGATCACGAAGCTCCGGTAGGGAACCGGTCTCAGAAGAGGCTTTCTTGGAGAACCATCCGGATTTTACGGGTTTTTCCCCTTCCGCTTTAGAAAGAGCCTGGGAGAGACCCTCTATGCGATGTTTTAGATGGGAATGCATCATGAGCGCCAGCCCGAGGGAATTGCCTTGTTCGTAGAGCTGTTTCATGTGGATCTGGCAGAATCCCTTCTCGTTCGTCTCTCCCCGTACGTCCACTTCCATATAAGAGGGACTGAGAACAAAATGGACGCTGTCCGACTCCAGCCGACGATACATGGAACAGAAGGGACACTCCGTCCCGTCCTTGAACCCGTCCATGACGGGAATGGTATAGATTTCTTCCTTCACAGTAAAACCTCCAGACACTTAGGAATGATCTCATTATAATCGATGAAGGAAGGTTTGTACAGGGGCGAATCGGGATATGGTCAAAAAAGAAGAATTACTTTGGAAAGTTATTGAAAAATCCCGAAAAATCCCTTGTCTCTTCCGAGATTTTGGATTATAATATAATTGACGTGTCAATGCACGAGTTTTTATATACAGAAAGGGGACAATAGTCCATGAGCGCATTTTTGGATAGTGTAAAGGCAAGAGCCAAGCAGGACAAGAAGACGATTGTGCTGCCGGAGTCGATGGATCGGCGTACTTTTGAGGCCGCGGCCGTCGTTTTGAAGGAGGGCTTAGCCAATCTGATCATCATCGGAAGCCAAGAAGAAGTGGAGAAGAACAGTCAGGGCCTTGACATCAGCGGGGCGACGATCGTAGATCCCGCTACCTGTGAGAAGACAGAGGCCTATATCGAGAAACTGGTAGAGCTTCGTCAGAAAAAGGGCATGACCTATGAAATGGCGAAGGATCTGCTGCTGCACGAGTACATGTATTTTGCTTGCATGATGGTCAAGATGGGAGACGCGGACGGCGTTGTATCCGGCGCTTGCCATTCTACGGCGAATACGCTGAAGCCTTCCTTGCAGATCATCAAGACCGCTCCTGGCACCAAGCTGGTATCCGCTTTCTTTGTTATCGTGGTGCCGAACTGCGAGTACGGCGCGGAGGGTACGTTTATTTTCGGAGATTCCGGCTTGGTACAGAATCCCAATCCCGAGGAGCTTGCGGCCATTGCCCAGTCTTCCGCGCAGTCCTTTGAACTGTTGGTGCAGAAGGAGCCCATCGTGGCGATGCTGTCCCATTCTACGAAGGGAAGCGCTAAGCACGCGGACGTGGATAAGGTTCTGGAAGCAACCCGTATTGCTAAGGAAGAGAACCCGAATCTGAAGCTGGACGGAGAGCTGCAGCTCGACGCGGCGATCGTTCCTTCCGTAGGAAGCTCCAAGGCGCCGGGCAGCGACGTGGCGGGCAAGGCGAATGTCTTGGTGTTCCCGGATCTGGACGCGGGCAACATCGGTTACAAGCTGGCGCAGCGTTTGGCGAAGGCAGAAGCCTACGGTCCCATCACCCAGGGGATCGCGGCTCCCATCAACGATCTGTCCCGGGGATGCTCCGCGGAGGATATCGTGGGCGTCGTAGCGATCACCGCGGTACAGGCGCAGGCGAAGCGATAAGAGAATTTATTACTTATAAGGAGACAAACAGTTATGAAAAAGGTATTGGTTATTAATTGCGGCAGCTCCTCTCTGAAGTATCAGCTGATCGATATGGAGACGGAGGAAGTCGTAGCCAAGGGACTGGCGGAGCGTATCGGAATCGACGGTTCCCGGCTGAAGCATCAGCCTGCGGGTAAGGACGCGGTGGTTCAGGAAGAGCCCATGCCGGATCATCATAAGGCGGTGGAAATGGTGCTGGCGGCATTGACGGATCCTGATCACGGCGTCATCGCCGGCATGGACGAGATCTGTGCGGTGGGACATCGCGTGGTTCACGGCGGAGAGAAATTCGCGAGTTCTGTGGTCATCACCAAAGAAGTGATCGAGACGATGGAGGAGTGCTCCGAGCTGGCGCCTCTGCATAATCCGGCGAACCTGATCGGTATCGAAGCCTGCATGGCGCTGATGCCGAACACGCCCATGGTAGCGGTATTTGATACGGCTTTCCATCAGACCATGCCCGAGAAGGCGTTCCTGTACGGAATTCCTTATAAGTATTATAAGGATTATCAGGTGCGTCGTTACGGGTTCCACGGCACCTCTCATCGGTACGTATCTCAGCGTGTGGCGGCGGTGTTGGGTAAGCCCGCCGAGGATTTGAAGATCGTAGTGTGCCATCTGGGGAACGGCGCCAGCGTATGCGCCGTCAACGGCGGCAAATCCGTAGACACCTCCATGGGCCTGACGCCTCTGGAAGGCTTGATCATGGGTACCCGCAGCGGCGATCTGGATCCCGCGATCCTGCAGTATATCATGCATAAGGATAATCTGGATATCGATCAGATGATGAACGTGCTCAATAAGGAGTCCGGTGTTCTGGGCCTGTCCGAGATCTCCAGCGATTTCCGTGAGATCGAGAACGGATGCGCCGAGGGCAATACGGACGCGATCCGTGCGAACGACGCTTTTGTATATCGAGTAGCCAAGTATATTGGTGCCTATGCCGCCGCGATGAACGGTGTGGACGCCGTCGCTTTCACGGCAGGCCTTGGAGAAAACAACGCGCTGGTTCGTAAGGAAATCTGTGAGTATCTCGGCTTCCTGGGTCTTCAGGTGGACGATGAGAAGAATAACGTGCGCGGTAAGGAAGTGGTCTTCTCCACGGAAGATTCCAAGGTGGCCGCCCTGCTCATCCCGACCAACGAAGAGCTGATGATCGCCAGAGACACGATGGAATTGATCGGCTAACGGCCGCAAATAAAAACCCCGCCGGGATCTCCGACGGGGTTTTTCTCAGGAGGACAGAATATGGACAAAAGACGTCTCGAAAAGCAGATAAACTTTCTTGCTGAAATCGACAAGATGAAGTCCGTCTACCGGCAGACATTGCTCATGGACCGCTCCCGCAGAGAGACGGACGCGGAGCATTCCTGGCATCTGGCCATGATGGCCATGACCTTGCTGGAGTACCGACAGGATCCATCGGCGGATCTGCTGCGCGTCCTGCGCATGGTCTTGGTGCATGACCTGGTGGAGATCTACGCGGGGGATACCTTTGCCTATGATCCGGAAGGAAACAAGACAAAAGAAAAGCGAGAGAAGGAAGCGGCGGATCGTCTGTTTGCCATACTGCCGGAGGAACAGGGAGCGGAATATCGCGCCCTGTGGGAGGAATTCGATCGCCAGGAGACGCCGGATGCTCGTTTTGCCGTCGCCATGGACCGGTTGCAGCCCTTCCTCAGCAATTATATGACCCAGGGGCATACCTGGAAGCTAGGGCATGTGACGGAGGATCAGGTGCGGGGAAGAGTCGGGATGATCCGAGAGGCGGTGCCGGAGATATGGCCCTGGGTGGAGGAAATGCTCGCGGAATGCGTTCAAAAAGGCTGGCTTATTCCCGCTTCTCGGGATCCTCAGCATCCTTAGAGGAGGTCAGGTAGCGTTCGGCCAGCACATTGACCACGGCCGCGACGAGGCATAGGACGATCCAGATCCACTGATATTCACCGCGGATCCATCCGTAGATCAGGTGAACGACGGCGATGGCAATTAAAATCAGAGAGAGAAGAATAGTTTTACGGGGAAGTTTTGGTTTCATGAGATGTCCTCTTTTCTATAGTTTGATGGGGATGAAGATCATGCCCCTGTTTTTTCAGTATAACATATTCCATAAAAAAACACAATCAAGGAGGGATTATCGTGCAGATCATCGACGCGCATGTGCATCCGTTTGAAACAATCAGTCAGCGTTCGGGACGATATTCGGAGGGAGTTAAGGATCCGGAGTTCTTCCGTGAGGATTTAGAGAGGGCCGGCATCGGGCACTGTTGCGGCTCCGTGATCGAGCGAGTGGACGGAAGATCCTGGGAACCGATCCGTGAACTGAACGAAGCGGCGCTTCGCCTGAGAGACCTTTACGATGGATTTTATACCCCGGGCATTCATATACATCCCGCGTTCCCCAAAGAGTCCTGCGAGGAGATAGAAAGGATGGCCCGTCAGGGCGTGCGCCTCATTGGGGAATTGGTTCCTTATATGATGGGATGGGATTCCTATGCCGCGAAGGAAGCGGGGGAGATCTTTACCTTGGCCCAGGAGATGGGAATGACGGTGAATGTTCACCCCACGACGGATGAGGATTTGGAGAGATTCGCCGCCCTCTATCCCCATCTGACGATCATCGTGGCCCATCCCCGAGACGGGGCGGACTATCAGGAAAATTTAGAGCGGATCCGTCGGCATGAGAATGTGTATCTGGATCTGAGCGGTACAGGACTGTTTCGCTACGGCATGCTTCGTCACGGCTTAGACAAGGTGGGAAAGGACAGGATCTTGTTTGGGACAGATTATCCCATCTGCAATCCGGGCATGTATGTGGAAGCCGTTCTTTTCGAGTCGCTGAGCGACGAGGAACTGGAATCGGTTATGGAGAAAAACGCCCGTCGGCTGATTCTCAAGGAAGAATAAGAGAAGGAGCTATCGCACCGCGACAACAGCACGAGAAAATTCACACGCAATTTGCAAATTTCTGCTGTAAAATCTCATCCGAGCGTATGAATTCATACGCTCGCAAAAGATTCTAGCAGCCCAATCTCCTCGCAGCGTACAAGATAAGCTGTATAGAAGAAAATTCATACGCTGTCAGAAGATTCCAGCTGCAGGATCTCATCCCAGCGTACAAGATGAGCTGCACTGAAAAAATTCATACGCTGTCAGTAGATTACTGCTTGAGTTTCTTTCAGCAGCGTACAACTTGTACGCTGCTGAGAATTTTCAAATCTTTCTTTGAAAAGCAGCGTATGAATTTAGCTGCCCAATCTCGCGACAGCACACATTTTTTGACATGACAAGAAAGCGTCCGGCGGGCGCTTTCTTTTTAGAGTTTTGCTTTTTTGTGGGGGAAGAGACACTTGAAGGCTTTGTGAGGCGAAATCTTCCCGAAGGCGCTCAAAGAAAGTACAATCTTTCGAGCGTCGAAATAAGCATATTTTTTCTCCGGAACATAATG